>JBIQMO010000094.1:0-13333 GCA_044463245.1 Gemmatimonas aurantiaca
GCGTCCTCTCGCCGTTCCCTCCGCGCCCTCCGCGTGCGCAGTTACGGCCCAGCGCGATGCCCTCCGCGTGCGCAGTTATGGCCCAGCGCGATGAACCCCGAACGCCCCCAGGACTCGCCCCTTACCGCTTCTTCCCCCACAGTCGCGCGTAAAGCCTCACACCGACGGCGATCGTCGATCTCTCCGGCTCGGCGAGGATGCTCGGCGGCACACCGTCGAGCCAGCGGTCGGTGTGGGTGTACTGGAGCGTGACCTCGACGGGGATGGAAGTGCGGCGCGCGGCATAGGACGCGACGGAGGAGTAGACCACTCCAAAGCCGTAAATCGTCGCCGAGGAAGTCGCGACATTCAGGATCGAGGGGTCGGCACTCCCGCCTGCGGAGCCCCCGGCAGCGGAGTAGCTGGTCGCGTCGTCGTGTCGGTGGATGTAGCGCGCACCGACCATGAAATGCTGGCCGAGGGATAGGCGAGGTGTCGCTTCCAGCTCGTAGTAGTTGCCCGGCTCGATTCGCGCGTCCACCAATTCCGCTGCGGTGAACGGGTCGCCGCGCGGCGCAACGCGAACCACGCGCGTGGTGGGGAGCTGACGGACGTAGCGCCCGGCGAGACTCATCCAGAAGCGGCGGCCGAAGATGAAGTCCCACTGCGACGCCGCTTCCACATCCGTCTGTGCATCGCCCGTTCCGATCGCGAGCTGGTGGGTGGCGTGGGCCGGCGAGCCGGTACCGAGTCGTACCAGGCCGGTCAGCGCGCTGCGAACGTGTACTCCCTTCGGCCGGGTCCTTTCGAGCTCGCTCTGCTGGCCGAGCCAGACGAGCTTGGCCCACACCTCCGCATCGCCCACGGCGCTCTGGCCGAACAGGCGCAGGGAGTCGGCATGACCGGGAGTAGCACCCGCCGGAAAGTAGGTGACCACCCCGTAGGTGCCGACCGATGGGATCATCGCTCCTATCGTCAGCCGGTCGAGGAGACCGAGCTCGAGCGCGATCGGGGTGCTGCGCACGCGGGCCTCCGTCTCTATCCGTGCTCCGTCGCTGGCGGTGAAGCGCTGGTCGAAGCGCATCCACTCGTTGAGGAAGCCGAGACGGACCATTCCGGCGGGGAGCGTGGTGGCATCGTCGCCGAAGCCGATCACCGCCTGCGCGCCGAGTGGCGCCGGCGGGACGAGCGCGAGGAGAATCGTCGCGACCACGATTGCGACCGCGGGGATTGTCGCGCGGCTGGGGCGAATGCGCTCCGATCCGGCGCGGAGTGAGATACGCGGCAACGGGGTGGGGAAGGGAATGGATGGACGGGCGGCTGCCGTCGGGGGAAAACGGCAAGGTAGCAACGTGTGCCGTCGCACTCCAGTGCTTCTCTCTTCCCGAGCTCTGCCGCAGCGGCACGACGCCTGGCAACGCCACGCGTATATTCCTGCACATCGTTTCGACTGCAGCACGACACCCTCTTCCGTCACGAACCAACCGGCTTGAGCACCATCCCGAAATCCAGCATCCCGTGGCAGGTCACCGGGAACCACTGGCTGTCGCTCCCCTGCATTCACCCGGTGGATGGAGCGCTCTACGCGCTCGGAGTCTTGCACCGCGGCGCGCGCGCCGCGGTGGAGTTTGCGGGGTCGGCCCGCTTCCTGGAGGGGCAGGGCGCGCCGCTGCTGAGGCCGGTGCTCGCCGTGGACGGAACCGTGCGCGAGCTTGGCGAGCACGGTCTCGCGTGGGAGCGCGCGATCAACTGGCTCCCGACCTTTGTCTGCACGGTGGACTCGCTCGTCGTGCGCGGAACTCTCTGCGCGCCGCACGGCCGCGATGCCGACCTCGCCGGTGCCGTCTACGCGATCGCGATAGAGAATCGCGGCAGCGAAGAACGGAACATCTCGCTCTCGCTGGAAGGAGTGCTGGGCCATCGCCAGATCAGGGTCCGTTCCGCGCGAGCGACGGACGATTCCCATCGCGTGGCCGTGGCGCCGGGCGATGTCGTGATCCTCGAGGGAAGCGCGCAGCCTACGCTCGCCGCGCTCGCCGTGGCGGCCGACGACTCAGTGAGCGTCGAGGTGCGGGAAGGCGACGCGCCGAGCTTCGCGCTGCGCCGCGAATTCACTCTTCCGCCCGGCGAGGGTAGGAGCGAGGCGTTCTACATCGCGGCCGGTCCGGAGCGCGACGGCGCGGAAGCGACGGTGGCCGCCATGAGGCGCCGCGGCTGGACGGAGCTTCTCTCCATCACGCGCGACTCGCTGAGCGATCTCGAGCAGACGGTCGGGCACGACGGTATGGACCGGCTGGTGAACCGGAACCTCATGTTCGCCTACTTCTACGGCGCCGGCCGCGCGCTCGACGATGCGCACTACTACCTCGTCCGCTCGCGCGCGCCCTGGAACGGACGCGGCGTCACCGTACGCGACTGGGAGGCGCTCGCCTGGACGCTCCCCGCGATATTGCTCGCCGACGCCGGGCTCGCGCGCGAGCTCCTGTTGCGCGCGTGCGAGCTGCACGGCTACGCACCGGGCAACGGAGTGCACTACTTCGACGGGACGCTCTTCGAGCCGGGGTTCTCGCTCGAGGGAGTCGCGGTCTTCGCCATCGCGACCGACCGCTACATCCGCGAGACTGGTGACGAACAGATAGTCGAGGAGCCGGTCATAGCCGACACACTCTACGCCTCGTGGGACGATCTCGCGGCGAGGCGGGATCCGCACGTACCGCTCTACACCACCGAGGTGCTACCATCGGGGGCTCCGGCACCGTACCCATTCACGCTGCACGGCAACGCCGTGGTCGCGCAGGCGCTCGACGTCCTGCGCCGCACGCTCGACGAAGAAAGCGCCCGCTCGGTGGAGGATCCGGAAGCCGTGCGCGCTGCGCTGCGCCGACACTTCGCCCTCGAACGCGATGGGAAGGTCATCTTCGGGTCGGCGATCGACCTCGCGGGCCGCGCCCGCACCGAAGACGACCCGAGCGCATCCGCCTACTGGCTTCCGCTCTACGAGGCGGTGGAGCGCTACGACTCCGTCTACCGCCGCACCGTGCGCGGGCTGGGCACCGAACCGGCATCGCTGGCGCAGCAGTGCGCGCGCCTCCTCGGACCCGACGCCGGCGAGGTGCTGCAGTGGCTGCGCCGCGCCCCGCTCGACAACGGCTTTGCCGCGGAGTTCGTGGATCCCGACGGGCGCGCGGTGTCCAACGGGGGTGATGCCGCGCTCGCGGGGCTCCTCGCGTGGTGCGCCTGGTACGCCGTCCACGCGCTCGGCGTACACCCCTGATCCACTCGCGGGCCTCCGCTCGTCGGTCCCCCTCGCTTATTGCACGGGGTAGAGGTACTCTTTCCACAACTTTCAGATGTGTCCGCGGCCCGCACCAGGGGTTGCGCTACCGTGCGGTGCGGCCACCGGGATGAACGAGTCCACCGATGGAGGCCCGGCAATGAGGATGGCTCGTACGACGTCGCTTGTAACCCTCCTCCTCGCGAGCGCAGCAGGGACAGCTCCCGCGCAAGGGTTTCAGTTGAACGAGATCGGGACCTGCGCGATGACTCGCGGGTCCGCGGCGACTGCCGCGACATGCGGCGACCCTTCCGTCATCTACTGGAATCCCGCTGCGGCGGTGACGATCCCAGGCTGGTCGGCCTACGCGGGCATCGCCGCCATCGCGGTGGCCGGATCGTTTACCGCCGACACCACCGGTCGCATCTTCCACGCCGATCCACCGGTGGAGTTTCCGCCGCACCTCTTCGTGAACTACACCGACGAGAGCGGCCGGTGGGCAGTCGGGGTCGGTGCGTACGTTCCGTACGGCCTCACGTCCCAGTGGCGCGATGATTTTCCCGGGCGCTTCTCGGCACTCAAGGCATCGCTCCAGACCATCTACGTTCAGCCGAACTTCGCGTATCGCTTCGCGCCCGGCTGGTCCATCGGCGGTGGTCCCGTGATCGGCTACTCGCGCGTGGAGCTGCGGCAGTCGATCGACCTCGCGCCGCAGGTTGCGACTGTAGTGGGCGGCACTCCGATCACATTTGGCATGCTCGGCGTCCCCGCCGCTACCGAGTTCGCCCGCGCCAAGCTGCAAGGGAGCACGACGACGCTCGGCTTCAACGTGGGCATTCACGGCGCTCTCACGCCGAACCTGGAGTTCGGGCTTCGCTATCTATCACAGCTGAGCTTCGATTACGACGACGCCGATGCCGACTTCAGGCAGGTATCCACCGGTCTCGTCCTCCCAGCGGGGAATCCGCTCGGCTTCCCGGGGGGAACCAGGCTCGACGATTCGCTCGCGACGCAGTTCGCCCCCGGCGCTCCGCTCTCCTCGCGCGGCGTGGCAACGAAGATCAAGCACCCGTCGCAACTCCAGGCCGATCTCGGATACACTGGCTTCGCTCACACCGTGATCTCCGCTGGCGTGTCGTGGACGAGATTCTCCTCCTTCGACAGGCTCCCGGTGGACTTCCAGGGAAGCAATCCGCCGCCGGATCGAGAGCTGATCGAGGACTACGACGACTCCTGGTCGATCCGCACCGGTATCGAGCGCGCCTTCGCCATCGGGATCAAGGGGCGCGTCGGCTTCAACTACATCCACACTCCTGCGCCGGACGTAACGGTGACGCCGCTCCTCCCGGACATGAATCGCAAGAACTACACGGTGGGCATCGGCGTGCCTCTCTCGCCCACGTACACGCTCGACGCGGGCTACCTCCGCGTGGACACCGACGGAAGGCGAGGGCGCATCGCGGAGCGCTCGCATGCGGGTGAAACGGCGGCGCAGCTCAACTCCGGTTTCTACACGCTGAACGCGAACGTCTTCTCGCTCAGCATCCGAGCCAACTTCTGAGACAGCCCACCCACAGGGAGAGCACGATCATGATACACAATGCATGGCTCGCCCGCGCAACGATCGCCCTCGCCTTCGGCGCGACGATCGTCGGGTGCAGCGATACGAAGGAGCTGGTGCGCCCCGAGCAGCCCATCGATCCGATCTTCACGAGCTACGTGGCGCTAGGCAACAGCATCACCGCGGGCGTGCAGTCAGGAGGGATCAACTCCACCACGCAGAGCCAGAGCTATACCGTCCTGCTGGCGCAGAAGATGGGCACGCCGTTCCGCGTCCCGTACCTTCGGCTCCCAGGCTGCCCTCCGCCGATCGACAACATCCTTACCGGCCACCGCGTGGGCGATGGAACCGGCGAGACCTGCGCCCTCAGGGCTGATGTGGACGGGCAGGCGATCATCAACAACGTCGCTGTGCCCAACGCGATCTCCTCCGATCCCACCGATCCACTGGGTCAGGGCGCCAACAACGCGCTCTCCACGATCATCCTCGGTGGACGCACCCAGGTGCAGCGAGCGCTCGAGGCACGCCCCACCTTCGCGAGCGTGTGGATCGGCAACAACGACGTGCTGACCGCCGCCGTCGCGGGTATCCTCACGCCGGTACCGGGTGTGTCGCCAGGCGTGACCGACGTGGAGACCTTCACCCAGAATTACAATGAGCTCGTGCAGCAGCTCGTGCCGTCCGGATCGGCGGAGTCCGGACGCTTCGCGCCCGGGGCCCCCTCTGCCGGCGTGCTCGTTGGTGTGGTGAACGTGACGGCGATCCCGCTGTTCATGCCAGCGGTGGCGATTCTCAATCCGCAGGTGAAAGCGGCTGCCGAAGCGTTCGTCGGCAAGCCGCTCACGGTGGACGCGAGCTGCACGCCGACCACTCAGTCGCTCATCGACTTCCGCCTGCTCCCGGAGATCCGAGCCGGTACGCAGCCCGATACGATCGCGTGCGCACCGATTCCCAATCATCCGGGCCTGCTTGGCAACATCTTCGTGCTCGACGCCGGAGAGATCGCGACCATCGTTCAGACCGTGAGTGCCTACAACGCCGTTATAGAATCCGCGGCCCAGGCGCTCGGGTGGGCGTACGTGGATCCCAATCCGGCGCTGGCGCAACTGCGCGAGTCCGGAGCCGTACCCGTCGTTCCGAACCTGGCCGACCCCTCGGCCCCCTTCGGCGAGTACTTCTCGCTGGACGGCGTGCATCCTTCGGCAAAGCTGCAGGGAGTCATCGCCGACGTGATCGCCGGGGCGATCAACGACAAGTACGGTACCAACCTTCCGACGTCGGCGTCGCAAGCGCAGTAGCACCGACCGCGGAGGAGCTCGGAACGAAGCATTCAGTTGTCCGCCCGGGTGGCGAAATGGCAGACGCGGGAGACTTAAAATCTCCTTCCCGCAAGGGAGTGCGGGTTCGATTCCCGCCCCGGGTACATCTCGAGCAGGCGCGCGACCTGATCATGCGGTACGGCTGGAACGCGACCGCGTATCAGATCCTGAATCCGGGAATCGCGCACTGGTTCTCCGAGCGCGGCGATGCCGTGGTCGGCTACGTGTGCAGCGGTCACGTTCTCGTGGTCGCGGGCGCACCGGTCTGCTCGCGCGAGCGCATCGCGGACGTGGCCGCGGAGTTCGAGCGCTTCGCGCGCTCCGCTGGCGACAAGGTCTGCTACTTCGGGGCGGGAGAGAGGCTGGAGTCGATCTACCGGTCCGACAGTGAGCACAGCATCGTGGGCCTCGGTGCGCAGCCGAGCTGGGATCCCAACGGTTGGCCGGCGATCGTGGCTCGCAAGGCGTCGCTGCGCGCACAGCTCAACCGCGCCCGCAACAAGGGCGTGGCGGTTTCACTCTGGCCTCTGGCTCGCGCCAGCAGCGCACCGGAGCTGCGCGATCGGCTCGCCGAGTGGCTCGAGACGAGACGACTGCCGACGCTGCATTTTCTCGTCGAGCCGGAGACTCTCGATCGCCTCGCCGATCGGCGAATCTTCGTTGCCGAGCGTGGCGGACGGGTAGTCGGATTTCTGGTGGCGTCGCCGGTACCGGCGCGCAACGGCTGGCTCATCGAGCAGATCATCCGCGGACGTGGCGCGCCGAACGGAACGGCGGAGATGCTGATCGACCGAGCCATGCGCTCGCTCGCCCGCGAAGGAGCGAGCTATATCACGCTCGGCCTCGCTCCACTCTCACGCCACTCGAGCTACGATCGACTCCCCAACCCGCTCTGGCTGCGAGCCACCCTGCGCTGGGTGAGGGCACACGGGCGGCGCTTCTACAACTTCGAGGGACTCGACGCATTCAAGTCGAAGTTCGAGCCACTCTGCTGGGAGGAGATCACCGCCATATCGTACGGACGCAGCTTCCCGCCGGCATCACTGTACGCGATAGTGGAAGCGTTCGGCGGACAGTCACCGCTCGCGTTCGTCGCGCGCGCTCTGGCGAAGGCGGTGATGCAGGAGGCGCGCTGGCTGCGCGAGCGGTTGGCGTAGCGTAAAGTTTCTTCCTCTGGCACCCTAAATGCCGGCGCCGTATGTTGGATCGCACGATGTACCTGACGGTCGCGAACGGCTCGCTTGCCGAGCGGGCCAGGAAACCCGAGTGCCTTCGCGGTCGTATTTCTCATGTGGCTCCGCAGTACACCCTAGCGGGGGTGGTCTATGAGGAAGCGTGCATTGGCGAAGGCCACGCTTGCGGCGACTATTGCGCTCGCTTGCTGGCGGCAGCCTTCGCGAACGTCCGGTGTTCACCCTAGCGGAGAACCGGTCCGCCTCGTGGTCATGAATACCGGCTGGGAGGATCAGGTAGTCTACAGCTACTACCTGGGGCACAAGTATCGACTCGGCACCGTCACGGGGCTGTCGACAGGTGTGCTCAGCGTACCGCGAGGAAGCATCCAGGTCGGGAATACCCTGCAGCTGCTGGTGCACCCTATCGGCGGGAGTGAGGATCTCCTCTCCGACATGGTGACGCTCAACGACGGGCAGCACCCGGAGCTCACCATCAACCCGGCCACCAGCAGCGCATTTTTGTCGGTGATGCCCGACCCGCTCTGACGGATGCCATCGCGACTCCCGGATGCGTGAACGGGGCGGCCTGCGTTGGCCGCCCCGTTCGTATTGGTGCGTGACGATGCGGCGTAGCGCGATTCGTCAGAACGGGATCTCGTTCTCTCCGAGCTCCGCGGGGGCCTCGTCCGCCGTGGCGAGTGCTTCCTGCGGCTCGGGCTCCTCGCGCTTCTCCGTGCGCTTGCCCACCGCGCGAGGGGGCTTGGGCGGCCAGATCACGCCATCGCAATCGCGATCGCGGCACTTGAAGTCCGGCGCCTTGGGATTCCGCTTCCCGAGCCGATTGTCCCACATCTTCCCGCCGCACTTCGGGCAGGGAGGAACGTCGCTCGGGAGTGTGGCGCGCTTGAACTCGAGCGGCTGCTTCGCCGCCGCCGTGTCATCGCCGTCGCCGTTTTCCTGCTTGGCGCGGGAGCGCGCCAGACGCCGGTCGTAGGCCGCCTGGGGATCCTCGACGGGCTTGGCGTACTTGCCGTCGCCGTCCATCTGCACCCAGTTCTGCCCCATCTCGTACAGCTCGTGGCCGATACCGAAGCGAACCGCCACGCGCTTGAAGGCGTCGGTAGAGGCCTGCTTGTAGTCCTTCCCCATACCGACATCCTCGCGCACCACGCCGAGGATCTGCAGCCGCGCCTTGAAGGCAGATGCCGCGGGCTCGGGGAAGTCGCTCTGGCCCGCCGAAGGGGGAGGGAGGAGCTCGAGCGTCAGGTTCCACTCACCGGGAACCACGCTGTCCAACCGCTCACGAACCGTCTGAGCATCGATGTAGGAGACGAACCGCGCGAAGAACTTCCCGTCGCGCATTATCGGTTTCCCGTCCTGCCGCCATGCCGTTACACCAGGAGGAAGAGGCGCTGCAAGCCTCGCCCACACGTCCTCGATCTGCTGTTCGCTGCGTGCTTCGTGTCTCGCTATCATGTCCAGTCCAACCTATCTCGTCAGAGTCACTTGCTTGTAGCGCTTCCGGACCGCGGCCACCGCCGGACAATCCCGGCCGTGCGCGCAGTACCACCCGTGGCGGTCGAAGAAGACCAGGTGGGTGGTGTCGTCTCCGAAAGGCAGGTCATCCACCCTAAAGAGCTGCATCACCGTAGTACCTTGTCCGCATGCAGCCTGCGGATCGAGCTCGCGGATTCGCATCAATTCCGTCGGCACGGTCGCCTTGGTAGCCGCAACGATCTTTGCCGCCGACTTCCGCGAAGCCTTCTTCCCACGCGCCACTTTGGGTCGGGCTGCCGACTTGGGCCGCGGCGCCGCCTCGCTGGCGGAGCGAGGCTTTCTGACCGCGCCGCGCTTTCTCGCAGCCGCGCTCGGGGCGGTCGCCTCTTTCGAGGCCGCCGAGCTCCTCGCTGGCCGGCTACTCATGATTCCCCCGGCCGTATCGCGTGGTGTCGCGTGCACCACAGGCGACTCGCATCACCCCTGCGATGCTCCTCTTCGAGCTTTCCATCTCCTCCCGCGCGCCATCCGCGCGCCGCGTAACTGGTGATTGGCATAGCCCACACCCTCCACCCGCTCGCGCCACTCCGGGTCTCGATTGATACACTTTGAAAGACAACAAGTTACCGGCTTCCATTTAAACTACTGTATGACCCAGGAGGCGAGCCGAGCTTCGGCTCTTGTTCGGGCTACTCCAATCTACAGAGTGCAGCGTTGACTGTCAATCGAAAAGCACAACGCGCTTCCTGATCGAAAAGCGGCCCGCTACTTTCCCACGCCATGACGGATAGTGCTCAGCCCTCCTCCGGCTCCCGATCCCCGGACGCCGCCGGACCCAACCGTACCACGGAACAGGCCGGGTAATGCCGCCCAGACCAGTTGCCATTATCGGGCTCGGCTGCATCGGCGGCTCCCTCGCACGCGCGCTCGTCGCCCAGGAAGTCGAGGTCCGGGGATGGAGCCCATCGGCCTCCGACCGCGAGCAGGCCGCGGCCGCCGGCGTCCAGATAGGCCGCTCTGACGAGGGCGGGATCGCGGACGCCTGCGATGGGGCAGGCATCGTCGTGCTCGCCGTACCGATCCGTACCGTCGCACAGGTGGCCGACCAGGTCAGCGGCGCCCTCGCGAGAAACGCAAACCTTTTCCACGTCTCGGGACTGCAGTCGCGCGAGACGCTCGCCGTGGCTGCGGGCATACACCAGCGCCTCATCGGCACCCACCCGCTCGCCGGCTCCCACGACACCGGTTTCGCTGCCTCGCGCCCCGAGCTCTTCGTAGACGCCGTGATCAGCGCCGAGGAGCGCGCCAGTTCGCGCGAGCGCTCGTGCATCGAGTGGCTCTGGTACACCGTGGGTGCGCGCCGCGTCGACTACCGCACCGCCGATGCCCACGACCGGCTCATGGCCTGGGTGAGTCAGCTCCCCCAGCTCACCGCCACCGCGCTCGCCGCCACACTCGCCGCCGGCGGAATCGAAGCGCGCACCATCGGCACGGGAGCGCGTGACACTACCCGACTCGCGGCGAGCGAGCTCGGCTCGTGGCCGACTCTCCTCTCCGGTACGCCGCACGAGCTCGACGCAGCACTCGAGCTCCTCGGTGACACGATCGCCGATCTTCGCGCGGCGCTCCGCGATGGTGACTCCGAAGCGCTCGCGTCGATCTGGAACAGCGCTCGCGCCTGGCGTCGTGAAGGAGCCCGCAGCGCGGGCGCGCCCTCGCTGCAAGGGAGGCGCAGCACCATGAGCTCGGAGAATGGAGCGTGAAGGTCGAAGGCAGCATCAAGGTCCCCGGCGACAAATCGATCTCGCACCGATCGCTGATGCTCGCCGCACTCGCCCAGGGAACGTCGGCCATCCGCGGCATTCTGGACTCCGCCGACGTTCAGAGCACCGCCGCGGTCCTCCGAACGCTGGGTGGAGCGGTCCCGCCCCTCTCGGCCGACTTTGCCGTCGAGGGACGCGGCCCGCGTTCCCTCCGCGCGCCGGCCGGGGATCTCGACTGTGGCAATAGCGGCACGACCACTCGTCTGATGGCGGGGATCACCGCGGCCTTGCCCTTCACCTCGCGCTTCGTAGGCGACGCGAGCCTCAGCCGTCGCCCCATGCAGCGCGTGGCCCGTCCGCTCGGGGCCATGGGAGCGCGCTTCGAGTTCGAGCGCGGCGACGGCCTTCCAATGCGCATCACCGGAGGGTCGCTCACTCCGATCTCCTGGACGAGCGAGGCGGCAAGTGCGCAGATCAAGAGCGCGATTCTCCTCGCCGGCGTAGCCGCGGGCGTGAGCGTGGAGGTGCGCGAGCCGAGCCGCTCGCGCGACCACACGGAGCGCATGCTCGCCGCGCAGGGGGCCGAGGTCACGGTCGATGGGAGCACCGTGAAGCTCGAGCCGCCCGCCAACGGTCGGCTCGAGCCGCTCTGCATCACGGTCCCCGCCGACCCGTCGTCCGCCGCCTTCCTCGCCGCGCTCGCGGCGCTCGCGGACGAGGGCGCAATCGAGCTCCCTGACGTCTGCCTCAATCCCACCCGCATCGGCTTCTTCCGCGCGCTCGAGCTCATGGGCGCGCGAGTCGAGACTAGGGGGAGACGCAGCGAGGGCGGGGAAGACGTGGGCACCCTGGTGGTCCACGCCTCACCGCTGTCCGGGATCGAGCTTCCGGTGGAAGAGGTCCCGTCGATGATCGACGAGCTCCCGCTCCTCGCCTGCGTGGCGGCGCGCGCGAATGGCACCACGCGCGTCCGCGGCGCCGCGGAGTTGCGGGTGAAGGAGAGCGACCGGATCGCGCTGGTGGTCTCCAACCTGCGCGCGATAGGTGTTGATGCCGACGAGGCGCCCGATGGCTTCACCGTCCACGGGAGCGAGCGTCCGCTCGAGGGGCGGGTGGAAACCCACGGCGACCACCGCATTGCCATGGCTTTCGGCATCCTCGGTGCGATCCCCGGGAACGGGATCGACATCGACGACCCCTCGTGCGTGGCGGTGTCGTATCCCGCCTTCTGGGACGATCTCCGCGCTGCGGTGGTGGGTTGAGATGAGTGCCATCGTGATCGCAATCGACGGTCCCGCGGCCTCAGGGAAGTCGTCCACCGCACGAATGGTGGCCGAGCGCCTCGGCTTCTGCCACGTGGACTCGGGCTCGTTCTACCGCGCCGCTACCGCGGCGGCGCTGCGCCGCTCTCCCGACCCGGAGCACTGGAGCGAGGAGGACGTCCGCCGCGCCGTCAGCACCATCACGCTGCACGCGGCCAACGGCTCGGTGCTGCCGCTCCTGGACGGCGAGGACATGGACGATGAGCTGCGTGGAGCCGAGGTTACGCGGCACGTCTCGCGGGTGGCGCAGATGCCCCGTATCCGCGAGTGGGTGAACGACCTGGTCCGCTCGTCCGCCTCCAGCCACAGCGTCGTAGTGGATGGCCGCGACATTGGCACGGTGGTATTTCCGCAGGCGGACCTCAAGGTCTTTCTCGTGGCAGACCCGTGGGAGCGCGCCCGGCGGCGGCTCCTCCAGCGCTCCGGCCACCCGCCCACCGACGAGGAGATCGCGGCCGAGACGGAGCGGCTGGTTCTCCGCGATGCACGCGACGCAACGCAGACCGTCCAGGCGAAGGACGCGGTGTTGATCGACACCACCCACCTCACCCAGGAAGCTCAGGTCGAGCGGATCGTGGCTCTCGCGAAAGTGCTCGCCGCACGCAGGTAGGGCACCGCGACCGTCATTCCCGCGGACGCGGGGAACCGGGGTCCACCGCGCAAATACGGTGCTATTGCGGTAACCTCCGGGCGCCACTATGTTTACAGGTTCACATGTGCCGTTCGCTGACGCGACCTATGGCGGGTCGCGTCTTGCGTTTGGCCCCCATACCATCTTACTCGACGCGGCGAGCCTAAACAGAACCGCGGGCCAGGAGAAACACTTCGGTATGCCCGAGCTAGAAGAAAGGACATCCACCGGCGTGGAAACAGCGCGCCGCGACAACGACAGAAGCAAGCTGCGCCTGCTCTCGCACGGCGACAACCGCTGGGACGAGGACGAATACTCGCCCGAGGAAGAGGCGCGGCTGATCGAGCTCTATGCCGGTACGCTAGCCTCGATCGACGAGGGCGAGATCGTCAAGAGCAAGGTCCTGGAGATCCGCGACAACCTCGTGATCCTCGACATCGGCTTCAAGTCCGAAGGCGCGGTTCCGCTCGAGGAGTTCAAGGACCATCCGGATCTCAAGCCCGGCGATGAAGTCGAAGTACTCCTGGAACACCTCGAGGACCAGGAAGGCTCTGTCGTCCTCTCCAAGAAGAAGGCCGACTTCATGCGCGTGTGGGAGCGCATCCGTGTGGCCTACGAGGAGGACCAGCCGGTCGAGGGCACGCTCGTCAAGAAGATCAAGGGCGGCGTGGTCGTGGATCTCATGGGCGTGGACGCGTTCCTCCCCGGTTCGCAGATCGCTCTCCGCCGCGTGCCCAACATCGACGAGCTGCTGGGCCAGAAGTACGAGTTCAAGATCATCAAGCTCAACAAGCGCCGCCGCAACATCGTCG
>JBIQMO010000095.1:0-13240 GCA_044463245.1 Gemmatimonas aurantiaca
CGTTCTCTGGCGTGATGAAGCCAAAGCCCTTGGCATCGTTGAACCACTTGACTGTGCCGGTGGTACGCATTTCCAGACTCCTGATTTTCCTGTGTGGTCGGGGTCCGGTCATGCCGTACGTACCGACTACAGCTTTCCTCGTGAACAATTTCCCTCACGATAGGGTCGTTCCCATGACAGGTCGCATCTGACGATGCGGTTACTGCCAAGTGCGACCGGAGCGGACACAAAAAGGGGGCCATCGCGAAGTGCAGGCCCCTGATGCATCGCCCGGAACGTGTCCGCACACTGTGTGCGGTAAGTCGCATATCAATATAGCGATTATGGTTGCACAACGCAACGGGGTCAGGTCTTGAATTTCGAGCGGGCTGAGCGAATGCTCAGCCCGCTCGAAATTCAAGACCTGACCCCGTCGATCCGCTCGGCGCGGGCGTTCACATCCGGGATTCCGCGGAAGCGCACGCGGACCGGGACATGGCCGTCCCGCCACGCTTCCAGCTCGCTCACCGATGCACGGCGCTTCGCCACCCTGAAGAGGTACCCCCGCCCGGCTTCATCCACCACGCGGATCCGGTCTTCCTGGACGATGGTTATCACGCCCTCCACCTCCCCCTTCCGGATGGCGGGCCCCCCTGTGCGCTTCTTCCCGGCGAGTGCACCGAGCGCGGGGCGCGCGCGACGCGGGGTGTCGTCGCCGCGCGGCCGGCCGCCGGTGTGAACCCAACTGTCGTCCGGGGTGCGCGCGGAGCGCTTCCCTTCGATCGTCGTCAGGAAGCGAAGCGAGAGCCCTCCCGCGAGCGTGAGCAGCGCGGCCGCGGTCGACAGCGCCGATCGCTCGCGGAAGCGCCAACCTCCGATGTGCGCAGCGAGCGGCAACGCCATCCCCGCGGCCAGGGTCAGAGCCCGGGTCGAACGCATCGCGGGAGGCTCGGTGCGCGCGGATGGAAGCGCGCGTACGCGTCGGCGGTTGACCAATACGAGCGCGATCTCCGCCACCAACGCCGTAGTCTCCGCGCGCGCCAGCCGACGCAGTGCGGCGGACTTCCTCGCGCCGGAACCCGCCTCCAGCGCGAGCGAGACGGCCGAGAATCCGGTGGACGCGGCGGATGTGATGAACAGTGGTCCGAGCAGCCGAGCGCGCCGTGCCCACGCCGGCGCGCTCGTCGTCCCCAGGAGCACTCCCGTGTAGCCACCCACGAAGAGCGCGAGCGGTAGCCCCAGCGCGTGCAGCAGCCACCCCGTGTGGCCGCGCGAGAGCCGCGCGAAGATGCGTCGCTCTCCGAGTAGACCGTCGTCCAGCGCCTGCAGCAGCGCGGCAGCGCCGCTCCACGCACCGAATGCGGTGAGCCCCCACGCTCCGAGGCTCATCGTGGAGCGCGCGCGCACGATGCGAAGCATGTTGAGGAAACGGTCGGGACGCCCGAGATCCACTATGAGGATGACGGTGCTCGCCGCGATCCCGGCGGCCGAGATGTAGCGCGCCGCCCGTATGAGATCGCGGTCCCCTTCACCCGCGATGTCCTCGGCGGCGGCCGCGAGCCACGCGCCCGCGGAGATCCCGCCGCTCCAGAAGTAGATCGGGATGTACCACTCCCAGGTGGCCTGCTTGATCGGCGGGGCGCGCGGCGACGGCTCGTCGGCGCGCCGAGGTGCACCGCGCCGTGATGCATCTCGATGCGATGGCCGCCGCTCCGGCGCATCCGTCATCGCGAAGGAGTCTCCGGCGGCACGTTGCACCACCCGCGGACGTGCGCTCCGCTCGCGACGCGTGCGGAGCCGGAGCTTCACTCTCCCGCTCCAGCGAAGGCGAGCATGGCCGCGGCCACCAGACCGCCCGCAGCCAGGGCCGTGCTGAGCAACCCGGGCGCGGTTTCCGACGACGGCCGGTGCGGGACCGGCGGAAGATTGTAGACCTCCGGTCGGTCTATGAGCAGGAAGAAGCAGTTGAGCCCCTCGAGCTGCGTGGTGTCGCACTCCTCCTCGAGTATGCCGTCGCTCCCGTAGAGGTACGCCGGTATCCCGCGCGAGCGCAGGTGCGCCACACGATCGCGCGCGAGCTCGAGGAGCTCATCCACCGGACCGAAGCGGATCGAGTCGGTGGGGCACGACTTGGCGCACGCGGGCTCCATCCCATCCTTCAGTCGGTCGTAGCAGAGCGTACACTTGTGCGCCTTCCCGTCGCCGTGACGGTCCACATCCACCACTCCGAAGGGACACGCCGCGACGCAGTAGCCGCAGCCGTTGCAGACATCCTGCTGCACGTACACGCTGTCGAACTCCGTGCGGATGAGCGAGCCGGTGGGGCACGCCTCCATGCACGGTGCATCCCTGCAGTGCTTGCACACGTCCGACATGAAGATCCAGCGCTGCCCCGGCTGCGCCCACTGCTCGCTCGCCGTGAGATTCCCCCACGGCTCGAATTCGGCGGGGAGGTTCTCGCGCAGGCCGGTAGCGCTCGAGCGCTGCAGCTTCTCCTCGCTCACCACCGGCTGCTCGATCCCATCGAAGCGGTTCGCGTCGAACTGCTCGATGAACCTTACGTGGCGCCAGGTGGTGGCCGAGAGCTGGCGAGTGTTGTCGTACGACTCGCCGCTCAAGAGCAGGTCGTCCGCGGGGAGGTTGTTCCACTGCTTGCATGCCACCTCGCACGCCTTGCAGCCGATGCAGAGCGTGGTGTCCGTGAAGAAGCCGTACGCGCGCCCCGGAGTGATGCGAGTCCCCGCGGTGACTTCGGCTTCCTGCTTCGCCGGCGGATAACCCGAACGATCGGGCGCGCCGCGTACCGCACCCGCGCTCTCCTGGATCTCGCCCCGCGGTGCCGCGACGCTCGGCAGTCCTTCCGCTCTGTCTATCACAGTCGCCGTCCCGGGCGGATGTTGCAGGTGAGGACCTTCCCCTCGTGTATCGAGGCGTTGGGGTCGGCCACCATCGATATGAGCACGTTCGCCGGATCGCCGGTGACGAGCCCCTCGCTGCCATAGTGCCAGGGGAAGGCGATCTGGTGGATGGTCTTCCCCTGCACCACGAGCGGGCGCATGCGACGCGTGACGAGCGCGCGCGCTTCCGCCTCGCCGCGCGCCGTGCTGAGTGTGACCCACCCCAGGTGGGTGATGTCGAGCGACTCGGCCAGCTCGGGGCTCAGCTCCACGAACGCCTCCGGCTGCAGCTCCGAGAGCCAGCTATTCCACCGCGTCATCCCACCCGCGGTGTGGTGCTCGGTGAGGCGGTAGGTGATGAGCACGTACGGGTAGTTCGGGTTGTCCACGCCGTTGTAGGCATTGCCCGGAACGCGCCACACCTTGGTGACTGGACTGCGCTGCGGGTTGCCGTGGAGCCCGCCGCGCACCGGCGTCTCCCACGGCTCGTAGTGCGTGGGGAGCGGACCGTCCTTCATCCCGAACGGAAAGAAGAGCCACCCCTTGCCATCCGGCTTCATCAGGAAGGGTGAATCTCCGGAGATAGCGGGGAGTCCGCCAGCCTCCAGATCGCCGGGGTCATCGGGACGCTTGGCCGCGGGAAAATCGGGGACGTCCACGCCCACCCAGCGTGCGAGCCCTTCATCCCACCACACGTAGCGCTTCTTCTCCGACCAGGGCCGCCCGCGCACGTCGGCCGACGCGCGGTTGTAGAGAAGCCGCACGTTCGATGGCCAGGCGAAGCCCCAGTTGGGCGCGATGTAGTCGTCGCCCTCGCGCCGCGCGGCGAGGTTCACGCCCGGATGCACGCCGCTGTAGAGCCAGCAGCCGCACGCGGTGGAACCGTCGGCTCGCAGGTCGGCGAAGCCGCGCACTTGGATGCGCAGTCCGCCGGGGCCGGGTTCCGTGTAGAAGCCGTTCACCTCGCGGAGCACCGCGTCGATGTCCGGATCCTCGTGCGCGCCCGTGGTGGGGTAATCCCACGTGAGTGCCTGGATCGGGCGATCGCGCGGCTCGGTGGAGTCGGAGTAGAGCCCCTTGAGACGAAGACAGAGGTGGTGGATGAACCACGCATCCGAGCGAACGTCGTCGCGCGGCTCCACTGCCTTGTCGTGCCACTGGATGAGGCGGTTCGTGTTGGTGAAGGAGCCATCCTTCTCCACCACGGTGGCCGCGGGTAGGAGAAACACCTCCGTGCCACACTCCTCGGGGTTCTCGCGCCACGCCACCGCGCTCTCGATCGGGAAGATGTCGCGCACCACGAGCCAGCGGAGCGCGCGAAGACCATCGCGCTCGTAGCCGGAGTTCGGCCCGCCCACGACGGGGTTCTGTCCGATGATGAAGAGCCCCTGCAGCCGCCCCTCGTGCATCGCCACGAACATCGGGAAGTGCGAGTGGTCGCCGGTGATGCGTGGGAGATAGCCGTACGCGAAATCGTTCTCCGGCCTGGCCGCATCGCCGAAGTACGCCTTGAGCAGCGACACCATGTACTCGCGCGTGTATGCCCACTGCCCCACGGAGCCGCCTTCGTTGGCCACGTACGCATCCAGCGATTCGTGCGTGGGGAGATGCGTGGGCATGTGCAGGTAGCCCGGGAGGAGATCGTACAGGGTGGGGATGTCGGTGGAACCCTGAATCGTCGCGTGGCCGCGAAGCGGCTGGATCCCGCCTCCGGGGCGCCCGATGTTGCCGAGCAGGAGCTGCAGGATCGCCGAGGTGGCGATGATCTGCGGACCTGTAGTGTGCTGCGTCCATCCCACCGCGTATGCCACGCTGGAAGTACGGTCGCGCCCGGAGTTGGCGAGCAGCGTTTCGGCAACGCGCCTGATCTGCTCCGCGCTCACGCCGCAGATGTCCGCCACCGCTTCGGGCGTGTATGGGTCGAAGTGGCGCTCGAGGATGCGCAGGACGCAGCGCGGATCCTGGAGCGTGGGATCGCGCGGAGGAGGGCCGCCCACCGTACGTCCGGCGTGCAGGCTGTGCGACTCCGACGACATGATTCTGCACAGCTCCTCGTAGTGAGTATCCGTGTGCACCACGCGCTGCGTCCCCTCGTACTGCCAGCTATCGGGGCAGTAGTAGTCGTCCTCCCAGCCGGAGAAGTAGCCGCTCAGCTCCGACACGTCGCGGAAGTCGCGCTCGATTATCGTGTCCGCATTGGTGAAGTGCGACACGTACTCGTGGAAGAACGGGTCCTCGTTCCAGCGCTCGCTGTGCAGCACCACGTTGATCAGTGCGCCGAGGAAGGCGATGTCGGTGCCGGCGCGCAGCTGCACGTACTGGGTGGCGCACGCCGACGTCCTGCTGAAGTGCGGGTCCACGTGCAGCACCTCGGCGCCGGCCTCGCGCGCTCGCATCACGAATCGAAAGCCCACCGGGTGACACTCGGCGAAGTTCGACCCCATGATCAGGATGCAGTCGCTGTTGGCGAGGTCGCGCAGGAAGGTGCTTGCTCCTCCTCTCCCCAGCGGCGTCCCCAGACCGGGGACCGTGGCGCTGTGTCATATGCGCGCCTGGTTCTCTACGAACACTACGCCCGTGCCAACGCACAGCTTCTTTATCAGGTAGTTCTCTTCGTTGTCGAGCGTAGCACCGCCCAGGAAGCCGATCCCCTGGGTATGGTGAATCGCGTTGCCATCATCATCGTGGTCGATGAAGGTGCTGTCGCGCGTATCGCGCATGAGGCTGGCGATTCGGTCCATCGCCCAGTCGAGCTCCACCGACTCCCAGCCGGTGCCGTAGGGTCGGCGGTACATCACGCGAGTGATGCGATCGGGGTTTACCGTGAACTGAAAGCTCCCGGCACCCTTGGGACAGAGCGTTCCCTGATTGATGGGACTGGCGGGATTCCCTTCGATGTCTATGACTTCACCGTCCTTCACGCGCACGAGTGTTCCGCACCCTACCGCGCAGTACGGACATACGCCCGGCACGGTGGTGGCGCCGTGCAGGCGCGAATGCAGTGCGAGCGTACGATCGCTCACCGCTGCCGCTCCCATTCCCGCTCCCGCGATCTGGCGTGCCACAGGCCAGCGCGAGAGCGCCTTCATCGCTCCACGTAGCATCGCGCGTCCTCCAGGGGGCGGGATCGGCGCGCAAGAAGCATGCGTGGGACATGCCGGGGCCCTCGATCGGATGTCGCGACACCGCGACGAGCGCGTCGTGCCGCGCCGTGCCGCGCCGTCGCTAGAGCTCGACGCTGCTCCGGAGCGGAGGGGCTCCCGGGAGCACCGCTTCCCGGGCGCTGACGCCGTCGCCGCCTTCGGCCGCGCAGGCGCTGAGCGCGTCGAAGAGCTGCTTGCCGAACTCGACGCGCTTCCAGTAACCGAGGTGCGCCCGCACCGTATCGAGTGGAACGCCGCGCTCGCGGACGTTCTCCACGGTTCGCGGGTCGATCCCGGGCATCGCGGCCGGGTCGCTGCCTGGTGCGCTTCCGCGTGATGCATCGAACGTCGATGCATCGGGCCGTCCGCCCGTCGAGGATACATCGACGCTCGATGTATCGGCATCCGATGGTCGCTCGCCCGGCCGAGGCATGTCGTAGTACTCGAGCGAGCCGCTTATCCAGTCGAAGGGCGACCAGATGTTGACCCAGCGCGCGGGTCTGTTCGAGTAGCTCACGATCATCGGCTGCGCGGCGGCCGCGAGCGCCTCGCGCAGCGGGGCGTGATCCTTCTGCGTGCGGAAGAGAAAGGCCGTCTTGTCGAGCGGCGATCCGAGCGTGAGAAGGAGCTTCGTGCGGCGTACGACATCGAGGACCTGGCCTCCCGCAGCCGCGGCGGCGAGGTCGCGGTTGATGGAGTCGCCGAGCATGTCGTACGCTATCACCGAGCCGAGCGAGTGGCCCACCAGCAATACGTGAGCGTACTGCGGCTCCCCGGACTCGTCATCGCGGGCAGCGTACACGTTGCGCGCCACGCTGCGAGCGGCATCCTGAATCGCGCGCCTCATCTCCGTGAAGCGGCTGGCTCGATGCGCCGAGATGTACGCGGCCACATCTCCCACGCTCTGCACCAGGAACCAGCGCAGACACCAAAATATGATGAGCCCCGCCGCGAGTGAGGCGACCGTCCATGCTTCGGGGAGCGCGGGAAGCCAGCGCGGTGGGGGCGGCATGGCGCCCGGGTGCACGAAGCGAAGGAGCTCGGCCGCCGCCGCGACCGCCACGCCCGCGAAGGCGACCAGCAGCGCGAGGAGTGCCGCGAGTGCCGCGCCGAGTTGCAGCACGCCTCGCCGCGGGAGACGAAACTCCAGCCGCCATCCGAACATCCACCGGTCGAAGGAGCCACGCGCGCAGTAGCGCATCCCGCGCAACGCCGCGCCGATGAGGAAGCCCAGCGCATCGCGCGCCGTCACCTTCCCCTCGGTGAGCGGCGCCCAATACACCTCGTAGAGGTGGACGTCGCACTGGCCACCACCCGGCGTGCGAAGAGTGAGCTCCACGCGCGGGAGCCAGTCTTCACCGAAAGCCGTGTAGCGCACCCGCACCTTAGAGGCATCCATCGGCGCGTCCGACTGTCGCTTCCAGAGCGCTTCGGCGACGGCGTTGAGCGTCTCGAAGGGGACCTGCTCTCCCATTCCGTGACTCACGATCACCGCGATGCGCGCGCGGCCGGTGCCAGGAGCGGGCGGCGTGCGGGAGGCACTCGTGCACGGCACTTCGACGCCCGGAGCCGCGCCGCGATCGGAGAATCGTTGGCGATTCATCGCGCCCTATAGTGCGGGATATCCGGTGCGATCGCCAGAGCGACGCGATGCGACCCGCTATCGCGCGCGGCGGCGCGGCGACGGCGATCCACGCGTCGTTAAGTGTGCCGACTCCGCCCCTCGGCCCCTCGTGCGCCGCGGCGCCGGTGCGCCTGCGCGAATGACATCCGTCACAGCGTTCCGCTCTCGTCGAGCCGATAGTGGTGCCGTATCACCGCGAACACCCCTGTAGCCGGCTCACGCACCCTGCCCGCCTCCCCTCCCTCTCCTCCGGAGGTTTCGTGCGATGTCGCAGCGGAAGATCGATCTCTCCCTCTCGGTGCTCGCCAGCATGGCGGGCTTCCTCCTCTCCTGGCCCTTCTGGCGCGACTTCGAGTACTGGCCGGAATCGCGTGTCGCCTGGTGGCTGTACTTCGCCACGGGTTTCGCGCTCGCCGTCTACGTCTTCTTCGTCTTCATCCGCAGTCTGAGAACGCTCTTCTCGCATGAGATGCACGCGACCGACGAGGAGGCCGAGCCATGAAGCAGCACGACGAGCCCCGTGCCCGTCGCCGGGCGCTGGGCGTTCTGGGGCTGATGCTGGTCATCTTCATCGTGCTCTCGGGGCTGTCCTTCCTCGGCTCGCGGCCACAGGTGACCCCCGACCAGGTGACCTTCGCGGAGCACAGCGCGGTGGAGGGGAAGCGCATCTTCCAGGCATACAATTGTATGGGATGCCATACGATCGTGGGCAACGGCGCCTACTTCGGACCCGACCTGACCGACGTGTACGAGCACGCCGGCCCGGCATGGCTCGCGGCGTTCCTCCCCTCCGCCGGTGCGTGGCCCACGGCGGTAGCACTCGACGTCCAGCTCCGCGACAGCGTGATCGCGGCGGAATCGAAGACGAGTACGCGCGACGCCTACTTCGCCGCCTATCCCGGCGCGCGTGAGCGCGTGGAGCGCCGCGGCGGCGGAAAGAGCTACATGCCCAACCTGCCTCTGACGAAGGATGAGGTCACGGCGCTGATCGCCTTCCTGAAGTACACGTCGGAGATGAACACGGAGGGATGGCCACCGAAGCCGCTGATCAATGGCTTGGAGAATCCACGTGCGTCGCGCGGGCGCCTCGCTGCACGGGGAGCCGGAGCGGCCGGTGCTCCAGCTTCCATCGCGGAGAACGCCGAGGGCGGCGCTACGCCAGGCGAGAGCCAGACGGCCGATCCCGTGGCCGCGGGTGAGCAACTGGTGAAGGAAACCGGGTGCACCGCCTGCCACTCCACTGGCGAGAACAAGCTCGTGGGACCCGGATGGGGAGGACTCTACGGCTCGACGGTGCCGCTCGCCGACGGTTCCTCCGCGAAAGCCGACGATGCCTACATCGAGGAGTCCATCGTGAATCCGAACGCTGAGGTGGTGGCCGGCTTCGCACCCGGTATCATGCCCGACTATTCAGCGCTCCTCACGAAGGAGCAGCGCAGCGCGATCGTCGCCTACATCCGCTCGCTGGGAGGAAAGTGATGCGCATCGAATACGAGACCCAGCGGATGAGCATGCGCTTCTTCATGCTCATGATGGTCCTCTTCCTCCTGCAGGTCGGCTTCGGCCTCCTCATCGCGGCTCAGCGCGTCGACCCCACTCTCCTCGCGGGAACGCTGAACTTCAATGTGGCGCGCTCGGAGCATCTCAACCTCGGGATCTTCTGGATCCTGTGCGGCTTCATCGGCGCCATCCTGTTCGTGGGGCCGCTCCTCTCGAAGCGCGAGCTCGCCGCGCCCTGGCTGGTGAAATTCCTCTTCTACGCGCTGATCGCGATCGTGCTCTGGAACGTCTTCACGCTAGGACTGGCGCAGCGCGGGATCGCCGGCTGGTGGGAGGGGCAGCCCTGGCTCCAGGAGGGGCTCGAGTACCTCGACGCCGGCCGCGTGGCCGACGTGCTCATACTCGTCGGATTCTCCGTGCTGGCGTACATAGTTCTGCGCACCTTTCCGCGGATCCGCGACTGGAACGAGATCCACTGGGGACTCGGGATCGGAGTCACCGCGCTCGCGGCCATGTGGGTGTTCGGCATGTTCTTCGTCGGGCGCATCGACCTGCAGGAGTACTTCCGCTGGTTCGTGGTGCACTACTGGGTGGAAGGCGTCTGGGAGGTCATCCACATAAGCCTCATCGGCGCGCTCATCGTCTACATGTTCGGCGCGAGCATCCGTTCAGTGGGCTACGCGGTGTTCTGGGGCGTGGTGCTCGTCTGGCTCTCCGGGCTGATCGGCAACGCGCATCACTATTTCTGGGTGGGGACGCCGGAGTTCTGGCAGTTCTGGGGCTCGCTCTTCAGTGCGCTCGAGCCGGTGCCGCTCGTGTTCTGCTTCTGGCACATCTACCTCGACGCGCACCACGAGAACAAGCCGCTCGTCAACCTTCCGTCGTTCTACTTCATCCTCGGCTCGGTGGTGCTCGAGCAGGTCGGTGCCGGAATACTCGGCTTCACGATGACCTTCGCGCTCACCAACGTCTGGTCGCACGGCACCTGGATCACGCCGAGCCACGCGCATCTGGCGCTCTTCGGCACCTTCGGGATGCTGGGTATCGGCGCCGCATACTTCGCCATTCCTGCGCTGCGCGGCGCACGTGATTTCGACCAGCGCCTCGGGAAGCTCGCCTTCTGGCTGGTCTTCACCGGGATGCTGGGGATGACCTTCGCCTTCGCGCTCGGCGGCACGGTGCAGATCTTCTTCTACCGCGTGCTCGGGCTCGACTGGTTCGGCGGAGACATCTACCCGGCCATGACACTCTACAGGATCCTCGTGCCGGTGTTCGGTCTCATCTTCACCGTGGGCGCGGGGCTCGTCGCCTTCGACCTCTTCACGCTGGGCGCGCGGAGACGGATCGACGGGGATTCTGCGCACGACCATCACCATCACGTCCAGCACGACCACGCCCATCGCGAGCCGGCTCCCGTGCAGGCACCCGCCACGGGCTGGGCGCGGCCGCTCACCGGTTTCGAGGCCGGGATCTGGCTCATGGGAATGTGGATCTTCGGCACCATCATCACGCTCGGACTTCTGAGCTTCAACCTGAACATGGTCCGCATGGGCGACCCTCACCTCCCCTACGTGCTGGCCGGAGTCGGCTATCCCGGCCTCCTCCTGGTCACCCTCCTCTTCGTCTCGCGCTTCCTCACCTCACTCGAGGCCCGCGGCCCCGCACCCGCCGAGCTGTACCGCGACTCCCCCGGCGTCCCCGCCCCCTCTTACGTGCCCGGCGCCGAGGTCGCCACGCCGACGGGTCGCTGAGCGTTGAGGAAGCAGAAAGCAGTGAACTACGAGGGTTCAGGAGGCAGGGCGGGTGAGACAGGGTTCAGGAGGCAGGGTTCAGGGTTCAGGAACTGCAGGCCGAAGGAAACAGGGAACAGGGAACAGGAGCTGCCGCCCAGTAGAGGGCTCTAATCGCGGGAGCCGGTACCTGTTTCCTGTTTCCTGCTTCCCTGCAGTTCGCAGTTCCTGAACCCTGAACCCTGCCTCCTGAACCCTGTCTCACCCGCCCTGAACCCTCGCAGTCCCCCTACCCTCCCCAAAAACCAGTTACTATTAACCCACATGCGCGCCATTGGCGCGCCGGTCGTCGAGAGAGGTCCATCGCGCGCGATGGGCCAAGGCGTTGCCCAACCGGCCCCTCGACCGAGTATTCACCATTACCAATGGGAGCCAGCCATGACACCACCACAACAACGTTCGGCGCCCTTCAGCGATAGCTGATGCCGCCCGTGGTTCGGCGGATCAGAACGCGCTTCCTCGTGATAGGGAGCGGGGTAGCGGGGCTGCATACAGCCTGGCGCGCCGCGCAGCACGGCGAGGTGGTGCTCCTCACCAAGCGCTCGCTCTTCGATAGCGCCACCGCTTACGCGCAGGGCGGGATCGCAGCGGCGCTCGGCGCCGGAGACTCGCCCGAGTTGCACCGGCGTGACACGCTCGCCGCCGGCGCCGCGCTCTGCGACAGCGCCGCGGTGGACGTGCTCGTCACCGAGGGGCCCGCGCGCGTGCGCGAGCTCCGGGCGGCTGGCGCGCACTTCGATCTCGATCCCACCGGCGACTTCACCCTCGGTCGCGAAGCGGCCCACTCCGAGCGCCGCATCGTGCACGCGAATGGCGATCGCACCGGCGCCGAGGTGGTGCGATCGCTCGTCGAGCGTGTGCTCGAGAGCGAGTCGATAACGGTGCTCGAGAGAGCGCGCGCGCTGGATCTCATCGTGCACGACGGCGCGTGCGCCGGTGCCCGCGTGAGTCACCGCGGCAGCGCGCTCGAGATCGTTGCCGACGTCACAGTCCTCGCGACCGGAGGCGCGGGTCAGGTCTTCCGCTCCACCACCAACCCGCCCGTGGCCACCGGCGACGGCTTCGCGCTCGCGCACCGCGCCGGCGCGCAGCTCGCGGACATGGAGTTCATCCAGTTCCACCCCACCGCGCTCGACACGCCGGAGACGCCGCTCGCGCTCATCTCCGAAGCGGTGCGCGGCGAGGGCGCGCTCCTCCTGGATGCCCACGGCCGCCGCTTCATGCCGGAGCGCCACGAGCTGGCGGAGCTCGCGCCGCGCGACGTGGTGGCGCGCGAGGTCTTCCGCGAGCAGCGCGCCACGGGGCGCGTCTGGCTCGACGCCACCGCGCTCGGCGACCGATTCGAGAAGCGCTTCCCCGGGATCTTCGCGCTCTGCACGGCGCGCGGCATAGACCCGCGGCGCGAGCTCGTCCCCGTCACCCCGGCAGCGCACTACACCATGGGCGGCGTTACTACGGACCTCGCCGGACGCTCGAGCATCCCGCGCCTCTACGCCTGCGGGGAGGTGGCGCGCACGGGCGTGCACGGTGCCAACCGGCTCGCATCGAACTCTATCCTCGAGGGGCTCGTCTTCGCCGAGCGCGTGGCGCGCGACATGGCTTCCGCGGCGCCGCTTCCGTTGCTCCCGCCGGAAGAAGAGTGGCTCGTGCCGCCGCTGCACGACCGCGGGGCGGCGCAGGTGGCGGCCAACACTATCCGCGCGGCGATGTGGGAGCACGCCGGCATCGTGCGCTCCGCCGACGGGCTCCGCACCTGTCTCTCGATACTCGATGACCTCGCGGCACGGCTCCAGCCCGGCGCGACCGAGGAGAAGAATCTCGTGGATACCGCGCGCCTCATCGCGCGCTCGGCGCTCCTGCGCGAGGAATCGCGCGGTGGGCACTTCCGTTCCGACTTCCCCTGCGAGAGCGCGGAGTGGGAACGCAGACACATTTACTGGGACCACGCTGGTTCGCGCGTGGACTCCTGAGAGGGCTCTATTGCCATGACCAGTCAGAACGGCACGTCGCCGAACGGCGCAGCCTCGAACGGCCAGCACGCCGACATCACCGCGCGCATCCGCGAGCTCGCTCGCGAGCGCAATGCAGTCATACTCGCGCATAACTACCAGCGCCCCGAAGTCCAGGACGCAGCCGACGTCATCGGCGATTCGCTCGGCCTCGCGCGCGAGGCGGCGGCCACGGACGCCGATGTCATCGTCTTCTGCGGCGTGCACTTCATGGCGGAGACGGCGGCGATACTCTCGCCAACCAAGACCGTTCTCCTCCCCGACCTCGGCGCCGGCTGCTCGCTGGCGAACACCATCG
>JBIQMO010000096.1:0-13217 GCA_044463245.1 Gemmatimonas aurantiaca
ACCTTCCCCGCATAGCTCTTCTGCAGGAGCTTCAGCACCTCGAGGTTGTCGCCCTCGATCATCAGGTTCTGCGTGGTGTCCCAGTCCACGCTGTCTTCAGGCGCCGGACGCAGTGTGCCCGTTGACGGCGTGAGCGCGAGCTGGCGTGCCCGTCGCTTGCCGTGCCAGCTGAGGCCGTACTTCTCGTCTGCATCGGTAACGGTCGTATCGCCTATTAGCGCCTTGAGCACATCGACGTTCAGCGCCGCTCCGTCCGGCCCTTCCGTCACCAAGTCCGGAAAGAGCGCCTTCAGCTGCTCGATGTTCTCGGCTACGTCGTCGGGCGAGCGGGTCTCGGGCTCGTTCAAGGTCAGCTTCTTCATCCGTATCTCGTTTCTCACAAGCTGGCGAGCGCAGCGGCGCGGTCGGCCTCGGCGCGTTTCAGTTCCTGGTTGAGTGCGACCTGTCGCGCCATCTGCTTCTCCTTCTTCGCCACGGCGCGAAGACGAGTGATCTCCGCGTCCAGGCGGGCGCATTCGCGCAAGGCCTCGCGGCGGGCAGCGCGGCGCTCGGCATCGAACAAGATACCGAATGTCCCCGACACCCGTGCGGCCTCCAGCGCGAGCAGTGTATCCAGCCAGCCCTGATAGAGGGCCTGAAGCGATGTCTGCGGCTGGCGGCCCAGCGCCAGTGCCGCCGCGAATGCGACAGCGTGCCGCTCGCGTTCGAGCGGTGCGGCGACGGACACCGGCTCGCCATCGATAATGGTCTTCTCGGCCTCCGCCTGCGACCAGCGCTTGTGCGCGACCGACAGCGTCACCGACTCGCGTTGCTCGGTCATGGCGAACACAGGGTAGGGAATCGCCCGGTGCACCAACTCTGTCAACCGCTCCGCCTTGGCCCCTTCGCGGAGTACGACGCGCAACACGGCGATCTCCAGATACTCTCGGGCCTCATCGCGAAACGCGGCGACGCCGATGGTCGTCGGCTTCAGCGCCGCTACCCACTGTATCTGCTCGATGCCCTCGTTGACCTCGCGGCGGTCCGCGGCCGTCGGCGTGCCGTGCTCCACGAGCAGCGCCTTCGGTACGCGGCGGTCCACCCGTGCGGCGGCGGGGACGTCGAGCGCTGCGATGACATCATCGCCGCTCATCCCGCCTCGTTCTCTGGCAGGATGATCAGATAGGCCACCACCTCGAAATCATCGATGCCGGCGAACTCGCCCGCCAGGGCATGCGTTCCGCCAGGAGTGAAGAGGCTGGCTACGGCGCGCTCCTCGCTCTTGCCGACCACCGACGCGACAGCGGCGGCCAGCAGCTTCCGGGCGTGGCGCATGTCCTCGCCGTCCTTCGTCGCCCTATCGAAGTAGGCACACGCAACGGCGTCGGGCAGGTCGCGCCCCACGCACAGGCGCTTCAATCGGTCGAGGATCTGCTTGGCCTGCGGGTACGCCAGCAGCACAGCGCCGTCGTCACCAACGTGCACCAGATAATGCGGCGCGAGCGGGTAGCCTCCTTCGGGCAAGCGGGCGCCGACGCTCCCTTCGGCGCGCAGGCAGAAGACAATGCCGGGCGGGATCTCGGCTTCGTTCGAACGGGCGACGGCGAACGTGCCGAGCGGCACGGCTTCCAGCGCGCCCGGGTGAGCCTTGCGGTACTCCGCGAGATCGATGCGGAAGTCGGTGAGCGTAAGGTCGGCGATGGAGACGCCCGTCGAGAGATCCTCGAGATCGATCACCGCGTCCTGCAGCTTGAGCAGCTGCTTGCGGCGGTATTCCAGGTCGTTCATCGGGTTGCCGGACTGCTGCTCGATCAGGTTCTCCTCGCCCGTGGCCGAGATGTCGAGCAGCACCATGCGGCCACTGACCCGTTGTTCGAGGTTGATGTACTCCTCCAGCTCCATGTTGGGCCAGAAGTTCACGAGCTGGATGCGGCCGTTGGGCGAGCCGATGCGGTCGATGCGCCCGAAGCGCTGGATGATGCGTACCGGATTCCAGTGGATGTCGTAGTTGACCAGCCAGTCGCAATCCTGGAGGTTCTGCCCCTCGGAAATGCAGTCAGTGGCAATGAGCAGGTCGAGGTCGCCCTCGCCAGCCAGCTCTTCGGGCCGCTCTTTCGACCGCGGCGCGAAGGCCGTCAGGATCGAGCTGAGGTCGCGCCGCTGCTTCGGCAGCGTGGTCTGATTGCTTCCCGTTCCCGTGACCAGGGCGCTCGCCACGCCGAGTTCTGCCTTCGCCCACGGCGCGAGCTGCTCGTACAGGTAGCGTGCGGTGTCGGCGAAGGCCGTGAAGACGAGCACCTTGCGGTTCTCGCCGTTGATGGGCCTGCGGTGCTTGCTCTCGATGACTTCCCGTAGAGCGGCGAGCTTGGCATCCCGTTCGGCGCCGATGTCGCGTGCGGCGGCAAGGAGTGTCGCGAGCCGGTTGCGATCCTCCGTGAGGTCCTGCTTCCAGCGCACGAGATCCACGTCGGAGAGAAGCACCTTTACCTTGCGGCCCACGAGCAGAGTCTCGACTGCCGGGTCTTCAATGTCGATGTCGTCGATATCGATCTCCTCCAGCTCCTCGGCCTGCGCCTCGATGCGGCGCAGGGTGGCTTCGACGTCCCGGAGCTGGCGTTCGACGGTCAGCGCAAACGAGACGACTGAGCTTTCCATCCGCTTGAGGATATTCACCCGGAGCAGGTGAATGAGACTCTCCTCGCGGTCCACCTGCCGGAAGAAGCCGGTGCCACCCTTGACCTCAGTGCTGTACTTCCTGTCGTAGGCCTCCTGCTTGTGGGGAAGCACGTAACGCAGCGGCGCGTAGGCAGCGAGGTTGAGACGGCGTATCTCCAAGTTGATGTCGCGGATCGCGGGGAACGCACCGCGAAGGTCCACGTCGGCCTTGATGTTGATCGGCTTGAGGCGATCGGGAAAGCGACCGGTTTCGGCGAGGCCGTAGTACTTCTCGATGTGCTTGCGGGACCGCGCAATGGTCAGCAGGTCGAGCAGCGTGAAGTAGTCGAAGCCCAGCATCTCCACCAGCTTCGCCGGTGTACGCTCTGCGTCATCCAGGTCGAGCCAGCGGTTGAACTGCTTCTGCGCCAGCCGCGTGGTGCTGTCGATGCTGCCGATGCCGTGCTCTAGCAGCGCGGTGTCGTCACCCTCGGTGGCGAACACGATCTGGTTGCGCAGGTCGGCCATCCGGTTGTTGACCGGGGTGGCCGAGAGCATCAGCACGCGGGTCTTCACGCCCTCGCGAATGATTTTGCGCATCAGGCGGTCGTAGCGTGTCTCGCCTCCGGCCTGCGGCGTCTTCTTGTTGCGGAAGTTGTGCGACTCGTCGATGACGACGAGGTCGTAGTTGCCCCAGTTGACGTGCGCGAGGTCGATGTCGCCCGACAGGCCGCCATCGCGCGACAGGTCCGTGTGGTTCAGGACGTCGTAGTTGAAACGGTCGGAGGCCAGGACATTGCGCCGGTCGTTCGCCTTGTAGAGCGTCCAGTTGTCCCGCAGCCGCTTCGGGCAGAGCACTAGCACCCGATCGTTGCGCAGCTCATGGTACTTGATGATGGCAAGAGCCTCGAAGGTCTTCCCGAGGCCGACGCTGTCCGCGATGATGCAGCCACCGAAGCGGTTCAGCTTGTCGATGGCCCCCACGACGCCGTCGCGCTGGAACTTGTAGAGTTTCTTCCAGACTACGGTGTTCCGGATACCCGTCGCGGACTTGATAACCTGCTCTTCGTCGAGCTCATCCCCGCGGCTGGAGAACAGGTGGTGCAGTACCAGCGCGTAGATCAGATGTGGGTCTCGATGACTCGCGAGCTCCGCCACCTGGCGCAGGAGGTCATCCTTCGGCCCGCGTGCATCAGGGAGGGTTGCCCACTGGGTATCGAACCACTGGGCGAGCATCACGGCTTCGTCGGGCGTCTCGGAGGCCTGGATCAGGTTCAGAGGGTTTCCGGGGGCGAGCCCAAGGCCTTCGGACGTGAGTCCGACAGCACCGAGCAGTGCCTGCACGGGCTCATTGGCTGGTCCGCGCAAGACGAGCGCTCCTTGCGGGATGCTATTTCCGGCCAGCCGTACAGCCGCGCTGCTTTCGAGCCAGGCGTTAAGGCGTGCGGCAAGCCAGCGCGACTGCAATTGATTGCGGGCGCTGCGTTCATTGGCTCTTCCAAGCAGGGCGTGGCCGTCGAGTCCCGTCGGCAACACCAGCCGACAGGTGGGCATCCGGCGAGGGCCGTGGATCAACTTGTCAAAGGCGAAAATGGAGAGGGCCGAAGAGACCGCGTCGAGGGAAAAGCCATCGCCGAGGAACGGCCGGATGATGTCGGCGACACGGTCACTTCCGGAATTGCGGACGAGTCTCAACGGGTTCGGTTCCCTGGTTTGGAGGTCCTGTTCGTGGGGTGCCCAACGCAAAGCTCACCGGCAAGCGCTGACTCGCCAAGCGCTACAGCGCGATGATAGCGCGTTCGAGACTCGCTTGCCAGGCGCTCGCATGGATGCCTCGCGCGCGCTTGTCCGGTGCCCCCCGTGTCAGGGATTGGAGCTCGGCGGTCCCGGGGAGATCAAGCCGAACTGCCCTTGATGGTACACAGAGCCGTTACAGCGCCGAATCTTACGCCCCGACCGGCTCTAGCCGCTCGACGAGCGGTAGCTCTCGGATGGCGGAGTATGCGTGGCAAGGCGACGCGCTACTTCTCGCGCTCCGCACCTGTAAACGGTGATGCAGACCAAGTCCCCATGGGAATCCCGGACCTCCCAAAAGCGCTTGCGCCGCTGAATAGTGCACTTAGAATCCGCCGTGGGGATAATGGTTGACTGAGGCGGCGCGACTGGACGGCCTTGCGCTCGCCTCGGACGGGGAGGGGTCTTAGGAATACGCATGAGCGGGCTCCTATCCGTAGCGGAAGAGGGGACAAATCCTAGCTTGCAATATATCCCAATATGGGATATTAGCAAGATGTCCCTCCTCATTGACCCGGCGTCTCGCTAGTGTATCTCGGAGAGAGGATGACTAAAGATTACCAGGAGGCCGTATCCGCTGCGGTTCTCGCGTTGCTTCGGCAGATTCGGCAGGAGGCGGGACTCCGTCAGGAGGACCTCGCGGAGCGCTTGGGTCGACCACAGTCCTTTGTTAGCAAGTATGAGACGGGTGAGCGCGGATTGGATGTGGTGGAGCTCTACGAGTTGTGCGCAGCATGCGGAACAAGTATATCCAGATTCGCTCGACGACTTGAGCGCCTCGTTGGTCGGTAAGACGGTGCCTAACTGTCGTGTCGGAGAACCGTCCGCTAGCTGATGTCTGCCGCGAATGAGCGTGACTCTTGGGTGTGATGGCATCCGCGCGCATTGGCATTTCTTTAGAAGAGTTCGTCCCTCCTGGAAGTCCCTCAGCGATTTTCCTTAACTGCATGGTCCGATGAGCGTGCTGGAGAAGATCCTGGCGTGGTCGGTGAATCGTCCGTTGTGGCAACGCGATGCGTTGCGGCGGCTCCTGCAGCAGGACCAGCTCACGCCAAGCGATATAGCTGAGTTAACGCAGATTTGCCTGGCGGCGCATGGTATCTCCGACGATGGAAGCCCCGCCGTCGTCGCGATTCCGCTCGCCAAAGAGCACATTGGCGCCGCAGGCGGGGCTGGTGCACGCGTGCGGCTTACGGGTGTGCGCGATGTACAACGGGTCAACGCCTTAGCATCGGGGCGAACCCTCGGTTTCGGTGCCTCAGGCTTAACGGTGGTCTACGGCGACAATGGGTCTGGCAAGTCGGGCTACACACGCATTCTGAAGGCCGTATGCCGGGCGCGCGGCGGTGTACCGAAGATCTATCCCAACATCTTTGTCGAGTCGACAGGCAGCACTCCTGCGGCGCAGATAGACTATCTGCTTGACGATACACCGGTGACACATGCATGGACCGACGGCGCGGCTGGACCCGACGAACTCGGGGATATCAGCGTCTTCGACACGAGCTGTGCGTCCGTGTACGTAGAGGACAAGACGGATGTCGCGTTTAGTCCATTTGGGCTCGACCTTTTTCTGCGGCTCGTAAAGGCCTGCGAGGGCGTCAAGTCGTCCATCAATACGTTGATTGCCGCCCAGGGAGCGGCGCGAACCTTCCCCGACTTGATGGGTGAGACGAAGGTAGGGCAGCTGATGCGAGCACTTGGAACCAAGAACGCTGAGGCGTCCCTTGAGAAGCTTACTGCGATGACCGGGGAGGAACTAACGCGCCTCTCTGAACTGGAAAGAGTAGTCGCTGAGCTGCGTGCAAAGGACCCCAAGCAGCGGGCGGGTGAGGTACGCCTCCAGGCGGCGCGATTCGGGGGGTTGCTCAAGCACGCGGGCCAGGCTGAGCGCCTCATGGCGGATGATGCTGTGGAGGCGCTGCGTCAGGCGTATGCGACTGTCGTCGCGACGGCCGAGGCGGCGCAGCTAGCATCCGGTGCAGCGTTCGAGAGCGAGCCGCTGCGTGGCGTCGGCAGCGAGACGTGGTATACCCTGTGGTCGGCAGCGAGAAAATTTTCCGAACAGGAGGTTTACCCCGGGGAACCATTCCCGGTAACGGCGGGACCTGCAGCGTGCGTGCTTTGCCACCAGCCGCTTCAGCCCTCCGCGGCAGAACGGCTCACGCGCTTCGAGGCCTTCGTGCAGGAGGAAGCGCAGGGAGCCTATGAGCGATCCAAGAAGGCGCTCGATGCCCTCCTTGAGCCACTCCAGGAGCTGTCAGTGCTTCGCGATAGTGACGATAACGTGCTCGAGGAGTTGCTGGCACATGATCCGAACCTTTGTGCAGAATTGAAGGCGCACTTAGGGCTTTTGCAGCGACGGCTCTTGGAGTTACGGGCGGCCTGTCTTTCCGGCGCGTGGGACGGAGTCACCGCACTCGGAGAGTCGCCGTGCGCGAAGTTGCTGGTGTTAATCACAACCCTCGAGCAAACCGCCCTGCAACTGGAGCAGGCAAGCGAGTCGGAGGGGGCGGTCTCAATCCGTCGGGAGCATGCCGAGCTGTTAGACCGAGAGAAGCTCGCGAAGCTTAAGAGCGAAGTCCAGGCGGAGATTATGCGACAGAAGCGGGTCGCCGCGCTGAAGGCCGCCTTGAAGGACACCGACACCACCGGTATTACCGCCAAGAATACGGAACTTACCAAGGCTGAAGTCACGGATGAACTCCGCCAGCGGTTTGCCCAAGAGCTGAAGGAGCTGGACCTTCGGCATCTTACCGTATCTGTTGCCCCAGAACATGGTACAAAAGGCGTGATGTTTCACAAGATCGCCTTCGATGCGGCGAAGACAAAGGGATGGGGCGTTCAGGATGTGCTGAGCGAGGGTGAGTATCGGTGCATCGCGCTCGCATCGTTCTTGGCCGAACTCTCTTTGCAACCCGTCGGCTCCACGATCATCCTCGACGACCCTGTCTCCTCTCTCGACCACACTCGACGCGAGTTCGTAGCGCGCCGACTGGTGCGTGAGGCGAAAAATCGGCCTGTGATCGTGCTGACGCACGATATTGTGTTTCTGCTTTTTCTGCAGGAACAGGCCGACGCGCAGAAGGTCGAGTTTTCGGGCCGATTCCTCGATCGCGAAAATGGTGCGCTTGGCGTACCCGTGGATGGACTGCCTTGGTATGGGATGCCACTGAAAAAGCGGATCGGCTGGCTTCGACAGGAGGTCACCAGGCTCCGTAAGACGTACAAGGACGACAGCCGGGAGGTATACGACCGCGACTGCTCGTACCTCTGGGGGCGGCTACGGGAGGCATGGGAGTGTGGCGTCGAGGAAGTGCTTCTGAATGGCGCGATCAAGCGGTTCAGCCGCAAGGTGAGCACTCAGCCTTTACGTTCCGTACACGACATAACGGCGGCGGACATCGCAACTGTGGAGGAAGGCATGACGGCCTGCTCCAGGTGGCTGCCAGGCCACGACCAAGCCGCAGCTCTGAACACGGCAATGCCAGATCCCGACGTAGTTCACAATGCGGTCGAGGCGTTGGAAGCGTGGCGGGATAGTATCGTCAAGCGTCGGGAGAAGAAGAAGGCAAGTTAGCGTAAGGAGTTCAGAGGTTCGTCTCTCCTACGCTCGTAGATCGTCTAGTGGTGAGACACACGGGACACGTACCAGCAGCCTGAGCGGCCGGGCTGTTCCTGGCCCGAGTCGTCTTTGTCTCTGCATTCGTTTGGTCCGCACTCGCGTGAACTTCGCGCTGGTCCGCGGCCGCAAACTAACTCCTCTCAGAACCGCACGATGTCGCTTCGTCCCCCATCCTCAGGCATTCATTGGGCGGATTTCCGGATAGATACTCCGACCTTCGAGCTGTCACCGGTGGAGAAGCCGGATATGTCGCCCTACCTAGTTCACATGACCGGGAGAGATGCTATCGCCAAGATTCTGGCTGGTGATGGTGCGGCCGAGACATTGCCAGCCGGTACCGGATTTCTAAAGGCACTCGTACCCCAATACGAAGATTTAAACCAGCCATTTTTTTCGCTGCCCGTCGTTTGCTTCAGCGAGTCGCCATTGTTCGCGCTGGACTTCTTTCGCTACCGATCGTATCGCCGCTGGCAGGATGATCAGAGATTCGGAATAGGCGTCAACAAGGCAAAGCTCGCTGAATTAGGAGTCCGGCCGGTCGCCTACTTGGACGATGAGATGCGCTCCTATATGCGATCTCTTCAGGCACACGGCGATCGTCTGGACTGGCAACTCACGACTCACGATACGATCAATAAGAAACTGAGAGGTTTGATCGAGGGGTTAGCCCCACTCGTTTTTCCACTGCTGGAAGACCACAAGTACCAAGGTTTCATGTGGGAGCGGGAGTGGCGTGCAACCTCACCGGAAGGACTGGTATTTGGCCATGATGATATCGAGATCATCTGTTGCCCGCCCGACGAGGAAGCTCGAATTCGTGAAGCGCTTGGGGCCGCCGCGGCGAAGATCCAGTTCGTCAGAACGTGGCTGGAGTACGATGACGTCACCTCGTTCCTGCAGCAGAGGGAGGAACTCCGGCAGCCGTATGCGCCTCCTACAATGCAAGGGGCATCACTCACAGAGCAGATTGTACAGCTGGACCAGCAACGTACTCTTCACGAAGTGGCAATACATAGCCTAGAGGGCTTTGTAGCGCTGAGTGAGCAAATCGCGTCCAGAGCCGACATGGCGAAACGCGAGCTAGAGGCGCTTAAGGTTAAGAAGGCAGCCATCGAAGTTGAGTTGCGTAGGGCGAGGGCGGAACAGGAGAACGAACAGGTGAATAAGGAGAAGGAGCGAAGGGACGCATTGGCTAAGAGAACTCCTCGGCGGCGCTGAGCAGCAGGCTGACCTGCGCTTCAGCTGCCGGGCGTATGAGTGAAATAGGACATCAGGTTGGGAGACTGTCAGTAATAGCAGTTGCGAATAGACTCGTGGCGCTGGTTGAGGAAAGTCTCCCGCAGCTGAACTCGAGCGAGTCAGAGGGGATGTCTGCTCCGCCAGTTAATGGCTTAATGATAGGCGAAGCCGCGCTATGCGGGGAACTCGAGTACGTAGTGGCACGGTTTCACGACTCGGAGCTGGAACGCCGCCCAGGAGCTTGCTACATCACGGACACGAGCTACTAGATCGCTGGAGGTGCGCACCACAATGAGCTCTCCAGCGCGGTAGGTCCGTGCAAGCTCCATGGCGGCAAGCTCGTCGTACTGTCACGGGATGCCGTGGGGCAATTGGGGATGGGCGAGGAAGCGATGACGCCGCACGGCTAGCCCAATCTCGTATGGCACGCTTGAGCACGCCTCCCGCGCCGCTCGCCGTGTGGCAGCAGCGGAGCTCACAGTCACTGGCGAGCCGGCCGAGAAGCCGGTTGAACTTCACCGGGTCGTTGGGGAGGTGTTTCGCTCAGGTGGGTGGCTCGATGGTCGGATGCAGGACCGCGAAATAATCGGGTCCTTGTGGTCATCCATGCTGAGCTAGATAACCGATAGTCCGGCCGGGTGGTCGGCTACAGGAGCAAGCGCTACAACGGAAGCCGATGATTTGGACTGGACTCCGTTAGCGATGCAGAAGCGGTATCGTCGCAGGTGTCTCCTGCGACTCTCGTTCACACCGAGAAGGTGATCTACGAGGGACCGCGGGTCAGTCCAGTCATAATTTCTTTACCGTCCAAACATTGCCACAATGACGGATCTGGGTACCGCGATTGCGCGACTTAAGGACTTTACGGGTGCGAGTTTGACGAGCAGAATCGCGTCACTCGAGATCGCATTGGAAGGCGCGGACAAGACTCAGTCTGCCGCACTGCTTGAGCGGGAGGCGGTCACGCGCGACGTACTCGCCAGCGCGTACCTGGTAAAGCGTACCGCAGGCGAGATCAACGTCGTTATCCATGCACTCGGAATTCTCTTGCTGATTCCTGCACTCCTCGACGAAGGCGAGCGGGTGGAGTATCTGTCACTCGGTGCCGGAAATACCGGGCGACCGTTTGATCTTGAGACTGATCGCCGCATTGCTGAATTCAAGTTTAGTCATTGGCAGGGCGGGGCCGACACGATTCGGCAGAATTCGCTATTCAAGGATTTCTTTCAGCTCGCAGAGTATGCAACAACAAAGCAGCGATTTCTCTACGTACTCGACCGCGAACTCCACCTCCGGTTCTTACACGGCCGCCGAGCCCTCGATAGCGTGTTAAGTAAGAACGCTAAGGTCAAGGACGACTTTCGCGCGCTGTATGGTGATCGATTGGCCACAGTTCGTGACTACTATCTTCACCGCCGCGACATAGTCGAGATTGTCGACGTCGGTCCATTACTTCGAGAGCTCTCGCCGGCGGGGGAAGTCCTCCGTGAGGTTATTAAGGAGTAATCCTAGCGACCAGCAGTCTGACAGGCATCGAAGCTGGGAAGCGCACGCGACTCTCTGGGGGCGGGTTGCGCCCCGTGGTCGAGCGCCCACGGCATATGCGATATGGTGAATTGCGATGCGGACCATTCGGCACGACGAGGTGGCAGGATCTCTACTCCCGAGGGGGTGAATGTCGAAGCAATTACGAACTGCCTCTAGCGATCCGTTCGCTGGGCGTCACCCAACCAGCCACGAACGAATGACTGGCCTTCCCTGGAATGCGTCGTACCGCAACGACGACCCCGCGCCCTGGGACATCGGTCGCTCGCAGCCAGCAGTAGTGCGTCTGGCATCCCGAGGCGCATTCATTGGAGCGGTGCTCGATGCCGGCTGCGGCACCGGCGAGAACGCTCTTCACGTAGCCTCGCTGGGACTCTCGGTTCTCGGCGTCGACGTCGCCGAGACGGCACTGTCGATCGCCCGAGACAAGGCCAGGGACCGTGGAATCGAGGCGGGATTCGCTCTGGCCGACGCATTCCAGCTCGGGCGCCTGGGCCGCAGCTTCGAGACGGTGATGGACTGCGGCCTTTTTCACACCTTCGATGCTGACGAGCGACCACGCTACGTCGCGGGCCTCTCCTCGGTCACCGATCCCGGTGCAACGCTCTACGTGTTGTGCTTCAGCGACGCCGCTCCCGATACCGTCCCGCACCCCATCAGTCAGAGCGATCTGAGAGCGCCGTTCAATCCGAGCACCGGCTGGCAGATCGCCACCATCGAAGCGGACCGCGTCCTCACAACCTTCCACGGCGGCGACGGCGCACCCGCCTGGCTCGCGACGATCAAACGGCTCTAGCCTGTCGCGCGCTCGATCGCGCACTCAATCACTCGCTCGGTCGCCCCCGCCCCGAACCACCTCTCCACCGCCACACTCAGCTCCCGCTGATCCTCCCCCACCCACGCCACATGCCCGTCCGGCCTCAACAACACCGCGGGCACGTCGAGCTCCTCGCTCTCGTCTCCGACATAGTCGACCCGATCCCCCCACCCCTCCACCGATAGCCTCCCAGTCTGATCGAGCAGCAGCCCGCGTCCCCAGCGCATCAGCTCATAGAGTCGCCCCCGCTCCTTCAGCCTCACATCCCGCAACCGCCGGCCGAGCAGCGCGTGCTCCGCATCCCCCTCGCCGAAGTCGTACCGCACCCCGATCGCGGTGATCTTCTCGATCAGGTACCGCCTCACTTCCTCGAACTCCATCAATTCCGACCAGAGCCTCCGCACCGCCTGCGGCCCCGGCTCGGTTGACATCAGCACCATCTGCGCGCGGCTGTTGTTCAACACGTCGGCGGCCACGGGGTGTCGTTCGGTTTCGTAGCTGTCGAGCAGCCCCTCCGGTGCCCAGCCGCGGATCTCGGCGGCCAGCTTCCAGCCGAGGTTGAACGCGTCCTGGACGCCGAGGTTGAGGCCCTGCCCGCCGGCCGGCGGGTGGATGTGCGCCGCGTCGCCGGCCAGCAGCACGCGGCCCACCCGGTAGCGCTCGGCCTGTCGGGTGGCGTCGCCGAAGCGGGAGAGCCAGCGCGGTGAGTGCACGCCGAAGTCGGTGCCGGCGGTCGCTTGCAGCTGTCGCTTGAACTCCTCGAGGGTCGGCGGGACGGTGCGGTCCTCTGCCACTCCCTCGGCGGGCACGAGGACGCGGTACACTCCGTCGCCGAGGGGCCCGAGGCCGAAGCGCTTCTCGGTCTTGCGGACTTCGGTCATCACGGCGGTCACCGTCTCCTGCGGCACGCCCACCTCCATCTCGCCCAACAGGAACTCGGCGCTGCTCGGCTCACCGGGGAAGGCGACGCCGAGCTGCTTGCGCACGGTGCTGCGGCCGCCGTCGCAGCCGACGAGGTAGCGCGAGCGGAGCTGCGTGCCGTCGGAGAGCGCGGCGGTCACTCCGTGTTCGTCCTGGCTCAGCCCGACCAGCTCGCAGCCGCGCCGGATCTCGGCGCCGAGCTCCGTCGCGTGCTCGGCCAGCAGTCGATCGGTGACGGGCTGCGGGATGCCGAGGACGTAGCAGTGCGCGGTGTCCAGTTGGACGGGCGCGGGGTTGTCGATGGCGGCGAAGAAGGTGCCGGTGAGCGGGTGCTGCTTGCCGTGCGCGAGGAAGCGGTCGAGCAGGCCGCGCTGGTCCATTATCTCGATGCTGCGCACGTGCATGCCGAGCGAGCGGACGACTTTGGTGGGCTCGGCGTCGCGCTCGAGGACGACGACGCGCACGTCGTGGAGGCGGAGCTCGGCGGCGAGCATCAGGCCGGTGGGGCCGGCGCCGGTGATTATTACATCTGTCATGTTGGTCGCACCAACCATGAATCATCCCCCATTCCAGGAAATCGAGTGGGCGATTGTAATGGGGGGCGTGGGGCTTGTCGCAAGTCCCGGGGTGGGGTATATGTTG
>JBIQMO010000097.1:0-13215 GCA_044463245.1 Gemmatimonas aurantiaca
CGCGCTCGCAGAGAATCACGTTCGGATTGCCGCCCGCGAGGATGTACTCCGCGCTGAGGAGCAGCTCGTTGATCGTCGCTGCCGGACCACGCTTGAGAAGGACGGGCTTACCGAGGCGCGCGACGAACTTGAGGAGCGAGTAGTTCTGCATGTTTCGGGCGCCGATCTGGATGCAGTCGCCGTACTCGGCGACCAGGTCCGCGCCCTCCTCGTCCATCGCTTCGGTCACCACGGCGAGCCCCGTCTCGCGGCGCGCCACGGCGAGCATCTTCAGGCCTTCCTTCCCGAGTCCCTGGAAGGAGTAGGGGGAGCTGCGCGGCTTGAACGCGCCGCCGCGGAGGCAGGCCGCGCCCGCGTCGCGGACGAGCCGCGCGGTCGTCACGATCTGCTCCTCCGATTCCACCGAGCAGGGGCCGGCCATGACCACGACCTCCTCGCCGCCGACGTCGACGCCCGGTGCGATGCTCACGATCGTGTTCTCCGGCTTCCACTCGCGCGAGACCTGCTTGTACGGCTGCGTGACGTGGATCACCTGCGCGACACCCGGAAGTCCCTCGATGCGAGAAGAGTCGACGCGGCCGTCGTTGCCCACCAGACCAACGGCGGTCCGCTGCGCTCCCGGCATCGGACGCGCCTCGTAGCCCAGCTCCTCGATCGTTCGCACGACGGCGTCGATGTCCGACTGCGACGCGCCGTGCTTCATCACCACGAGCATCAGTGTTCCTCTAGGTCGATTGCCCAGCCATCGGTCGCCAGCGCGACCGGGCCGTGATAGCGCTCGCCAATGACAGCGCGGATGTCCACGCGCTCGACGGGCGGGTAGAAATGTGTCAGCACCAGCATGCCCGGCTCCCCGGCCGCGGCCAATTCGGCGCATCGGGAAGGCGAGAGATGCGTTGGGATGGCCATGTCGTCGGGGAGCGAGCATTCGGCGAGAAGGAGATCGCTACCGCGAGCCCACTCGCCGAGCGCGGCCGACGGACCGGTGTCCCCGGTATAAACCAGCCGGCGTGCACCGGATCGAAATGAATATGCAACGCTTTCCTCGGTGTGGGGAACCTCCTGCGCCGCGAGCACCACGCCGGCTGCCAGCTCGATCTCGCCTCCGGGCTCCAGCTCCCGGATCGTCAAGCCGTACTCCGGCGCGGCTACCGTCCGCCCGAACAGCTCCCCCATCCGCTCGAGCATCTTCCGCGTGCCAGGTGGCCCGATGACCTCGATCGGCGAATCTCGCGGCGGGAGCGTTCCCCACCGCCACGCGACGAGCAGGCCAGGGAGGTCGCTGACGTGATCCGCGTCGAAGTGCGTGAGAGCCACGTGCGTGATCCCAACCCACTCGAGATCGATCGTCGCCATCCGGTGCAGCACTCCGCTCCCGCAATCCATCAGCAGCCTAACACCGCCCGCTTCCACGAGATGCCCCGCATTCACCCTCTCCTTCGACGGAGCCGCCGTACCGGTGCCGATGGTGGTGAGGCGCATGACTGCAGGGTTCAGGAGGCAGGATTCAGGGTTCAGTAACCACGAGGTGGCAGGGGGCAGGATGCAGTGACTGCCCGGCAATCGAGATCTCTACTTCGAGGTCGTTCCTGCCTCCTGCCTCCTGCCTCCTGAACCCTGCACTTCCCCATCCACCGCCGGACCCTTCATCCGGACGCTCACGAACGATGAGACACCGGGTTCCTGCATCGTGACGCCGTAGACGGCGTCGGCGGATTCGGTGGTGGTGCGGGGGTTGTGGGTGATGACGATGAACTGCGTGTTGGTCTTGAACTGGTTGAGCATCCGTACGAAGCGGCCGACGTTCTGATCGTCGAGCGGCGCGTCCACCTCGTCGAGGAGGCAGAACGGGCTCGGCTTCGTGAGGAAGATTCCGAAGAGAAGCGAGAGGGCGACCAGCGCACGCTCGCCGCTCGAGAGCAGGTGAATGCGCTGCGTGCGCTTCCCGCGCGGCGATGCGTGGATCTCGATGTCGCAGTCCAGCGGCGCCTCGGGATTGGCCAGGCGAATGTCGCACTCACCGCCGCCGAAGAGCGACATGAAGATGTGGCGGAAGTTGTCGCGCACCTGGTTGAAGGTCGCGAGGAAGAGCTCCCGCGCGGTGATGTCGATCTCCTTTATCGCCTGCTGCAGCTTGTCGCGCGCCTCGGCGAGATCGCTTCGCTGGCCGGTGAGGAACTCGAGACGTTTCGTCTCTTCCTCGTGCTCCTCGATGGCCAGCGGATTCACCGGTCCGATGGACTCGAGGGTCTGTCGCAGCTCCTCGAGCTCGGAGCGCAACTCGTCGTCGGGGAGCTCCACATGCACGACGTCGGCGAGCATCTCGTCGAGCGGACGGCGCCACTCCGCCTCGAGACGCTCGCGGATCGCCGTGCGACGCCCGGAGAGCTCGGTGAATCGCAGCTCCGCGTTGTGCAGGGAGTCGGCGAGACGGCTGCCGTCGCGGTGAGCTTCGGCGAGCGTGCGATCCGTCTGCTCGAGCGCGGCGTCGGTGGTGAGCACGGTCGTCACCGCTTCGTTCAGGCGCTCGTCGCTCGAGCGGAGCGCCGCGGACTTGCTTTCGAGATCGCCGCGCCACTCGCTCATCCGCGCGGTGAGCACGCTGTCTGCCTGCTCGATGTCGGTGAGCTCGGCGACGAGCGAGTCGATGCGAGTGAGCGCGCTCGCTACTTCCGCCTCCAGGCGCCGCTCGCGGTCGGCGGCCGCCTGCACGCGCGCCTGCGCCTGCGCCTCTTCCACCTGTGCGCGCGTACGCGCCTCTCGCGCCGCCTCCTGCGCGTGCTCCAGCTCGGCCAGTCGGCCGGCGAGAGTCTCGCGCTCCGTCTCGGCGCTCGTCAGGGAATCGGCCAGCGCAGAGCGGTCGGACTCGAGCGTCGCGATGCGCTGCAGGAGCTCCTCGCGCCGCGTCGAGAGCCGTTCGGCCAGTGCATCTGCATTGGACATCTCGCGCTCGGCGCGCTGCGTGCGCCGCTCACTCTCATCGTGTATGGAGATCGCCTCGCGGCGCGCCTGCTGCGCGACGGAAGCCTCCTCGCCTGCGGCTGCCAGGCGCGCCTCCGCCTCACCGAGCGACATGCGCGCGGCTTCGGCCGCGCGCTCCGCGGCTGCACGCACATCGCGCGCGGCGCTCGACTCCTCGCGGATCGTCTGCAGCTCGGCGCGCCGGCGCAGCGGGCCGGGGCCTTCGGCGGACCCCGGCAGCCAGACCGCGCCGCGTGGGTCGACGAAGGCAGCGCCATCGTCCAGCGATTGCACGTGCCCGAGCAGCTCCGCTACCCAGCCGCGCGCGGGTTCCGCCGCATCCACGAGCTCCGCGAGTCCGCCGGCCGCGACGTTGCTCGCGGACACGGGGCGCGCATCGAGCGGAAGGAGTAGCAGCGGTCCCGGATCCACCTCCGCATGCCACGCTCCGATAGCCTCCGCCGCGGCGCGGTCGCGTACGACGACCGCGTGGACCGTGGCGCCGAGGAACTTCTCGACGATGGCGGCGGGTGCGGCGCCGGCGGAGATGAAGTCCGAGAGCGGACCGAGTACCGCTCCCTCGCCGAAGTGGTCGCGCTCCTCCAGAAGTCGAGCCGCGGCGGGTGCGAGTCCCACGCGTTCGCGCTCGAACGACTCGAGAGCACGCGCCTTCGCCTCGAGTGCGGTGAGGCGCTCGTCGGCGGCGAGCAGTTCCTTTCTCGCGCTCAGGTCCCCCGCGCGCGCCTCCTCGGCGGCGGCCCTGGCCATCGTCAGCGCCTCGGCAGCCTGCTCGGCGCGCTCGGTGCTCTCGTCGCGCTGGTTGCGCGCGAGTGCGAGCTCGCTTCGCGCGGTCTCGAGCGAGGAAGAGATGTGCTCGCGCTCCGCGCTCAGCGAATCCATTCGCTCGCCGAGCTCGTTCAGCTCACGCTCCGCGCTCTGGCCGTCGAGCTGCGCGCGGCCGAGCTGCTCGCGCAGCTCGCGGATCCGCCGTTCCGTCCGGTCGAGATCTCCGCGACCCGCGGCAAGCGCCTGCCGCGCCGCGTTCTCGGCTTCGATGCACTCTGCCAGGCTCGCGGCGCACGCCTCGAGCTCCGCCGCGAGCCGTTCGCGCTCGGCGCGCGCGATCTCCTTCTCTCGCGCGAGCTGGCCGCCCAGCTCCTCACCCACGCGCCGCTCTTCCTCGGCGCGCTGCCGCCGCGCGTTCGCGCTCCGCTGGCGCTCCTCGGCCACGCGAAGCTCGCTCTCCAGGCGCATGACCTCTTCGCGCTGCGCGCTCACCATGCGCGAGAGCTCGTTGCGCTCGGTCTCCGCTGCGATGCGAGCCGCGTGCGCCTTCTCACGAGCTGCCTGCGCCTCGTGAACCCGCTCCTCCGCCGCGGGGAGTCCCGCGCGCAACTCGGCGAGCCGTGACTCGAGCTGCACGAGCTCATCGCTCCACGCGGCCATCTCGCGCGAGGCGAGCGTGAGCTCCACGTCGAAGCGTCTGCTGCGAAGCTCGGCGTAGCGCTCGGCGCGCTTCCGCTGACGCGCGAGCGAGCGAACCTGGCTCTGCACCTCGCCGAGGAGGTCGTCGAGACGCGAGAGATCCACGGTGGTCTCCTCGAGACGCCGCTCGGTGGTCCGGCGGCGGTCACGATAGAGGCCGACTCCGGCCGCCTCCTCGAAGAGCTCGCGCCGATCGTCGGGACGGTCGGAGAGGAGCGCATCGACCATCTTCGTCTCGATCACCACTCCAGAGTCGGCACCGAGCCCCGTGCCGCGCACCATGTCCTGGATGTCACGAAGGCGACAGGGCGAACCGTTGAGCAGGTAGGTGCTCTCTCCCGAGCGTGAGAGACGGCGCGTGATCACCACTTCGCGGAAGGGGACGGCGAGCGCGCCATCTTCGTTTTCGAAGTGGAGAGAAACCTCCGCGACGTTCACCGGGCGGCGTGCCGAAGAGCCCTGGAAGATCACCTCTTCCATCTTGGCGCCGCGCAGTGCCCGCGCGCGCTGCTCGCCGAGCACCCAGCGTACGGCGTCGGAGACGTTGGACTTGCCGCAGCCGTTGGGGCCCACGATCGCGGTGACCCCCGGCTCGAATACCAGGTGCGTCTGATCCGCGAACGACTTGAAACCGTGCAGCTCGAGCCTGGTGAGTCTCACTGGCCCGGTCTCCCGGCTCTGCGTACCACGCGCAGTGCAGTGCCGTCGGAGCCGAGGCTCTCGAGCAGTGTCTCGCCTTCGGCGGTCGTCCGGAAGGCGCCGGCGTAGATGTTCACGGTGCCATCGGATTGCACGAGCGAATAGGCCGGCATCCCCTTCACCCGATACGCATCGAGCTGCGAGCGGGCCTCGCCCGCTCTCACGCCGGAGCGCACGAGAATGGCGAAGGGAGCATCGATCACGTGCCCCTGTCCGGTGGCCAGGACGCGCTGGCGTCGCAGCGAGCGGAGGAGGGAAGCAGCGTCGTCACGGTCGTGGAATGCGCCGGCTATCACGAGAAATACCTGCTTGCGAAGATTCGGGTCGTAGAAGGGGGTGTACGTGCTCGCCGGGATGCCGCGCGCTGACTCCTGCGCGATACGCGTGAGCGCGGCGGTGACATCGTTGTACTGGGCGAGCGCGACGCCGAAGGGTACGGTAGCGCTGGAGTCTACTGCGTACGCGGCCGCGCTGTCGGGCGATGCCGCAGTCGCGGGCGGAGCCGAGTCCGTGGTCACGGTGGTCGGTGCTGCGCCGCTGACGTTCGCGCTCGAATCATCGGCGCCGTCACCGCCGGCCGCGGACCGCGCCGGCTGGCTGTCCACTACAGCGCCGGCGCTGGTTACCGAGCTGGTGGCGGGCAGGGTAGAGAACGAGCTCTGGACGGCCCACCACGCGAGAGCCGCCACGGCCAGCACGGTGGCGGCAATCGCCACCCAGAAGGGCGCGCGCGGGGCACTAGGAGCGCGCACGTGCGCACGCGACACCGGCTTCGCCACCGGTCGCGACTCCTGCTTGCGCGCGTGCGCGAGCACCGGAATACCGGCGTGTGCTCTCGCATCCCCAGCCACGATCGCTCCATCGAAGAGCGACGCGAACGACGCGACCTCGCCGGAACCGTCCGGCGTGATAACGAGGAGGAGCGCTCCGGCGTCGCGGAAGCTCGAAACGAGCCGCGGCCAGCCGTCGCTCGCGAAGAGCTCACCGGCATGCGGCGGCGCTGCGCCGCTCGGGATGATGAAGAGGTTCCCGGCGCGATCCATTGGAATCGCGACGCGCCCGAGCGACACTCCATGCTCGAGCATGTCCACCAGGCCGTGCGAGACATCTTCCGGAAGGAGTCTCTCGATCGGCTCCAGCTCGCCTACGGCGTCGACCACCGCGACTCTGCGCCGGCGCGCCTGCTGCCGCGCGACCGCGAGAGCAACGCGCGCCGCGGCCTTCGGATCGGAGCCGACTACCAGTACTGCAGAGTTGTCAGCGAGATCGGGCGCGATGCGCTCGCCCTCATCCTCCCAGCCCCGCCGGGCCGAGGGTTCGATGTGAACTGCCACTCAGGGCGCTCCCTCGTAGATCCAGTACGGTTTGCCCGTAGCGCGCGCGACTTTCTCCGCCTGGTCTCGAGTGGGGAAGGGCCCCATGATCACCCGGTAGATCGTAACGCCGGCGCGCTCGGTAGCGATTACTCTTGGCCTGGTCGAACCGCTACGCCCGATCTCGCTCGCCACCTCGCGTGCGGCGTCGTTCGAGCGTACGGCCGCGAACTGCACGGTAAAGCCGGCCTCGTGTGACTTGTCCGCCGCCGGCGGAGCGCCCTGCGCACCACCCGGGCGCGGCGCCTGTCCCGATGCTGCGCCCACTCTTGCACTGTCGCGCCGCGCGAGCGCTCCCTCGGAGACGGCACTGCCGGTGTCGGTGCTCCAGTCCGGGACTTCCACCGCGGTGTCGTAGCCGAAGGTCACGGGCTCGTCGAGCCCCGGCGAGCGAGGCCGGAAACCGTTCCAGGCGATGAAGAGCCAGGAGTCGTTTCCTCCCTGCTCGATGCGCTCACGACCGCTGAGTGACTTCCCGTCCACGAGTCGTACGTCGCTGCCCTCGAGCAGCGCGATGTTCCCATCGGGGGTCACCGTGGGAAGATCGTCGCGCCACTTCGTCTGCACGCTGCCGAGGAGCTTGTCGGTTCCCACGGCGAAGACCCACGCGGAGTCACCGCCGGCTGCACGCGCGAGGACGTAGCGACCCATCGGGTCCATGCGCAGCTCATCGATCTCGCCAGGCGCGCGAAGTTGTGCCTCGGTGCGATGCGTGTAGCGGTCGAAGACGACTATCTCTCCGGCCGAGCCCGTGGCGACGTACAGTCGGTCGCCGCTCGGTGTGGTGGTGAGGGCACGCACCGGGCTGTCGAGCCGTACGTTGGGAACGGGCTCGAGATCTCGCGTGCGCAGCCCGACCAATCCGGAGTCGACCGTGAAGTAGACACGGTCACCGAGCTGCGTGGGTATGGCGCGCCCGACGCGAGGGAGAAGGGCGCTGTCGGAGACGCTCTTGTCGGGCGGGTGGATCTTCCAGAGGATGCTCCCGCCCTTGCGGTCGGCGAGGATGAGGAGCGATCCATCCGGCTCGGGGACGATGTCACGCGCCGGGGACGGTGGATCGTACTGCCAGCTTCCAGCCTGCGTGAGGCGCACGACGCTCCCGGAGTCGCTTATCCCGTAGATCGCGGAGCCGTCATCCGAGGCGAGATCGGTGAGCTTTGGCTTGGCGTCGCGGCTCACGCGACCCATGCGAAGGTCCACGCGCACCGGCGCTCCTTTCTCATCCACGGCGGCCACCGATCCCAGCTCTCCGTCGAAGCCGAGGAAGCGAGCTATGCTCGGTGCCTTCGCGCTCGACTGCCAAACGGCGGAGTCGAGCGCGGGGTATGCGAAAGCGCGCACCTGACCACCGTCGCGCGGAAAGCGCAGGACGATCTGGTCCGGGCCGCGCATGGTGCTGGTGGCGGACGATCCCTCGGAGACGGCGGGAGTGGCGGCGCGGTCAGGCTTTCCGCAGGCCGCCAGCATCAGCGCCAACGCAATCAACGGCTTTCGCACGGCCGAAACCTACCGGAGCGAGGGGGTAGACTCAAGGAGCGCTCGCGCTCGCTCTGTGACTGCACTGCGGCTCCGGAAGCGGCCACTCGACGCTGCTATCCTGCCACGCCCACAGAGGACGCGCGTGCGAGATCGTCCATCTCTTCCTCGGTGAGACGCAGCGATGCGGCGGCGATGTTCTCCTCGAGGTGAGCCACGCGTGAGGTGCCGGGAATCGGGAGCATCACCGGCGAGCGCTCCAGGAGCCAGGCGATCGCCACCTGCATCGGTGTCGCTTCGTGACGCTCGGCCACGCGGGCGATCGTGCTGTCGTCGCCGATCTTTCCGGCCGAGAGCGGCGCCCAGGGAAGGAAGATGATCCCCTCGCGTTCGCAGTGATCGAGCACCCAGCCCCAGTGCTGGTCCTCGACGTTGTAGCGGTTCTGCACCGAGACGATCGGCACTACGCGGCGCGCGCGCTCGATCTGCTCTACCGTAACCTCCGAGAGACCGACGTAGCGAGCGAGCCCTTCATCCAGAAACTCGCGCAACGCCATGAATTGCTCGCTCTCCGGAATCTCCGGATCGATTCGATGAAGCTGGTAGAGATCCACCCGGTCCACGCGCAGGCGGCGGAGACTCCCCTCCAGCTCGCGTCGCAGGTACTCGGGATCGCCCTTTGGGTGCCACTCACCCGGCCCGGTGCGCTCGAAGCCGCCCTTGGTGGCAATCACGAGCCCTTCCGGATATGGGAAGAGCGCCTCGGCGATCAGCTCTTCCGAATAGTACGGGCCGTACGAGTTGGCCGTGTCTATGAAATCCACGCCGAGCTCGATCGCGCGGACGAGGACGCGTAGCGCCTCGTCGCGGTCGGCCGGTGGCCCCCAGATTCCCGGGCCCGTGAGGCGCATCGCCCCGAAGCCGAGGCGGTTGACGGTGAGATCACCCCCGAAGGTGATGCGGCCGGCGGCGCCAGCATCTGGCGCACCGGAGTTGCTCTGCTGTCGTGTATTCATCGGAATCAAACCTCCACCTGCCAGAGGGCAAGCATCGCGCCCCCGCGACGTGATGTTGAGATTGCGGCCGGGTGGAATCCGCGAAAGGAGTGGCAGGGTACGGCCGCTCGATGGCCGAGGAGGCATCGAGCGGCCGCTTGGCGCTGACTAGCCGAGTATCAGAAGGGCGGATACAGGGTGAATTGCCAGAACCCCTTCCTGCTCGGTGCGTCGTGCGGAATCGCGTAATCCCAGCGCAGCACCACGTAGTTGAAGAGGTTGATTCGAATACCGAAGCCGTGGCTCGTGAGGAGGCCGCGAGTGGTGGACGGGTCGTCCACCCGACGTCTGTGCAGAGAGACGTTCTGGCCACTGAACCACGCGGTAGCGGCGTCGTAGAAGAATGCGCCCTCGATCGAGGGGATCGGAACCACTCCGCCGATGCTCCCGCCTCTTATCAGGGGGAAGCGCACCTCGGCGCTCGCGTACATCAGGCTGCTCCCCTGCAGCGGCGAGCATCGGTAGGCGCGCGACACCGACTCCACCGGGCAGCTGCGCTCGGTGGAGAGAAAGGTGTGCGAATCGTAGCCGCGCAGCATGTCGCCCCAGCCAAGGTACTGACGGGTCGAGTCGGCGTCGCGCCCGCTGGAGATGTTGGCCGTGAAGCGGGTGGCGACGGTGAGGTAGTTGAAGAGAATCGGATCGTAGCGCCGGTAGTCGGCGAGGTAGCTCACCCAGCGGTAGCTCCCCACGGCCGGCTGCAGTTGCAGCCGGTAGCGACGCCCGGAGATCGGGGCGGTGACACCCCATATCACGTTGTCGGAAACGTACGCGAGCGATGGCTGGATGAAGTTCACGCTGTGCGAGCGGATCTTCTGGCGCTCGTACGGGGTGACCTGCACTCCGGATGGATCCAGCGTCCGCGTGTACACGAGGTCGGTGCGATCCATGTTGGTGAGCCGCGCGGCGACCTCCACCCTGCTGAAGCGATCGAAGGGGTAGATGCCGACTCCGAAGCCCTGGCGCACGATGTAGCGCGTGATGACCTGCGTCTCCTGGAATCCATCGGGGATCTCGGAGTAGTACGGGTTCTCCCCGAAGTAGTAGGGCGTCTGAAAGAGGCCGGTGGAGTACTGCAGGCGGTGCGAGAGATTGGTGTATCCCGCGAAGAGCTGTGCTTCCTGGATGCGGCCGTTCACCGCGCCCGCGAAGGCGAGCTGGTGGTTCCCCACCATGTCACTCAGCACGATGGCCGTCCCGCCGAAGACGCCGCTCCCGAAGTTGTCGCGCGCATACCCGACCGTCGGGCGCGCCACGTAATCGGGTGCGAGATGCATCCGATAGTCGTACCGGTGGAACTTCGCGGTGTCGGGGAGTGCAAGGTCGCCGCTGTCGAGGAGGGCGGCTACACTCAGCTCGGTGCGAGCGCCCTCCGATGCGAACGGCTGATCGCCCGAAGGGCGCACGCCCTCGCTCGTGCGGTACCAGGAGCTGGTGGGCGTGGCGCTCGCGGCCACTCTTGCGGTGTCACCGCCGTCCAGGTAGGCCGTCGTTCCGCCATCGCCGACCACCGCTTCATCGCGCGCCGCGAGCGTGGCACCGGCGAGCGGTTTGGCGTGGTACGGCGTGCGCGCGAGGCGGCGTGGGTTGTCGATCTGCCACACCGCGTAGTCGCCGTTCTCGAAGTAGGTGAAGGCGAGCTTGTCAGCGTCGCGCGCCCATGTGATGGCGGGGCTCATCGCGGTCAGAGCGGTGATGCCGCCCGCGACGTTGGTGAGCTGGTAATCCTCGCGCTCGCGAAGGTCGTAGAGAAAGACGTTCGGGATGCCCGTGCGATCGCTCACGTACGCGAGCGACTTCGAGTCGGGCCCCCACATCGGGTTGATGTTGAGCCCTTCCTGCCCGTGCAGCAGCTCGATCCTTCCCGACGCGAGGTCGTAGAGCGCGATGCGCATCTTCGGGAAGTGGAGGAGCGAGATGTCCGCTCCATCGCCGCGCTCGGATGCGAAGGCGATCGTTGTTCCATCCGGCGACCACTGCGGCTGCACGTCGCCGTAGCGATCGTTGGTCAGTTGCCTGAGATTCCTTCCGTCGGCATCCACGACGAACAGATCGGTGATTCCGCCGCGGTTGCCGCTGAACACGATCTGGCTTCCGTCCGGCGACCAGCTCGGCCCGGTGATCCCATCGAGTGGAAGCTCGAGGCGGGCGATCTGCTTCCTCTTCGCCACATCCAGGACATAGAGGATGTCCTTCCCCTCGCTGAGCGCGGTGAAGGCGAGTCGCGAGCCATCCGGCGAGAAGGCGCTCTGCGAGTAGAGGAGCTGGAGCTCCTCGAAGTTGGGATCGAGAGCGCTCTTGATGAGGCGAGCGATGCGCTTCCCCGTACGCGCGTCGGCGAGCCAGAGGTCTATGAAGACCTGCCCCTTGAGGAAGCTCCCGTTCGAGAGAAAGGCGATGTACCTGCCATCCGGCGAGAGCGCGGGCGCGATGAATATCTGGCCGCCGCTGTGGCGCTCGGTGAGCAGCGGGCGCGAGAATCGGCGAGGCCGCTCGAGGTTTGCGATCTGGGGGAGGTGCTGGTTCTGCATCGCCTCGCGCCACTCGTCCCCTAGATCATCTATGGGAGTGCCGGTCTCCCGCTGGAATGCCTCGGCGACTCCCATCGTGGGCACGTCGGCCATGATCTGTCCCACGATCTCATCACCCCAGCGCCGCGCCACCCACTCCCAGAAGGCCTGGCCATACCGGTAGGGAAAGTAGAGGTCCGGCCGCCGCGTCATCTGCTCGATGGTGGGCAGATGGCCGTTGAGCGCCGCGTCGCGGATGATGGTCTCGGTGTTGGGGTCGTGCGGGCCGATGGAGAGATACTCGGCCATACCTTCCATGAACCAGAGCGGCGGCTGCACGCGCATGAGTCCCGAGAGCGCGCTCCCCGCGCTCTGGCCGCTCTGGAAGATGTCGAACTGGAACTCGTGCACCATCTCGTGCGTGAGCACGTGCTCGAAGCCGCGGTAGTCGCCGGTGAGGAAGAGGAGCATCCGGTCGCGCGTCGGCTCGGTCACGCCCCCCGTACCCTCGCCGAGGTCGCCGGTGACGTTGTTCTGACCGAAGTCCGCGCGCGAGGCGAAGACCATGATCGGCTTCTTCTCGCTGAACTCGTGGTCGAGGATGCGCGAGAGGCGGCTGTACGCTCGCTCGGCCATCCGTGCCGCATCCATCGCGGCCGCACGCTCGCTGGGATAGTAGTGAACGAGAAAGTGCTCCGTCTCGATCACCTTCCAGTCGAAGTGCTTGTACTGGACCTGGTTCTTACCGAAGTACCCCTGCGCGCTCAGCGGGCTCGCCGCGAACGTCGTCGCCAGAGCGGCGACGGCGAGCCAGGTCCAACGTGTGCTCATACACCGGCCCCTTCCTGCTCGATAGCTACCGTCTTCGCATCACTCCACAGCCGCTCGAGTTGATAGAACTCGCGCAGCACTGGATGAAAGACGTGCACCACGAAATCGACGTAGTCAAGTAGGACCCAGCGTCCCTGTTGCAACCCCTCCACATGATGCGCCCGCACCCCCTCCTTGCGTAGCTGCTCGAGGACGTGTTCCGCAATCGCCCGCACGTGCGTATCCGACGACCCACTGGCGATTACGAAGTAGTCCGTCGCATCCGAGATGTGCGTCAGGTCGAGCAGCGCCACATCCGTCGCCTTGAGGTCGATGCACAGGTCGGCGGCCCGCTTCGCCTGGGCGAGGGTGGTGGTGAGAGAGTGCTTCGCGCGTGGATGGGGCATCTTTAGTCGGGATTCGGTGCGGCTGGCGGGCGGGATGAGAGGGTTCAGGAGGCAGGGTTCAGGGTTCAGGTACTACCTCGGAGTCGAGATCCACTCCCCGAGGTAGTTCCTAAACCCTGAACCCTGCCTCCTGAACCCTGCACTTCCCGCCCTGCCTCCTGAACCCTGGTAGTTCACTGCTTGATCACCCACACCTTGATCTCCGGCTTCACGTCGGCGTGGAGACGGACGGGGACCTTGTAGACACCGAGGGCCTTGATCGGCTCGTGGAGGTCTACCTGACGCTTTTCGATCTCGGCGAAGCCCTGCGCATGGAGCTGCTGCACGATGTCTGCCGCAGTGACGGACCCGAAGAGCTTCTCCTCCTCGCCCACACGGGCAGAGAAGGTGAGCGAGACCTGCTCGAGGCGGTCGGCGAGGGTGCGGGCGCTCTGGC
>JBIQMO010000098.1:0-12990 GCA_044463245.1 Gemmatimonas aurantiaca
TGGGCGAATGCCCAGCCCGCTCGAAATTAAAGACCTGACCCCGTCGCTTACTCTGCTACTTCGCCGCGGCGCTCGCCCTCACCGGAAGCTTCCAACCCGGGCGGATGAAGTGGCAGGTGTAGCCGTTCGGGATCCGCTCGAGGTAGTCCTGGTGCTCCGGCTCCGCCTCCCAGAAATCGCTGGCTGGCACGACCTCGGTCACGACCTTCCCCGGCCAGAGGCCCGAGGCGTCCACATCGGCGATCGTATCTTCCGCGACCTTGCGCTGCTCCTCGCTCGTGTAGAAGATCGCCGAGCGGTAGCTCATACCGATGTCGTTCCCCTGACGATTCCGCGTGGTCGGATCGTGGATCTGGAAGAAGAACTCGAGCAGCTGCCGATAGCTGATCTTCGATGGATCAAAGACGATCTCGATCGACTCGGCGTGCGTGCCGTGGTTGCGGTAGGTCGCGTTCGGAACATCGCCACCGGTGTAGCCCACGCGCGTCGAGACGACCCCCGGCTGGCGACGAATGAGCTGCTGCATCCCCCAGAAGCAGCCGCCCGCCAGTACAGCTCGTTCCTCGGTCATCGTACCTCCTCCACCTGGTCCAGGTATTCTCCGTAGCCCTCGGCCTCCATCCGGTCGCGCGGAATGAAGCGCAGCGACGCCGAGTTGATGCAGTAGCGCAGACCGCCGCGATCGCGCGGACCATCGGGGAAGACGTGCCCCAGGTGGCTGTCGCCGTGCGCCGAGCGCACCTCCGTGCGGATCATGCCGTGGGTAGTGTCGCGCAGCTCCTTGACGTTGGCCGGCTCGATGGGCTTCGTGAAGCTCGGCCAGCCGCACCCCGACTCGTATTTGTCGGCCGAAGCGAAGAGCGGCTCGCCCGACACTATGTCGACGTAGATCCCCGACTCGTGATTGTGCAGATATTCCCCGGTCCCGGGGCGCTCGGTGGCGCTCTGCTGAGTGACGCGATACTGCTCGGGCGTGAGCTTCGCGATGACCTCGGGATCCTTCGTGTACTCTGGCATTGATTCCCCCTCCTGCGGGATGTCAGGGAAATATGATCGGTGGGCCGCCGTCCTGTCGCCTCGCGCCACGATGTCGCGGCCGCTGCTGGCCTCCGCTCTACTAACGAACAGGCCCGCCATCCGGGTCCCTCACGGCAGAGCCCCACCGTCGCAGCGCTGCGCCATACGCCAGCGTATCGTGGATGACCCGCCCGCGGCACGACCCGCGGGCTCTCCATCCTCAGGAGCTCCACAGATGATCCGAAAGACGCTCGCCGCACTCGCGCTCGTCACCTCGCCGGCGCTCCCCGGCGCGCGCGCCTGCGCGCAAACCGCGACCCGCGGTCGCACGCAACGCTCATCGGCTGCCACTGCCACGGCGCTTCCCCTCCCTGAGCGCGCCGTGCGGCGCGACATCCCGATGACCGACATGATCCGGCGCGCCTACGCCGCCGGTACGCGCGACTCCACCGGGCGCCCCGGCGCGCACTACTGGCAGCTCTGGATGGACTACAAGATCGACGCACGGTTCGATTCCGCCACCGAGTCCATCAGCGGCACCGAGACGGCTGTGATCCACAACAACAGCGACTCGGCGATGCACACCATCGTGCTGCGGCTCGACCAGAATCTCTTCGCACCCAACGTGCCGCGCGCCGAGGTGGTTACCGATATTACCGATGGCATGCAGGTCACGAAGCTCACTGTGAACGGCGCTCCGGTGAATCTGGACCCACCACCGCCAGTGCGTCGGAGACGCGGCCAACCACCGCAGCCGCCAACCGAGCTCCAGGCACGCGGCCTCGATCAGACAGTGGCGCGCATCGAGCTCCCCACTCCGATCCCCGCGCACGGCACCGCCACGCTCGGCGCCGAGTGGCACTTCAAGGTCCCCAAGGTCGTGGAGCCCACGCGCGGCATTCGCATGGGTCGCTGGGCAGACACCCTGTATCAGGTGGGGCAATGGTACCCGCGCGTGGCGGTGTACGACGACCTGCGCGAGGGCGGCTGGGACACCGACCCGTACCTCGGTCCGTCGGAGTTCTACAACAATTTTGGCTCCTTCGACGTGCACCTCGACATGCCCGCCGGCTGGATAGTTGGCGCCACGGGCGTCCTGCAGAACCCGGAAGAGGTGCTCACTCCCACCGAGCGCGAGCGTCTCGCCCGGCTCGTCGCATCGGATGCACGGCAGACCATCGCCGGTCCAGCCGACCGTGGAGCTGGGAAGTCCACCATGGGCACTTCGGGGAGCCGGCTGGTCTGGCACTTCAAGATCGACACTGCCGGAGACTTTGCATGGGGAACGTCGAACCAGTTCGTGTGGGATGCGACGCTCGCCGAGATACCGGGTAAGGGGAAGATCCCCGTCAACATCATGTACCTCCCGGGGCACGCCGAGTCGTACGCCGAGGCCGGCGCGATCGCGCGGCACGCGCTCGCGTTCTACTCGAAGCTCTGGATGCCGTACACCTTCCCCATCCTCACCATGGTAGATGGGCCAGAGCTCGGAATGGAGTATCCATCCTTCATCATGTCCAGCGCCCGCGCATCCGATCACGAGATCGGGCACCAGTGGTGGCCGATGATGGTCGGGACGAACGAGACCTGGTACGGCTTCATGGACGAAGGATTCAACCAGTATATGAACATCCTCTCGGGCGCCGACCGCCGGCACGAGGCCCCGGAGCTCGACGGACGCGGCCAGAGCTACGGACGCACCAGCGGTGACGAGCGCGAGGCGCCGCTCATGTGGGACGCGAACTATGGGGGTCCCATGTACTCCTTCCAGGCGTACGGGAAGGCGCCGCTCATGCTCTCGATGCTCGGCGGGATCGTGGGCGACAGCGCCGTCTGGCGCGCCATGAGCGAGTACGCGACGGCGTGGCGCTTCAAGCACCCGTCGCCGTGGGACTACGCCATGTTCATGAACAACGCCCTGCACCGCGACCTCGGCTGGTTCTGGTACTACTGGCTCTTCACGACCGAATCGGTCGATGGATCGATCGCGAAGGTGACCACCTCGGGGCAGCGCACCACGGTGGTAGTGCACCAGGGCGGCCAGATGCCATCGCCCGTGGTGCTCGCCGTGCGCTTTGCGCCTCAGGGAGCAAAGATCCACACGATGTCCAACAGCGTCATGCGCGACAGCGTGACGGCGATCGTCACCTACCCCGTCGACGTCTGGTTCCGCGGGAGTCGAGACTTCACCGCGACGCTCGATTTCGGGTCTCGCAGGATCGAGCAGATCACTCTCGATCCGGACGGTCGCTTCCCCGACCGCGACCCATCGGACAACGTGTGGCCGGTGGGATCGGGACGGGCAAACGCCGTGGGTGCCACAGGGGATCGCAACCGGTAGGGAGTAGACCGATCCGCGTCGGGTGCCGCTGGGATCCGCCAGGCCCAGCGGCACCCTTTTCGCGTTGCACTGACTATCAAGAACAGTCATTCCCGCGCAAGCGGGAATCCAGGTTTGGCCGGCCAACATGGATTGCCGCTTGCACGGGAATGACGGCCGTGTGGGAAGCTCATCGCTGACGCCGAACAGACATGGCTGACAAGACCAAGCTCGCGGAGTATCGCCGCAAGCGGAACTTCGAGAAGACGCCGGAGCCCGCGGGCGAGGCTGGGCGTACGCGTCGCGGCGCGCTCCAGTTCGTGATCCAGAAGCATGCTGCGAGCAGCCTGCACTTCGACTTCCGCCTCGAGCTCGACGGCGTCATGAAGAGCTGGGCCGTCCCCAAAGGGCCGAGTCTCGACCCGGCGGTCAAGCGGCTCGCGATCCAGGTCGAGGATCATCCGATCGAGTACAACACCTTCGAGGGGACGATCCCCGAGGGCGAGTATGGCGGCGGCACGGTGATGCTCTGGGATCGCGGTACCTACACCGCCGCGGACGATGCGACCGATCCATCAGCCGAGCTGCGGAGCGGCTACGAGAGCGGGGAGATGTCGTTCGTTCTCGACGGCGAGCGGCTGCACGGCGCGTGGGCGCTCATCCGTACGCGGCGCGGTGCGCGGAAGCAGCAGCAGTGGCTCCTCGTCAAGCAGCGCGACGACGACGCCGAGCCGGGGTCCGATGTGGTGGCAGAGTACACGACGTCCGTCGCGACGGGGCGCACGATGGAGGAGATCGCTGCCGGTGCGGCCGAGCGGTGAAGTCCGCCCGTACTGGCTCGCCCGCTCGCCCCCGGCTCGAGCCGATGAAGCTGCACATCGGCAGCGAGATTCCGGAGGGGCCGGATTGGGTGTTCGAGCCGAAGTACGACGGCGTCCGCGTGCTCGCCTTCGTCGAGCGTGGAATCGTGCGCCTGGTTACGCGTAACGGGAGGGACAAGGCCAGGCAATTTCCCGAGGTGGTCGAAGCGCTCGGCGCCCTCGCCTCGCGAGTCCGCCGCAGCTTCGTGCTCGATGGCGAGATCGTTGCGCTGGCACGCGGGAAGGCCGCACGCTTCCAGGCGCTCCAGACGAGGGTGCACCTCGACGATGCGCCGAGCATCGCGAAGGAAGCGAAGCGGGCGCCCGCCGCCCTCATCGTCTTCGATCTGCTCGTGGATGGTGGCGACGAGCTTCTGGACGAACCGTGGTCCACCCGCCGCGAGCGGCTGGAACGCCTGCTTCGCGGTGGCACCTCGACTCAGCTCCAGCTCAGCGAGTTCACGACGGGTAACGCGCCCGCGATGCTGCGCCGCGCGCAGGCGAAGGGGTGGGAGGGAGTCATCGCCAAACGAAAGGACTCCGCGTACAGACCCGGCAAACGCTCTCGCGAGTGGCTCAAGCTCAAGATCGAGTTCAGGCAGGAGCTCGTCGTCGGCGGCTGGACGGATCCACGCAGGACGCGCAAGTACCTCGGCGCGCTCCTCCTCGGCTACTACGAGGGCGACCGGCTGGTCTTTGCCGGAGGTGTCGGGACCGGGTTCGATCGTGACAGCCTGCGCGACATGTACGAGCGCCTCACGCGGCTGGAGCGCAAGACGTCTCCGTTCGTGGACCCGCCAAAGACCCGCGAGCCGGTGCACTGGGTGAAACCCGTGGTCGTGGTCGAGGTGAAGTTCAGCGAGTGGACCAACGACGGAAAGCTGCGCCAGCCGGTGTTCGTCGGCGTGCGCGACGACAAGAGCGCGCGCGAAGTGGGGCGGGAGCCGGAGAGCTTCCAGGAGAGCAGGTTCGGGCGCTCACCCGCAAGGGGTAGTACATCCGTGTCGCGACAGCGCCACAGCCCCACCACGCGATAGGAGCCGGCTCACCGCCAGGTCACGCAGCGTGCGCACCGGCCGGCGCGTAAGTTGGGGGCAGCACCACACGTATCAGCCACCCCGGCACGCACTTCCCTCCTCCCGGCCCATGCGGACTCCACCACACTCCCTCCGTCGCGCGCCGTTCACGACGATCGCCGCTCTCTCGTTGACCGCGCTGTTCATCGCACCCGCCGCCCTGTCGGCACAGCGTCGCGGTGTGCAGAGCGGCTCGACGCAGCGCGCGCCCACCGAATCGGACTCCTCGCGCAAGTCCAACTCCGCTTCCGCTATCCGCTTCCGCGCGATAGGCCCGGCGTTCTTCACCGGCCGCATCAGCGATATCGCCGTCGACCCCCGCAACAAGGCTACCTGGTACGTCGGCACCGCCTCGGGCGGTCTCTGGAAGACGACGAACGCCGGCACGACCTGGACGCCGATCTTCGACAAGGAGATGTCGTACTCGATAGGCGTGGTCGTGATCGACCAGAAGGATCCGAACATCGTGTGGGTGGGCACCGGCGAGAACAACGCGCAGCGCTCGGTCTCGTACGGCGACGGCGTCTACAGGTCCATCGATGGTGGACGAAGCTGGAAGAACGTCGGGCTGAAGGAGTCGGAGCACATCGGCAAGATCGTCATAGACCCTCGCAACTCCGACGTCGTCTACGTGGCCGCGCAGGGTCCGCTCTGGAGCGGTGGCGGCGACCGCGGTCTCTTCAAGACCACCGATGGCGGCGCCACCTGGAAGAAGGTCCTCGACGGCGGCGACTGGTCGGGCGTCAGCGACGTGGTGCTCGATCCACGAAACCCCGATATCCTCATCGCCAGCACCTGGCAGCGCTACCGCCGCCAGTGGGGGTACATCGCCGGCGGCCCGCAGTCGGGCGTCTACCGCTCCACCGACGGTGGCGAGACGTGGACGAAGTCGCAGGCGGGACTCCCCAAGGAGGAACTGGGGCGCACCGGGCTCGCGGTCTCGCCGGTCAACCCGGATGTGGTCTACGCCATCGTCGAAGCGGCCAATGACGGCGGTGGCTTCTACCGCTCCGAGGACGGCGGCGTTAACTGGAAGAAGATGAGCGGCTACACGGCCACGAGTCTCTACTACCAGGAGATCTTCCCCGATCCCGCGGACGTGAACCGCGTCTACTCCATGGATGTGCGGACGATGGTCACCGAGAACGGCGGGAAGTCCTTCGCCCCAGTGGGCGAGAAGGACAAGCACGTCGACAACCACGTGATCTGGATCGACCCGGACGACACCGGGCACCTGCTCATCGGGTGCGACGGCGGCCTTTACGAGAGCTTCGATCGCGGGCAGACGTACACGCACTTCTCCAACCTCCCGCTCGCGCAGTTCTACAGGGTGGAGGTGGACAACTCGCTCCCCTTCTACCGCATCTACGGTGGCGTGCAGGACAACTCCACCGTGGGTGGTCCTTCGCAGACGCGTACCGACAACGGGATCACGAACCGCGACTGGTTCTTCACGGCGGGGGGCGACGGCTTCCAGACGCGCGTCGATCCGACCGACCCGAACACCGTCTACTCGCAGTCGCAGCACGGCAACATCGCGCGCTTCGACCTGGCCACCGGCGAACGGATCGACATCCAGCCTCAGCCCGACGCCGGGGAGGAAGGACTCCGCTGGCACTGGGATTCGCCGCTGATCATATCTCCCTTCTCGCATACGCGACTCTACTTCGCCGCCAACCGGCTCTTCCGGAGCGACGACCGCGGCAACACCTGGCGCGCCGTGAGCCCGGATCTCACCCGGCGGATCGATCGCAACAAGCTGAAGATGATGGGCCGCGTGTGGAGCGTGGACGCGGTGGCGAAGAACACATCCACATCGCTCTACGGCACCATCGTCACGCTCGCCGAATCGCCGCTGAAGGAAGGGCTGCTCTGGGTGGGCACCGATGATGGACTCATCCAGGTGAGCGGCGATGCGGGCGCCAACTGGCGGAAGATCGAGGGAATTCGCGGCGCACCCGATAGCGCGTTCGTCTCGCGCGTGACGCCGTCGAGCCACGACACGAACACCGTGTACGCGTCGTTCGACAACCACAAGGCCGGCGACTACAAGCCGTACATCTTCAAGAGCACGGACCTGGGACGCTCGTGGAGCTCGATCGCCGGCAACCTCCCCGAGCGGGGCACGGTGTACGTGGTGATCGACGATCCGAAGGATCCCAACCTGCTCTATGCCGGGACGGAGTTCGGCCTCTACTACACGGCCGACGGCGGGAAGAAGTGGTCGAAGCTCGGAAGCGGTATCCCCACCATCCAGGTGCGCGACCTCGCCATCCAGAAGCGCGACGATGCCCTGGTGGTCGCGACCTTCGGGCGCGGCTTCTACCTGCTCGACGATCTCTCCACGCTTCGAGCGCTCACGCCACAGGTCCTCGCCAACGAGGCCACGCTCCTGCCGATCAGCCGCACACCGCTCTTCGTGCGCTCGCGCCCGCTCGGCGGATCGGGGGCGGCATCGCTGGGGAGCCGCTTCTACACGGCGCCGAACCCCGAGTTCGGGGCGCACATCAGCTACTACCTGAAGGACGGCTACAAGACTCGTCGCGCCCAGCGCCAGGAAGCGGAGAAGAAGGCCGCGAAGAACGGCGAGGACGTGTTCTATCCGTCGTGGGATTCGCTGCGCGTGGAAGATCGCGAGGAAGCGCCGGCCATCCTCCTTACCGTCACGGACGCTGATGGGAATGTGGTGCGACGCCTTACCGGTCCCACGGGATCGGGTCTGCAGCACGTCGTCTGGGATCTGCGCTATCCGTCGCCCAACCCGACCGCGTCACCGTCGGCGCGCGGAGGCGAGGACGACGACGGTGACCGCAGGCGCGAGTCGGCGGGGCCGTACGTCCTCCCCGGCACCTACCGAGTCGCGATGGCGAAGCGCGTCGACGGAAAGGTGACCCAGCTCGGCGAGCCGGTGAGCTTCGAGGTGTACCCGCTCGATTCCGGCACGACCCCGCGTTCGCCCGCGGTGCTCGCCTTCCAGCAGAAGGCCGCGAAGCTCGCGCGCGCGGTGCTCGGTGCCAACGCCCTCGCCACCGAGACGATGAACCGCTTGAATCTCCTGGAGAAGGCGCTGCAGGCGGCGCCCGCCGCGGATGCGAAGCTGTCAGCCGATGCCCGCGCGCTGGAGGAAAAGCTGCGCGACATCCAGACCTCGCTCACTGGCGACAGAACCGCGGCGCGGCGGAGCGAGTCGTTCCCCCCATCGCTGCTCAGCAGGGTGAACGAGATCACCAACGGTCTCTGGTCATCCACGCTGGGCGATGCCACCAACACGCAGAAGCGTCAGTACGACATCGTAGGATCCGAGTTCGGCAACGTCCTGGCGCAGCTGCGGACGCTCGTGACGGTGGACCTCGAGCACCTGGAGGATTCCGCAGAAGCCGCCGGCGCGCCCTGGACGAGCGGACGGATCCCGACGTGGGATGCTACGGGCAGCGCCGTGGGAGGGAACGGGTCACCGCGGTAGTAATCAGCTAATGGCAGCTAATGGGGTCAGACTCCTTTGACGAGCGTGCAATGGCGCACGCCAAAGGAGTCTGACCCCATTGCACATCAGGAGCTACTCGCTGGCGAAGATCCCAGCGAGTAGCTCGATGCCATCGGCGTAGCGCGGCCCGGGGCGCGCGAAGTACGCGTTTGCATCCACCGGTACGACGCGAGCTCCCGGAATCGCGGGCAGCGTGCTCGCCAGCCGCTCTGCCTCGGCCAGACCGTAGCCGCACGGCGCGACTATGACGATCTCCGGCTCTGCCGCGCGTATATCGTCCCAGGAGACGCGCACCGAGTCGGCCCCTGGCCTGCCGAGCGGATCTTCGCCGCCCGCGAGCTCGATCATCTCCGGTACCCAGTGGCCCGCGCAGTACGGCGGCTCGGTCCACTCGAGAAACATCACGCGGCGCAGACGTGCAGGGCGCCCCAGACGCTCGACCCGCTCGCGGTTGCGCGCCACCAGTGCGCGTGCTTCCGCCTCGCGGCCGATCGCGCGGCCTACCTCGATGATGTTCGCGTCTATCTCCGCGAGCGTACGCGGCGTGAGATACAGCACCTCGGGGCACGAAGGAATCGACGCCAGCGCGCGCGTCAGCTCGTTGCCCGAAGGTGCACACACCTGACATAGATCCTGCGTGAGGATCACGTCGGGCGCAAGCGAATCGAGCAGGTACTCATCCACGACGTACAGACTCTCGCCGCTCGCCAGCCGCCCGGCCACGGCGGCATCGATCTCCGCTTGGGTCATCCCCTCGAGTGAGAGCGCCGGCCTGCTGACCACCGGCAGCGCGCGTACGCGCGGAGGGTAGTCGCATTCGTGGGATCGGCCCAGAAGATCGTCGGCAGCGCCGAGCGAGCAGACGATCTCGGTCGCTGCGGGGAGGAAGGAGACTATGCGTGGCATGCTGCGCCACGATAAGAGAACATCACCGACACGATCGACTCCGACATTAGCGTTCCCGCCGCGCACATGTAGCTCACCTCCAACGCATAGTGGTCCCTCCTCGCGAGCTCAGAACCGCGCCGGATACAGCGCGCTGCTCCCGTCCATGTCTCCCGTCTCCGCATACGACATGGGCGTGGCGTCCGGATCGAGTACCCGTCCATTGATGACGCGGCCGACGACGACCTCGTGGTCACCGGCATTGATGCTTCCGGTCAGCTCACACTCGAAGTATGCCAGCGCCTCGTCCAGGATCGGAGCCCCACTCGGTCCCGGCTTCCAGCGAACTCCATCCAGCTTGTTCCGCTCTCTCCCCGACTGGGTGCCGAACCGCCGCGCAAGCTCCAGCTGCCCAGCTTTCAGCACGTTGACCGTGAAGACGCCGCTGCCGTGAAGCAGGGCATAGGAGGCATTCAGCTGGTTGACACTCAGCGCGATCGATAGCGGGTCGAACGCTGCCTGCATCACCCACGCCGCCGTGAAGGCGTCACGGCGATCCTCGTGAGCGACGCCTATGACATATACCCCGAGCGTGAGCCGGTGAAACAGCTCTGCGATCTCCTTCATGACGCCACCTCCTCCCGTTCGATGGCAGCACGACGCTGCCATGCACGCAGGGAACGCGTGGCAAGATCCGGACGCTCTACTGACTGCCGGGCGAGCTCTTCTCCTCCGTTCCCCCGGGCCGCGCACGTTCGAGAAGCAGTCGCTGTGTGAACTCCTGGCCCTCGGTGAGACGCCGCACGGCTTCCCCCTGCTCCGTCACCTGGTCCTCGAGCATCTGAAGACGCTCTCGAAGCGCGGTGAGCTCGGTGCTCGCGGTGCCGCGTCGCTCCAGCGCCCGGACGACACGCAAGCCGAGCCACAACCCGGCGCCACCGAGGAGCAGCCAGGGAAGCCAGCCAAAGAGAATCGCCGCGAGCCACATTGAGATATATCCTCCAGCCACGAAGCAAGATCGAACGGCCTGGCGAGAGCACCATCGCATTTTGGTGCCGCATTGTCCAGACCGCGGAGCATGGGATGTAGCAGAGCCGCCTCACACGCGCAAACGCGCATGTGAGGCGGCTCTTCCCAGCGGCGGCCGTATCGCTACTTCGTCGCCTTCGCGAGATCCTTGATCGCGGCCGACATGGCCTTCACCCGTGCCGGATCCTTGGCGCCCTTCACGTCCTTGTCCACCTGCGACGCGAGCTTATTGAGTGCGTCGCGCCGCGCCTTCCCGCTCGCCTTCTCGGCGGCATCGAGCTCGCTCGAAATGGCACTGGTCCGTGCGGCCGCGAGGCCGCCGTCGCGCACCAGCTGGTCGAGGTACGAACGGATCACCGGGAACGCCGCGGGCCACACGATCTTCGGCTGGCTCTGCGGGTTGTACTGCGCGAACTTCACCAGCTTAGCCGCCTCGATCTCGTTCTTCGAGATGAGATCGCTCGGCGTCAGCTCGAGGATGTCGAAGCCGCGGTCGAGCTCCGACGAGTAGATCAGGCCGTTCCACCAGTACGCCCCCCACGAGCCGCCGGCCGTACCGCGGACTCGGCGGCCATCGGTCGTCTCGGTGGCCTCCACCTCGCCGGTCGGCGGCGGATCGATCGGTCCGCGGTCGAAGTACGCCAGCTCGCGCGGACGATTGACGTCGGTGAACTCCATCACGCTCACACCACCCTGATACCAACCCTGCACCATGATGTCGCGCCCCGGCACCGGGATCAGCCCGCCGTTGTGCGACACGCAGTTCTCCTGCGCCGACTGCGCCGTCGGAATCTTGAAGTACGAGTGCTGCGTGTACTTACCCTTGGAGTCGACGGTGAGGATCTTGTTGCCGCCCATCTCCATCATGGAAGTGGCCTGGCACATGGGCCCCGTGCCGCCGCCCCACTCGTCGGTGAACACGACCTTCTTCCCGTCGTTACTGAAGACGGCCGTGTGCCAGAGCGAGAAGTTGGTGTCGGACGCCGCGTCGAGGCGCACCGGCTTGAGCGGGTTCGAGATGTCCACGAGGAGTCCGTAGCTCGCGCACGCGCCCGCGAGGAGGTTCTCGGCGGGGTACGCGGTGACGTCGTGGCAGTTCCGCGGGCCCGTCGGAATCCGCGCGCTCCCATCGCGGTTACGGCGCTCCGGCCTCCCCTCCGCGTGGGGCGCGGGATCGAGACCGGTGAAGATGCGCGCTCCCGTCACCACCTCCGACTGCTCCGGATGCGCGAGCGGCACCCTGATCACGTCGAGGCGGTAGAGCGAGTTGGTCGGATCGGCGGGATCATCCCCGTTCTTGCACCCCGCGAGCTCCGAATCGGGACGCGCTCCCTGATTCCCCGAAACGTAGATGTATATGACGCCCTTGTCCTTCGGGTCGGGGATGATGGTGTGAGTGTGCGACCCCTTGCACGTCTGCACGTTCTTTATGAGACGCGGCGCGGCCGGGTTGGACACGTCGTAGATGCGAACCCCCGCCATGTGGTCCTTGGGGTCCTTCACTCCCCCCTTCGCGCAGTCGTTCCGGTTCCCGGCTCCCTCGGCGGAGATGAAGAGCAGGTTTCCGTATACCGACGGGTCGCCCTGCGAGGTGATGCACGAGACTACCGAGACGACCTTCGGCTTCGCGGGATTGCTCACGTCCCAGGTCGTGAAGCCCGCGAAGTTCCCCTGGAAGACGTACTTGTCGCTGAAGGCGAGGTCGGAGTTGATGAACGTCAGCCCGCGCGCCGAGTCGAATGCCGCGGGCTTTTCCGTGAACGAGACGAGGCGCATGTTGCTGGCGGCCACGCCGGCGTCGAGCCGGCCCGGCTTCAGTCCGCTGCGGGGATCCTTGTCGCTCGGATACGTCTGCGCGGCGAGGAGCGAGGGCACGAAGATTAGGGACGCGGCAAGCGCGAACACCCTGCGGGAAAGGTGCATCGGTAGGACTCCAGGTGGCGGCTAGTGGGAATTACTTGTCTGACATCTGCGAGAGCATCCGCTGCATCACGCCGATCTCGGCGGTCTGCACGGTGACTACATCGTTGGCGAAGACGTTGACGTCCACGTCCTGGCCAGCGAGCGGGGTGTTGAAGAGGTCCTCGACCATCTGCAGCGCGCCCTCGTGATGCTGGATCATCATCTCGAGGTACGCGCGATCGAACTCGGCGCCCTTCGCGGCGTCGAGCTCCTTCAACTGCTCCTCCGTCAGCATCCCCGCCATGTGCATCGTGCGCCACGACGATGTATCCGGGACGGCCTGCTCGTTGCGACGGAGCCAGTCCTGCATGATGGCGATCTCCGCCACCTGCGACTGGTCGATCTTCTGAGCGAGCT
>JBIQMO010000099.1:0-12969 GCA_044463245.1 Gemmatimonas aurantiaca
GCCAGAGAATGAATGTCGTCCACCGCCTTCAGGCGGGTGACCGACTGATCCTGGTTCCCGACCCGCCAGGTACCGACAACCCCGCCGTCTGGGTCCATGCCAGCGGCGGGGATGTCGTAGGGCACCTGCCCTATACGGTGTCGCACTGGCTGGTGCCGTGGATGCTCGAAGGCGGTCGCTGCGGCGCCAATGTAGAGAAGGTGGGCGACGACGACGTCGCCAGTTGGCGCCGGCTGGTGATCAGGGTGAAGCTGGCGGCGTGAGAGCTACAGCGTTCAGCAACCAAAGGGTTCAGGGTTCAGAGGGACAAGGAAACAGGGAACAGGAAACGGGAAGGACCCCAGGGGTTGGATCTCTACGCCAAGGTCGTTCCTGTTTCCTGTTCCCTGTTTCCTGTTCCCTTCAACCTGCACTTCCTGAACCCTGAACCCTGCCTCCTGAACCCTGCTTCACACCATTCCCAACTCCCGTCCCACCGTCTTGAACACGCTCACCGCGCGATCGAGATCTTCCCGCGTGTGGGCGGCGGAGAGCTGGCAACGGATGCGCGCGTGCCCCTGGGGGACTACCGGATAGCCGAAGCCGGTGACGAAGACGCCGTGCTCGAGCATCTTCTCGCTCATCGAGATGGCGAGCGCGGTCTCGCCCACGATGATCGGGACGATCGGAGTATCGCCGGCCAGCGGCTTGAAGCCGGCCTCGGTGATCGCGTTGCGGAAGTAGGCGGTGTTCTCGCGCAGCTTCGCGACCCGCTCGGGGTGCTGGTCTACGAAGCGCACTGCCGCGAGCGCGCTACCCGCGACCGTGGGTGGCAGCGCATTCGAGAAGAGTTGCGGGCGCGAGCGCTGCGTCAGGTAGTCGGCGAGCGCGGCGGACCCTGCGGTGAAGCCACCGGCGGCGCCGCCGAGCGCCTTCCCCAGTGTCGAGGTGATGATGTCCACCTCGCCGAGCACGCCGTGATACTCGGCGGTGCCGCGACCGCGCTCGCCGAGCACGCCGGTGCCGTGCGAGTCATCCACCGCCACGATGGCGTCGTGGTCGCGAGCGAGCTGCAGGATGTCGGGAAGCTTCGCTATGTCCCCTTCCATGGAAAAGACTCCGTCGGTCCAGATCAGCCGGCGCCGCGCACCGCGCGTGGCCTCGAGCTTGGCCTTCAGGTCATCCATGTCGGAGTGCTTGTAGACCACGGTCGTGCACTTCGTGATCGCCTTGGCCAGGCGCATCGAGTCGATGATCGACGCGTGGTTGAGCGCGTCGGAGATGACGGCGTCCCCCTCCTCGACCACCGTCGCGGTCAGTCCTTCGTTGGCGTTCCATGCCGACACGTAGGTGAGGGACGACTCGGTTCCGACGAATGCGGCGAGCGCCTGCTCGATCTCGCGGTGGATGGTGAAGGTTCCGCAGATGAAGCGCACGCTCCCCGTGCCCGCGCCGTACTTCTCCAGCGCGACCTTCCCACCCTGCACCACGCTCGGCTCGTCGCAGAGGCCGAGGTAGTTGTTCGATGACATCACCAGGACCTCGCCACGTCCCTCCATGCGCACCCGCGCCGCCTGCGGCGACTCGAGATAGTTGAGGCGCTTGTAAACGCCCTCCTTCCGGAACTGGTCGAGGGCGGAATCGAGGGAAGCGACGAAGTTCTTGTTCATTGAATTTTGCCGTGTTCGAGGAGTGATTCGCGGCCGTGCCGGCGTGCCGCTGCCGAAGCTTCAGGCGATCTCGAAGATGACCTTCCCCGCCTTGCCCGACTTGATAGCGCGGATCGCGTCGTCGAAGCACTCGAGCGGGAAGCGATGGGTGATCACCGGGGTCGGGTCGAACTCGCGCGAGCGGAGGAAGCGCGTCATCTGCAGCCAGGTGTCGTACATCCTGCGGCCCGTGACGCCGTAGACGGTGACGCCCTTGAATACGAGCTCGGTCGCGAAGTTGAACTCGAGCGGCTTGGCGGGGACGCCGAGCATCTGGATACGGCCGGCGGGACGCACCAGCGCGAACGCCTGGTGGATGGCGGATGGGTGTCCCGACATCTCGAGCACCACATCGACGCCCAGGCCTTCGGTGGCGCCCTTCACGATCGCTTCGACCTCATCCGGGTGTACCGCGTCGTGCGCGCCCATCTGCCGAGCGAGCGCGAGGCGCGTGTCGTTCACATCGGAGGCTATGATGCGAGAGGCGCCTGCCGCGCGGCAGACGCCTATAGCAAAGATCCCGATCGGTCCGCATCCGGTCACCAGTACTGTGGAGCCCGGAATATCCGCGGTTAGTGCTGTGTGAAAGGCATTGCCCATGGGGTCGTGGATCCCGCCCACATCGTACGAGATGTCGTCGTCGAGGTGCCACACGTTGGTGGCGGGCATCGCGATGTAGTCGGCGAAGCAGCCGTCGCGGTCCACTCCGATGACCTGTGTGTGGGGGCAGGCGTGCGAGTTCCCGGTGCGGCAGAGCAGGCAGCGGCCATCCACGATGTGTCCTTCCGCCGTCACCCTGTCGCCGACTCTCACGTCGGTGACGAGCGCTCCGACCTGCGCCACGTCGCCCGCGAACTCGTGTCCCACGATGAATGGCGGCTTGCACCGGCCGCGCGACCAGTCGTCCCACTCGTAGATGTGCACGTCGGTCCCGCAGACGCCCGCGCGCCGGACTCTGATTAGGACTTCGTTGTCCTTGATGGTCGGCTCCGGGACCTCCGCCAGGACGAATCCCGGTGCCGAATTCTGCTTGACCAGTGCTCTCACGCCGCCTGGGGCTCCGCTGTCGTTGACGCTATTTGTGGACTGTTGAGCGCGAGCCGGCAACCCGCTCGTGCGAGCCCGCGCGCGTCGAAACTTGATATGCTCTTACCGTGGATTCCAGTGGCCGAAGCCGCTGAAACGGCTGGCCGGACCCGTCGTCAGCTCAGAAAACCGTCGCGCCGTATCCGCCATCCACCGGTATCGCCGCTCCCGTCACGAAGCTCGCGCGCTCCGACGCCAGAAACGCGACCACGGCGGCCAGTTCGGCGGGTGCACCCATGCGGTGCACAGGAGTCTGCGCGTCGCGTGCGCGCTCGATCTCTGCGACCGGAACCCCCGCGCGCTCGGCGCGCGTCTTCGCGAGTGAGATGGCGCGGTCGGTCGCGAAGTGGCCGGTGAGTATCACGTTCACGAGGACGTTGTACTCGGCGCAGTCGGAGGCGAGCGTCTTGGCGTAGCCGGCCAGTCCGGAGCGAGCGGTGTTCGAGAGAATCAGTGAAGGGATGGGCTGCTTCGCCGCCACGGAAGTCAGGTAGATCACGCGTCCCCAGCGCCGCTCTCGCATTCCCGGGACGCAGAGTTGCGCGAGGCGGATCTGCGAGAGGAGGCTGAGCTCCACGGCCGAGCGGAACTGATCCATAGTCGTGTGCATCACCACCGTCGACGGCGGTCCGCCGGCGTTCCCCACGAGAATGTCGATCGGTCCCAGCGTCTCGGTGGCTTCGCGCACGGCATCGGTGATCGCCTTCTCGTCGGCCACGTCTGCGATGAGCGGGAGCACTCGGCGCCGCGACTCGGCCGCGAGCTCCGCCGCGGCACGGGTCGTTTCATCGTGCCGCCGGGCCACGATTGCTACCGATGCGCCCTCCATCGCCAGTTCGCGCGCGACCGCCAGCCCCAGTCCACTCGATGCACCCGTCACCAGGGCGACCTTTCCTTCGAGTCCGAGATCCATGCTTCCTCCCCTCCATCTCCGTATGTGACACTTCGGTACCTGAGTCCAGGAGAGGCCGCGCTACCCGAGCGAGAACAGCCTGCGCTCGAGGAGCGATGCCGCCTCGTTGCCGCTGGCGATGGCGCCTTCGATGAGCGGAGCGGTCAGGTAGTCGCCAGCGAGTACCACCCGCGGTTCGAGTGCGGCGGCCAGTGCGCGGCCTTTCTCTCGCTCCGCGCCGAAGGCGGGGTGCGCGACGGGAGTCCCCTCATCGAAGCGGTATACCCGCGCGCGCACCACGTGGCCGCGAACCTCGGGGACGAGTCTCTCTATCTCCGGGAGCATCGCCGACACCAGAGCCGCTGACGTCTCCCGCTGCAGCTCGGCTATCGCGGCCGGTGTGGGCCAGGCGAGTACCAGGTCACGATCGTCCGGCGGGGAGGGCATCTTCGCTCCGTGCACGGCGCACGCACTCACCCGGTGCGCGTGCGGCGCGTCGTGGAATATGCCGAACGCATCCCGCCTCGCAGCGCGGTCGAGTACGAGCGCTACGGTCCAGGTGGAGCGGAGGGCCACCGACGAGAGCCAGCGCGGCAATGGATGTCCCGCGTCCAGAATGGGCGCGAGCAGAGTGGCAGCCGAGCGCGGACCGGTCGCGATGACGAGGCCGTCGGCGCTGTAGGACGAGCCATCCTCCGTGCGTGCCGTCGCCGTACCGTCACCGGCGATGGCGAGACCGAGCACTTTCGTGGCTGGACGGTAGTCGACGTCACCGACTATGGCGGAGAGCGCGCGCGACCAGCCGTCGGTCGGAGCGAGCACGTCACCGTCGCTCGCGTAGCGGCCGAGCATGAGGTAGAAGGCGAGCGATACCTCGTCCCCGCGCACTCCGTAGAAGCCGTTGAGCGGCGGCTCGACCAGGACATCGGCCGCGCGCACACCGACGTTGGCACTCATGTACCCGCGCGCGCTGAGGGCATCGATCCCGGGAGGAATCTTCGCGGCTCCCGCATCGAGCGCGGCGTGATTGGTGGTGAGCATCGGGAGGAGGTGTGTCGCGAGCTTCAGCTTCTCGAGCGCGCTGAGACCGCCGAACGCGAGGAGGCTGCGCACGGAACCGAACTGCAGCGGGAATCGCTCGCCGTCGCGCAGGTACGCATCGCGTCCCGGTACGTCGTGAAGGGTATCGGGAATGCGTGCGGGCCTCGCCACCGCGCGCAGCTCACCGGTGTGGGCGCGACGGCCGAGGAGCGCCAACGTGCGCGCGAAGGAAGAGGAGACGAGCTGCGCGCCGGTGTCGACCGAGAATTCTTCCATCTCGTCGGTGCGGGCGCGGCCGCCGAGCGTGGCGCGATCGTCGAGGAGCGTCACCGATGCACCGCGCGCACGCAGTGCGGTAGCCGCCGCCACGCCGGAGAATCCACCACCGATCACGAGCACCCGAACGTCCTTCACGTCGTTCCTCGCATCTCGACGACCATCGCAACTCGTAACGTGTGCGTTGCACGCTATTGCGTGCAATTTCCACCGTTCCTATATTCGCGCGAGGGAAATTAATGCGTGTACGTCATCAGAGGTCAGTGAGTGGCTCATTCACGAAGAGAGTTCCTCAAGACTACCTCAGCCGCGGCCGCGGCGATCGGACTCGCGGCATGTGGCGCCGCGCAGCGTCCCCTCCAAGAAGCTCCCTCTCCCTCCCCCGCTCCCGCCACTGACTCCGCCGGTAGCGCCGGCGATCCGTCGTTCCGGGATCTCGCGCTTCTCGCGCTCGACGCCGCGCAGTCGTCGGGCGCTTCTTACGCCGACGTTCGCATCAGCCGCAACCGCAATCAGCGCATCTTCACCCGCGAACGGCGCGTGCAGGGAATCACCGATCGCGAGACTTTCGGCTTCGGCGTACGCGTCCTCGTGGATGGCGCGTGGGGATTCGCGGCGAGCCGCGAGCTGACGCACGATGAGGTGCCGCGGGTGGCGAAGCAGGCAGTCGCACAGGCACGCGCCAATCGCGCTTCGCTCGTACGGCCGGTGGTGCTCGCGCCGGTGAAGCCGGTCCCCAACGGAGTCTGGCGCAGCCCGGCAAAGACGGATCCGTTCGACATCGCCATCGAGGACAAGGTGGCGCTCCTCCTGGCCGCCAACGAGGCGGCGCTCGCGGTGAAGGGAGCGCGCTTCGTCAACTCGGCGATGTTCTTCCTCAAGGAAGAGAAGACGCTCGCCACCACCGACGGCACCTACGCCGTGCAGACGATCTTTCGCGCACAGCCGTCGATGAACGTCACCGCTGTGGCCAGCGATTTCTCCGACTTCCAGTCGCGCTCGTCCACGGACATCCAGCCCATGGGTCGCGGGTACGAGCACGTGGTAGATGCCGATCTGGTCGGCAATGCCACGCGCTGGGCGGAGGAGGCGGTGGAGAAGCTCAGCGCGCGGCCGGTGGAAGTGGGTCGCTACGACCTGGTGCTCCATCCTACTCATCTCTGGCTCACCATCCACGAATCCATCGCGCACCCCACCGAGCTCGATCGGGCGATGGGCTTCGAGGCCAACTATGCCGGTACGAGCTTCGTCTCGCCGCCCGAGAAGATGCTCGGCGCTTTCCGCTACGGACCCGAGTTCATGAACATCCAGGGTGACCGTTCGCAGGAGGGCTCGCTCTCGGCGTGCGGGTGGGATGACGAGGGAGTCGAGCCGGACGAATTCCTCATCATCAAGAACGGCGTGGTCAACGACTACCAGACCACCCGTGAGCAGGCGCCCTGGCTGGCGTGGTGGTACGAGAAGCAGGGGAAGGAAGCCAGGTCGCACGGCTGCTCCTACGCGCAGTCGTGGGCGGACGTCCAGTTCCAGCGGATGCCCAACGTCTCACTCCTCCCCGGTGAGCAGGACATCGGCTGGGATGAGATCATCGCCGACACCGAGAGGGGAATCGCCATCGTGGGTGAAGGCTCCTTCTCCATCGACCAGCAGCGCTACAACGCGCAGTTCGGTGGCCAGCTCTTCTACGAGATCCGGAACGGGAAGATCACGGGGATGCTCAAGGACGTGGCCTACCAGATGCGCACCCCGGACTTCTGGAACTCGATGGACATGATCGGTGGGAAGAGGAGCTACATGCTGGGCGGCGCGTTCAATGATGGGAAGGGTCAGCCGAGCCAGTCCAACGCCGTGAGTCACGGGTGCGTGCCATCGCGCTTCCGCCAGGTGAACGTCATCAACACCGGGAGGAAGGCGTGAGCCGGCGCGTACGCAGTCTCCTCCCGGGTGCGGCGCCGATCTCGCGCTCCGACGCCGAGTCGATCGCGAAGCGCGCGCTCTCCTTCTCCACGGCGGACGAGGCACGCATCACCATAGACGGCGCGGTGCGCGGCAACACTCGCTTCGCCGTGAACCAGGTATCCACGGCGGGCGACGACAGCGACACCACCATCACGGTGACCAGCTCCTTCGGGAAGCGGAGCGCGAGTGCGACCACCAACAAGCTCGACGACGAAGGGCTCCGCCGGGTGGTGGAGACCTCGGAGCGGCTCGCGAAGCTCGCGCCAGAGGATCCGGAGGCGATGCCCGAGCTGGGATCGCAGCGGTATCAGGAGACGAAGGGGTGGAGCGACGCCACCGCTGCGCTCGACGCGGCGGGACGCGTGTCGGCCGTACGTAGCGTCACCGATCCGGCGCGCGGCGCGGGGATGAACGCCACCGGGTATCTCGAGTCGAACGGGGAAGCGCGCGCCGTGGCGACGAGCAAGGGGCTCTTCGCCTACGGCCGAACCACCGCGGTATCGATGACCACCACAGTTCGCACCGCGAACGCCACCGGGAGCGGCTGGGCCGGTGTGGCGCACTCGGACTGGAGCAGGATCGCTCCCGCGGAGCTGGGTGCGCGCGCGATCGAGAAGGCGCGCCTCTCGGAGGATCCGGTGGCGATCGAGCCGGGGCGGTACACGGTGATCCTCGAGCCCACCGCCGTGGGGAATCTCGTGCAGCTCATCGCCTTCGCGCTCAATGCGCGCGGCGCCGACGAGGGACGGAGCTTCTTCACCATGCAGGGCGGTGGGAACAAGATCGGGATGAAGGTGGTGGACGAGCGAGTGACGCTCGCATCCGATCCGCTCGATCCCGACGCGGCCGCGTATACATTCGCCGGCGATGGACTCCCGGTGGAGCGGACGGTGTGGATCGAGAACGGCGCGGTGAAGAACCTCGCCTACGATCGCTACTGGGCGGAGAAGCAGGGGAAGAAGCCGACGCCGTTGATCGGTTCGCTGCGTATGTCGGGGGGCGACCAGTCGGTGGACGAGATGATAGCATCCACGCGGCGCGGCATACTCGTCACGCGCTTCTGGTACATCCGGCCGGTGGATCCGCGTACGATCCTCTACACAGGATTGACGCGCGATGGCACATTCCTCATCGAGAACGGTAAGATCACCCGCGCAGTGAAGAACCTTCGCTTCAACGAGTCGCCGATCTTCATGCTGAACAATCTCGAAGCGATGGGTGAGCCGATGCGCGTTAGCGCGAGCGAGGATGGCAGCCCAGGCTTCGCCATAGTGGTGCCCCCGATCAAGACGCGCGACTTCACCTTCACCAGTCTCAGCGACGCAATCTGATGGCTGATCGAAGAGAGTTTCTCAGACAGGGTGCGACCGCCGCGGCCGCGCTGGCTGCGGCCGCGGCGTGGAAGGCCACGGGCGGTGCCGCCATCGCGACTGCCGCACCGGCACCGCTCGTGCACGAGATCCCGGACGACACGTCCATACGGGAGCTGATGATGGCGGCGCTCGACGCCGCGAAGTCGGCTGGCGCCGGCTACGCGGACGTGAGGATCGGGCGCCAGCGGCAGAACTTCGTCTTCACGCGCGAGCAGCAGATCCAGAACGTGGTGGACACCGACTCCATCGGCTGCGGCGTCCGTGCGCTGGTGGATGGCACCTGGGGGTTTGCCGCGAGTCGGGATCTCACGCGCGACGGCGTGTCGGCCGCGGCGCGGGAGGCCGTGGCGATCGCCAAGGCGAACAGGATAGCGCGCGATGCACCCGTGGTGCTCGCGCCCACGCAATCCTACCCGAACGCCACCTGGAAGAGCGCCTTCACCACCGATCCCTTCACCATCTCGATCGAGGAGAAGGCCGATCTGCTGCTGAAGGCGAACGCCGAAGCGCTGAAGGTGGCCGGGGTGAAGTACGTGTTCAGCGGGCTGTTCTTCGTGAAGGAGGAGCGCAACTTCGCGTCGAGCGAGGGCTCCGTCATCACGCAGACGGCGATTCGAAGCTGGCCGCTCATGCAGATCACCGCGATATCTCCCGACTTCTCCGACTTCCAGAACCGGGGGAACGTGGTGCCGCCGATGGGCCGCGGCTGGGAATACATCCTCCGATCCGACCTCGTGGGGAACGCCGGCAAGTGGGGCGAGGAGGCCGCCGAGAAGCTAAAGGCGAAGCCGGTGGATGTGGGTCGCTACGATCTCGTCCTGCACCCGACGCACCTCTGGCTCACCATCCACGAGTCGATCGGGCACCCCACGGAGCTCGACCGCGCGATGGGGTACGAGGCGAACTACGCCGGCACCAGCTTCGTCTCGCCACCCGAGAAGATGCTCGGGAAGTTCCGTTACGGACCCGAGTTCATGAACATTCGGGGCGACCGCTCGCAGGAGGGCGGCCTCTCCACCATCGGCTACGATGATGAAGGGGTCAAGCCGGACGACTTCCTCATCATCAAGAACGGCGTGGTCAACGACTACCAGACCACCCGTGAGCAGGCGCCCTGGCTCGACTGGTGGTACAAGCAGCAGGGAAGGGAAGCGAAGTCGCACGGCTGCTCGTACGCGCAGGGCTGGAACGCGGTCCAGTTCCAGCGGATGCCCAACGTCTCGCTCCTCCCGGGCGAGCAGGACATCGGCTGGGATGAGATCGTGGCCGATACCGAGCGCGGGATCGCGATCATCGGCGATGGCTCCTTCTCCATCGACCAGCAGCGCTACAACGCGCAATTCGGTGGCCAGCTCTTCTACGAGATCCGGAACGGGAAGATCACGGGGATGCTCAAGGACGTGGCCTACCAGATGCGCACCCCGGACTTCTGGAACTCGATGGACATGATCGGTGGGAAGAAGGGCTACCAGCTCGGTGGCAGCTTCTTCGACGGGAAAGGACAGCCGGGTCAGGTGAACGCCGTGAGTCACGGGTGCGTGCCGGCTCGCTTCCGCCAGGTGAACGTCATCAACACCGGGAGGAAGGCATGAGTCGCCCACGTCGTCTCATCCGTGCGCCCGGCGAGGAGGGGCCGCTCTCCCGCGAGGAGTCGCAGAAGATCATCGCTCGAGTGACAGAGCTGTCGAAGGCCGACTCTGTGCAGGTGCAGTTGCAGAGTGGTCACAGCTCGAACGCGCGCTTCGCGGCGAACCAGATGTCGACCGCGGGGAGCATCTTCGATGTGATGCTCGCGGTCCAGAGCTCGTTCGGAAAGAAGCACGCGGTGGTCGTTACTAACGACCTGTCGGATGAGTCTCTGCGACAGGTCGTGACGCAGTCGGAAGCACTCGCGAAGCTCGCACCGGAAGATCCGGAAGCGATGCCGCCACTCGGTCCGCAGCAGTACGTGAACGTGCCTGCCTACTTCGAGTCGACCGCATCGCTGAGTGCATCCGACATGGCGCGAGCCGCGATGACCGCGCTCGGACCGGCGCGCGCGGCCAAGGATTTGCAGGTCGCTGGGTTCATCGTGACGGGCGCAGGCTCCAATGCGATCGGTAATGACAAGGGATTGTTCGCCTATCATCGCGACACGAGCGCCAACTACACGCTCACCGTTCGCACGGCGGACGGCAGCGGATCGGGTTGGGCGGGGGCGGATCATCCCGACTGGTCTCGCATCGACTTCGAAGCGGTGAGCAAGCGCGCACTCGACAAGGCGCGTGCATCGCGCGGTCCGGTGGCGATCGAACCCGGTCGCTACACCGTGATCCTCGAGCCGCAGGCGGTCGGTGATCTGGTGCAGCTCATGGGTGGCTACGCCGATGCTCGCTCCGCCGATGAAGGTCGCAGCCCGTTCGCGAAGCAGGGAGGCGGAAACAAGGTCGGGGAGAAGATCGTCGATGAGAGAGTCACGATCCTGTCCAATCCGTCGGATACACAGCTGCTCTCGCAGCCGTTCGATGGAGAAGGATTCCCGCTCGGCGAGCAGGTATGGATAGATCGTGGCGTATTGAAGAAGCTGTTCTACTCGCGCTTCTGGGCGCAGAAGAAAAACGAGACCGCGACCGGTGCCCCTCAATCGATCAAGCTGCAGGGTGGATCGTCGTCGCTCGATGAGATGATAGCCGCCACCGAGCGTGGCGTCCTGGTGACGCGGCTCTGGTATCTACGCGAGGTCGATCCTCGCACGATCCTCTATACAGGCCTCACGCGCGACGGTACCTTCCTCGTCGAAAATGGAAAGATCACGAAGGCCATCAGGAACTTCCGCTTCAACGAATCGCCGCTGTTCATGCTGAACAACCTCGAGATGCTCGGCAGAGCCGAACGCCTGGCTGGTACGGAGGCGGGTGGTGATGTCGTCATGCCGGCAATCAAGGTGCGCGACTTCAACTTCACGAGCCTCTCGGAGGCCGTGTAGGAAGTGCGGCGTGCTCTCCGGAGCGCGCCCACACCGCCGCCGGTCCACCGGGGGATCGGTCGGCAGCCACACTCCAGTACTGGAGAATTACAATGGCAACCAGAAAGAAGAGCAGCACGAAGAAGGCGACCAAGAAGGCCACCAAGAAGTCTTCGGCGCGCAAGGGCGCGCGGAAGTCCGCTGGCGCGAGGAAGAAGACCACCGGGCGCAAGAAGACCACCGCGAAGAAGGCTACGCGGAAGCGGGCGACCAAGAAGGCTTCGAGGAAGCGCGCGTAACTTCCGAACGCCTTCATAGATGTACGGATTGCAAAAAGGCCGGCGAAGATTTCGCCGGCCTTTTTGCGACCGCATGTCAGTGCGCGCCGCTCCGCGGAGCGACCGCCGCGACGACGACCCTCAGGCGGCTCGCGGTTCCACCCCGACCCGCTCCGCGTTCGCCTCGGGCACACCCCACACGAACGCCGAGAATGCGGGAACGGGCTCGCCGCGCCGGCCGCTCGAGATGATGATGCCGATCGGCTCCTCGATCACTCTATCGTCGTCGCGCGCATCGCGCCTTTCCGTAATCGCCATGGCAACCTCTTACTATAGAAGAAAGCCCCCGGAACGGTCGGGGGCCGCGCGCTTCTATATCACCTTGTGTGCCAGGCACCGCGGCGCAGTTAAATGCTTATATGACAACGGCATAGTAAAAATGAAAGCCGGCTGGTGATCCACCGGCCGACTCGGAATGACACGTTATCACGACGCGGCTGTGTCGAACAGCTACGCTACGTTCTTCCACGCCAGGAAGGTCTCCTTACCGTAGATGCCGCTCTCGGTGGAGATCCGCCAGCCGTCGTAGCTCGCGCGAAGTTCGTCGAGCGGGAGAGGCTGACTCTCGTCGCCGCCCGTCTCGACTACGTGAAAGCCGCCAGCGGTGGTGGCCGCCTGCAGTATCGCGATCGCCCGCTCACGCTCCTCGAGTGAGAGCCCGCGGAATGCAGCGGGCGCACACACGACCGCGTTCAGGGGGATGTCGGGCGACCAGCTCGCGAGATCGGTGAGAAGCCCACGCACGCGTCCAGTGAGCCCCACCTCGGCCGCGGCGTCGAGTACGCGCTCGAGCACATCCTCGGTGGTGTCCACGGCCGTGACGGCGCACCCGTTCGCGGCCAGGTAGATCGCGGGCCCCTCCTCCGACACACCGGCCACCAGCACGTGTCCCTCCGCCGCCTCCTGCGGCGTGCGCGCGATCGCGGAGTCGGCACGCATCCCCCAGCGCTCGGGGCGGCAGAACTCCTTGAGCGATTTGAGACGTCGCCTGCGCCACGTCGAGAACGACGGTATCCGCAACCGCGCACGGATGATCCGATCAACCTCGGCGCAGAGCAGTATCTCGGTGAGTGCGAGCTGCGGCTGCGACGACAGCGAGCGCACTGCCTCCTCGCCGATGCTCAGTATCGCACCGCGAGGTATCGACTCCTTGTAGTTCTCTATTTCCCGATCGACGTACAGCTCGTACTCGTGCTTGAGCGAGCGTTGGCGATATGACATTAGCGTCGCGGGGAAGTGGATACAGCTGATTCGTCGCGCCCCTAAAACCTACGGACCGCAGGCGAGGGCGCAAGGGGTGAGTCCGACGGGGTCAGGTCTTTAATTTCGAGCCGTATGGGCAGTCGCCCATACGGCTCGAAATTAAAGACCT
>JBIQMO010000100.1:0-12909 GCA_044463245.1 Gemmatimonas aurantiaca
AGGTCACGAAGATCAAGGTCTGCACGAGCTGCCTCAACGCCGGCAAGATCGAGCGTGCCCCGCGAGGGAAGCGGGTAGCGTGAGGCCCGGTGCCGTATACGGACTTCGGGTTGCCGGAAGGGGAGCTGCAGGGCTCCCCTTTTGCTGCCCGCCAGCCAGCCGCCGGCCGGCGCCATCGCTGAGGAGCTGAGCGAATGCCCACGGCTCTGATAACTGGAATCACCGGTCAGGACGGCTCGTACCTCGCAGAGCTCCTTCTCGAGAAGGGGTACCGCGTGGTGGGAGTCGTTCGCCGCAGCTCCACTACGCCCTACGAGCGGATCGGTCACCTTGTGGACCGCATTGAGCTCGTATCCGCGGACCTCCTCGACCAGCACTCGCTCGTGGAAGCGATGGCCTACTGCTCGCCGGACGAGGTGTACAACCTGGCGGCGCAGAGCTTCGTGCAGACGTCGTGGACGCAGCCGGTTCTCACCGGCGAGTTCACGGGGCTGGGCGTGACGCGGGCGCTCGAGGCGGTGCGCAAGGCGGCGCCCAGGGCGCGCTTCTACCAGGCCAGCTCCAGCGAGATGTTCGGAAAGGTGGTGGAGTCGCCGCAGAGCGAGAGCACGCCCTTCTATCCTCGCAGCCCTTACGGCGTGGCCAAGGTGTACGGCCACTGGATCACGGTGAACTACCGCGAGAGCTACGAGATGTTCGCCGTGTCCGGGATTCTCTTCAACCACGAGAGCCCGCGCCGCGGCCTCGAGTTCGTAACGCGGAAGGTCACCGATGCAGTCGCGCGCATCAAGCTCGGCACCGCGAAGGAGGTACGACTCGGGAATCTCGATGCGCGGCGCGACTGGGGCTTCGCGGGTGACTACGTGGACGCGATGTGGCGCATGCTCCAGCAGGATGAGCCTTCCGACTACGTGATCGGCACGGGGAAGACCTGGTCGGTTCGCGACCTCTGCAAGATTGCCTTCGAGGTGGTGGGGCTCGACTACCGCGACTACGTAGTACAGGACGAGCGCTTCTTCCGCCCCGCGGAGGTGGATCTCCTCGTGGCCGATCCTTCCAAGGCGCATGAGATGCTGGGGTGGGAGCCCAAGGTTTCCTTCGCGGATCTGATAGCGATGATGGTGGAGGCGGACCTGAAGCGCCATCGCGCGCGGGTGTAGCGCCTTGCGCGCGTTGGTGACCGGAGCGGCGGGATTCGTGGGGCAATGGCTCTGCGGCGCGCTGCTACGAGGCGGGTGGGAAGTCTTCGGCGCGCGGCTCGACGCCGACGCTCCCCCGTCCGGCACCGGTGCTTCGACCAGCGGGCTCACGGAAGAGGAGGCCGGGGCCGTTCGCTGGCTCTCGTGCAACGTCACAGCGCACGCCGACATAGCGCGCGCCCTCGACGCGGCCGCCCCGGACGCGATCTTCCACCTCGCCGGGGTATCGTACGTTCCCGATGCGGGGAACGACCCGGCCGGGGCGCTCGCCGTCAACACCGTCTCGGCAGCTCGTATCCTCGCGCAGCTCCGGCAGCGCAGGCGCGCCGGAACGCTCGACCCCGTCGTCATCATCGTGGGGAGTGGCGAGCAGTACGGAGCGCACGACGCCGAGGAGCAGCCGCTCGAAGAGAGCGCCGCTCAGCGTCCGGCCACCGTTTACGCGGCATCCAAGGCGGCGCAGGAGGTGGTCGCGCTTCAGGCCTTCAGGGCCGATGGGATCCGGGTCATAGCCGCGCGCCCCTTCAACCACAGCGGCCGAGGCCAGTCGCCCCGCTTCGTGATTCCGGCGCTGGCCCGCCGCGCCCTCGATCTGCGCGGTACTCCGGGGGCCGTTCTCCCCATGGGGAACACGACACCCATCCGCGACTTTCTCCATGTGGCCGATGTAGTCCGGGCCTACATCCTCCTCGCCGAGCGCGGCGCCCCCGGGGAGGTCTACAACATCTCGAGCGGGAAGGGAGTGGCGATCGGCGAGCTGGCGTCGCGGATTCTCGCAATGGCCGGCACGGATGCTACTTTGGAGAGCGATCCCTCGCTCGTCCGTCCCGTGGACGTTCCGATCCTGGTGGGCGACCCCTCCAGACTGCGGGAAGACACGGGTTGGCTGGCCGAGCATTCATTGGACACAATCATCGAAGACGTGATACGTGCCACGGCGCACTGACATTCAACGCGTTCTACTCATCGGATCCGGACCTATCGTAATAGGTCAGGCAGCGGAGTTCGACTATTCGGGCACCCAGGCGGCCAAGGCGCTGCGGGAGGACGGCTACGAGGTGATCCTCGTGAACTCCAACCCGGCCACGATCATGACCGACCCGGAGTTCGCCGACCGTACCTACATCGAGCCGGTCACGCCCGCTGTGGTGGAGCAGGTGATCGCGCGCGAACGACCTGACGCGCTCCTCCCCACCATGGGTGGCCAGACGGCACTCAACGTGGCGATGGCTCTCTCCGAGAGCGGGGTGCTCGAGAAGTACAACGTGGAGCTGATCGGAGCCGACGCCCGCGCGATCCAGCTCGCCGAGGACCGCGAGCTCTTCGCTGAAGCGATGAAGCGGATCGGTCTCAAGGTGGCTACGGGCGGAATAGCGCGGAGCTGGGACGACGCGGTAGCGCTCTCCGACATGATCGGATTCCCCGCGATCATCCGGCCTTCGTTCACGCTCGGCGGGCACGGCGGCGGCGTGGCGTACAACCGCGACGAGTACGAGGAGATCGTACGGCGCGGGCTGGAGCTCTCGCCGGTGAACCAGGTTTTGATCGAGCGGAGCGTCCTCGGGTGGAAGGAGTTCGAGCTCGAGGTGATGCGCGATCAGGCGGACAACGTGGTGATCGTCTGCTCGATCGAGAACATCGATCCGATGGGTGTTCACACCGGCGACTCCATAACCGTGGCGCCGGCGATGACGCTCACCGACCGCGAGTACCAGGAGATGCGCGACGCGGCTGTCGCGATCATCCGGGAGATCGGCGTGGCGGCGGGCGGCTGCAACATCCAGTTCGCGGTCAACCCCGTGGACGGCGAGATGCTGGTCATCGAGATGAACCCGCGCGTCTCGCGCTCCTCGGCGCTCGCGTCGAAGGCCACCGGATTCCCGATCGCGCGCATCGGTACCAAGCTCGCCGTAGGCTACAACCTCGACGAGATCGTCAACGACATCACCAAGACCACGCCCGCCTCCTTCGAGCCGGTGCTCGACTACGTGGTGGTGAAGTGCCCGCGCTTCGCCTTCGAGAAGTTCGCCGCCGCCAACCCGCGGCTCACCACGCAGATGAAGTCGGTGGGCGAGTCGATGGCCATCGGACGCACCTTCCGTGAGGCGCTGCAGAAGGGACTGCGCGCGCTGGAGACCGGGCGCAGCGGTTGGGAGATCGGCGTCACGCTCGCCGACGACCGCCTCGCGGACGACTCGCTCGAGACGCTGCGCGGCGCGCTCCGGCAGCCGACGCCCGAGCGGATCTTCCAGATCAAGCGCGCCTTCCTCCGCGGGCTGACCGTGGACGAGGTTTACGAGCTCACGCGCATCGATCCCTGGTTCCTCTCGCAGATGTACTCGCTCGTCGAGGAGGAGCGCACGTACGCCGCGCTCCCCGAGGTGGACGAGAGCGCGATGCGAAGGATGAAGCGTCGCGGCTTCTCCGATCGCCAGTTGGGGGCGCTACGCGGCGAGACGGAGGGCGAGGCGCGCGAGCGGCGCTGGGCGCTCGGAGTGCGCCCCGTCTACAAGATGGTGGACACCTGCTCTGGTGAGTTTCCGTCCGCGACGCCCTATCTCTACAGCTGCTACGACGAGGAGAGCGAGGCGCCGCCGTCCGGGCACCAGCCGGTCATCATTCTGGGCAGCGGCCCCAACCGGATAGGACAGGGAGTGGAGTTCGACTACTGCTGCGTACGTGCCGCGCTGGCTCTCCGCCAGCAGGGGTACGAGACGATCATGGTGAACTCCAACCCCGAGACCGTATCCACGGACTTCGACATCTCCGACAAGCTGTACTTCGAGCCGCTCACCCTCGAGAACGTGCTCGAGATCGTGCATCGCGAGCAGCCGCGGGGAGTGATCGTGCAGCTAGGCGGACAGACTCCGCTCAAGCTCACGCGACCGCTCGAGGCGGCCGGCGTGCAGATCCTCGGCACGTCGCCCGACGCGATCGACATCGCGGAGGACCGGCGCCGCTTCGATGTGATCGCGCGCGCCACTGGCGTGCAGCAGCCCGCCAACGGGACCGCCACGAGCGTGGACGAGGCGGTGAAGGTGGCGGAGGGCGTGGGCTACCCGGTACTCGTACGCCCGTCGTACGTGCTGGGCGGCCGCGCGATGCAGATCGTGTACGACGAGTCGTCGCTCCGCTCCTACTTCGAGTCGGCCGCACGCGTGTCGGAGCACCGCCCCGTGCTCATCGACCGCTTCCTGGAGGACGCCTACGAGGCGGACGTGGATGCGATCAGCGACGGCGAGCGCGTGGTGATCGGCGGCGTGATGCAGCACATCGAGGATGCCGGAATTCACTCCGGCGACTCCGCTTGCGTGCTCCCTCCGTACATCATCGGCGAGAACGATCTGCGCGTGATGCGAGAGCACACCGTGGCGCTCGCGAAGGCGCTGGGAGTGGTCGGGTTGATCAACGTGCAGTTCGCGGTGAAGGACCGCGTGGTGTACGTGCTCGAGGTGAACCCGCGCGCGAGCCGCACGATCCCCTTCGTGTCCAAGGCGATCGGCGTTCCGCTCGCCTCCATCGCCGCGCGCGTGATGCTGGGCGAGACGCTCGAGACGATCGGCTTCACGGAGGAGGTAGTCCCGCCATACATCTCCGTGAAGGAAGCGGTCTTCCCATTCAACAAGTTCCGCGAGGCGGATCCGATCCTCGGACCCGAGATGCGCTCCACGGGCGAGGTGATGGGGATCTCCGACTCCTTCGGGAGTGCCTTCGCGAAGGCCGAGCTGGCGGCCGACAACGGGCTCCCCACCGAGGGCGCGATCTTCATCACCGTGAACGACTCCGACAAGGATTCGGTGATTCCCATCGCGCGCCGCTTCCAGGAGATGGGCTTCAACCTGGTTGCCACGGGCGGTACCGCACGCTACCTGCGCGGACGGGGGATTCCAGCGGAGCAGGTCTTCAAGGTGCACGAGGGCCGTCCGCACGGCATAGACCTGATCGTGAACGGTCAGGTGCAGCTACTCATCAACACTCCCATGGGGAAGCTCTCGCAGCGCGACGACTACTCCATGCGGCAGGCCGCGGTGGCGCACCGGATCCCGTACACCACCACCCTCTCGGCGGCGAACGCCGCCTGCGACGCGATCCTCGCCATGCGATTCCGCCCGCCGCGCGTCCGCTCGCTGCAGGAGTGGCACGAGCTGGCGCGCGCCGCAGTTCCAGCGACCTGAACCCGAATACCGGCCGGAGCAGCCCTTTCCGTTATGCCAGTACCCCTGCTGGACCTCCGTGCGCAGCACGCGCGGATCAGAGAAGAAGTAGTCAAGGCCATGATGAGCGTCATCGACGACCAGGCGTTCATCCTCGGCGAGCCGGTACTGCGCCTCGAGGAGGCGGTGGCCGAGCTCTCGCATACGCGCTTCGCCATCGGCTGCGCGAGCGGCACCGACGCGCTCCTTCTCGCCCTCCGTGCGCTCGATGTGGGGAGGGGCGACGAAGTGGTGACCACGCCGTTCACCTTCTTCGCCACCGCCGGTACGATCCACAACGTGGGCGCGAAGCCGGTATTCGCCGACATCGAGCCGCGCACCTTCAACCTCTCGGTGGAGAGCGCGGCGGCCGCGGTGGGACCGAAGACCAGAGCGGTGATCCCCGTCGATCTCTTCGGTCAGATGGCGCCGATCGAGCGCTTCGCGGCGGAGCTCCCCGGACTTCCGATCATCGAGGACGCGGCCCAGTCCATCGGCGCCAGCCGCGATGCCGGGAGCGGCCGCTACATGGCGGGCGAGCGCGCCACGATCGGTACCTTCAGCTTCTTCCCCTCGAAGAACCTCGGGGCCTACGGCGACGGCGGGATGATGGTCACCGGTGACGAAGCGCTCGCTACGCGGCTGCGCCGCCTCCGGGTCCACGGAGGCGCGAAGCAGTACTACCACGACGAGGTGGGCTACAACAGTCGCCTCGACGCGCTCCAGGCGGCCGTCCTCCTGGCCAAGCTTCCGTACCTCGCCGAGTGGAGCGCCGCCCGGCGTGAGCACGCCGCGTACTACGACCGGGCCTTCGCCGACGTCCCGGAGGTGCGTACTCCGGTCATAGCCCCCGGCAACGACTCGATCTACAATCAGTACACGCTGCGTGTCGAGCGGCGAGACGCGCTGAAGGAGCGCCTGGCGGGGGAGGGGATCGGAAACGCGGTCTACTACCCGCTCCCGTTGCACTTGCAGCCGTGTTTCGCTTATTTGGGTTATCGCGAAGGTAGCTGTCCGGAAGCGGAGCGCGCGGCGCGCGAGGTGATCTCTCTTCCCGTCTACCCGGAGCTCTCGCGCGACCAGCAGGACCAGATCATCTCGGCCGTCCTGCGGTTCTACGGCCACTGATCCCACCGAGCATCACGACGTCCGCCGTCCCGGCGGCCCCGAGGGGCCCGACCGGGAGGCGGCGCCGATCTTCCACCTGAAAAGCGTCCGACCCCGACCGGTGACGTATTGCCGACGGACGGCGTGAGTCGTCAAACCCCGAGGCAGCTAAAGCCCGGCGTCCAATAGCGGATCGAGGATGAGCATCGCAGCGAAGGTCGAGAGCGAACCGGCATCGCCGGCTCGCTCGGAGAGTGAGGAGTCGGAAGGGAGTGAGTTCGGAGGCCCGTTAGGCTACCTGCTGACGTTCAGGCATCGCCGCCTGCTCGTCATCGGGCTTCATGTGCTGATTGTCGTGGCGAGCTACGCTCTGGCGTACGTGCTCCGCTTCGACAACGCGTTTCCACGGCAGTACACATCACTGTTCCTGGCGACGCTGGGGCCACTCGTACTCGTACGCGTGGGCGCGTTCGTCTACTACCGCCTCTACAGCGGCTGGTGGACGTACGTCGGCGTGCGAGACATGATCGACCTGCTCAAGGCGGTCGCCGTGAGCAGCGTCGTCTTTGCCTCTTACCTCGTTCTCTCCAGCTCCGCGACCGGCTTCCCGCGCTCCGTGCTGGTCATCGACGCACTTCTCACGATTGCCTTCATGGCAGGCGTGCGATTCGGACTTCGCGTATTCCGCGAGAGCCGGCGGCCGAAGACGGCGGCGCCGCGCCCGAGGCGCGTCATGATCATCGGCGCGGGCGATGCGGGCGAGCTGCTCCTGCGCGAGATGCACAACAACCCCCGGCTCGGCTACGTCCCGGTGGGCTTCGTGGACGATGACCCGCGCAAGACGGGCTTCCACATCCACGGCGTGGCGGTCCTCGGCACCACCGAGGCGCTCGCGGAAGCGGTGGAGAGCCACCCGGTGGACGAGTTGATAATCGCGATCCCGTCCGCATCGCGCGACCAGATCCAGAAGATCGTGGACCGCTGCCTGGGCCTCCGCATCCCCTTCAAGATCCTCCCCGCCATCGCCGCGCTCACCGGCCACGTCCAGATGAGCCAACTGCGCGCCGTGCGAGTGGAGGATCTGCTCGGGCGCGATCCGGTCGACCTCGACACGTCGATGATCCGCGCGGACATCGCCGGCCGGAGGGTGCTGATCACCGGGGCTGGCGGCTCGATCGGCTCCGAGCTGGCGCGGCAGGTGGCGAGCTACGGGCCGTCGGTGATCGGCCTCCTCGAGCGAAGCGAGAACCTCCTCTTCCTCATAGAGCAGGAGCTCAGGCGCGCCCACCCGGACCTCGACGTAATTCCGATCATCTGCGACATCCGCGATGAGGAGGACATCGAGCGCGCCTTCCGAAAGGTCCGACCGGAGATCGTCTACCACGCGGCTGCCTTCAAGCACGTGCCGATGATGGAGCTGCACGTCGCGCAGGCGGTGCACAACAACGTCTTCGGCACCCGCAACGCGGCCTCCGTGGCGGCGGCCTTCGGCGCCAAGTTCGTGCTCATCTCCACCGACAAGGCGGTCAGCCCGAGCAACGTCATGGGCGCGACGAAGCGCCTCGCCGAGCTGCTCGTGCTCTCGCTCGATCAGTCGCGCTCGCAGCACTTCGTGGCGGTGCGCTTCGGCAATGTTCTCGGGAGCAACGGCTCGGTGGTACCGCTCTTCACGCAGCAGATCTCCGAAGGCGGCCCGGTGACGGTGACTCACCCGGACGTGACGCGCTACTTCATGACCATCCCCGAGGCGGTGCAGCTCGTGCTGCAGGCGTCGGTGCTGGAGGAAGCGCGCAACCGCATCGTCATGCTCGAGATGGGCGAGCCGGTGAAGATAGTGACGCTCGCGCGAAATCTCATCCGCCTCTCCGGACTCGAGCCGGACGTCGACATCCCGATCATCTTCACCGGTCTGCGTCCCGGGGAGAAGCTGCACGAGCAGCTCACCTCGGAATCCGAGGAGACGCTTCCGACGCGCTACGAGAAGATCCGGATAGTGCGAACCGATGCACCGCGCCCGCTGGAGCAGGCGCTCGAGCATCTCTGGAATGCCGCCGTCTCGCGCGACGAGCGTGCGACGCTGAGGCGCCTGCAGGAGCTGGTTCCCGAGTTCACGCCGCAAGCGTCGCTTCTCGCGAGCGTGCGCGACCGGATCCCGGCCGCGGAGGAGCGGCTCGCCAGCCGCAGCGCCGGTTGAGCGACCCGCGACGCTGGCTGCGCTGCGCGGCACTCGCCCTCGCGCTCGCGGCGACGGCTGCGCCAGTCGCCGCGCAGCATCCGCTCATGGCGCTCCCGCTCGACGACCCGGCCTACCAGCAACTGGCCGCACTGGTGCGGGTCGGCTGCGGCGAGGCGCGGGTGTCGGCATTCCGGCCGTTCACCGTCGAGCAGATTCGCGGCGCGCTTTCCGCGGCCCGCACGAGCTCGCGTTGCGCGAGCTCCGTGCTCGATGCGCTGGAGCGCCGCTTTCTGGGCACGGAAGGCGCCAGCGAGAGCGGCGCGCCGGCCGTCGTGGTGGAAAGCGCCGGCGATACCGCTACCGGATTCGACTTCGGCGCGGCGCTCCAGCTACGTGGCACCGCGCTGCGCAACGGCGAGCTGCGCCCCCTCTGGCGCGACATCCGTCCCACCTCCGAGGGCGACGAGCCGCTGCTGGCTCGCGCCGATCTTCGCCTCTCGTGGAGCGGCGGCTCCAGGATCATGGCGGTCGTGGATGCGTACGGTCAGACCGATCGCAGAAACGATCCCACTATTCGCGCGAAGCGCTTCCGCAGCACATCGGGAGTGATCGACTTCGCCGAGGCGTACGCATCCGGCAAGCTCGGACCCGTGGTCGTCTCCGTGGGACGCGGGCGAGAGGCCTGGCTCGGGGACCCGGGTGATCCGGCGGAATCGCTGGTACTCTCGGCGAACGGTCCCCCACTGGACCGGATCCTGCTCGATGCGCGGTGGACGCGCTTCCAGTTCCGCGCGCTGGTGGGCTCGCTCGATGATGTCGTTCTCACCCCTGCGCGCGACGCCCTCCCGGACAGCGTCGGCGAACGGCGCTGGCATCGCATGCTCGTGGCGCACGCGCTGACCTTTCGGCCGTCATCGAAGCTCGAGCTGACGATCGGCGAGACCGGATTGATACCGCGGCGGGGAGGCGGAGTGAACCTGGCGTTCGCCAATCCGCTCATGGTCTACCAGGTTACGCAGAACGATGCATCGCCCACCGACAGGCGCGAGGGCGGTGTGAATCTCACCGCCTTCGGATCGGTCCGAGCGAGCGTGGGGCGCGCATCCCTTCAGGGTGAGTTACTCGTCGACGACGTCCAGATCGATTCGAAAGATCGGAAGGTCTTCCCCGACCAGCTCGCGTGGAACGTCGCCGGCTCGGTGGCACTCCCTGTCGCCCTCCCGTCGAGCATCGGCCTGCAGTACCGCCGGACGGGCAGCTTCACCTACCTGAGCTGGTCGTATGCCAACAGCTGGCAGCAGTATGACCAGCCGATCGGCTCCGAGCTCGGACCCGATGCGGACATGGCGCGTCTCTTCGGTGAGGTCTGGCCCTCCGGAAAGCTGCGCCTCTCCGGAGGCCTCTCGCGCTGGCGTCGCGGAGCGAACCGGTTGAACGATCGCCCTGTCCCCTCGAGGGAAGGGCACTCGGGTGATCCATTCCCATCGATCACGCTCGCGCACCCCGAAGTGCAGCGCGCGTGGGGTCTGGATGCGGGCGTGCAGTGGCTGGGCGCGGTTCTCCCGATGACGCTGCGCCTCGAAGGAGCGCGCGTCGAGAACGTCGACAACGCCGCGACTGCGTCGCGCACCTTCGGCCGCGTATCTCTCAGCGCCACGTACCGCTTCCGCTACCCGTAAGACACTCGAAGCCGCTCGCGCCACGAATCGAGCGCGGCGACCATCTCGCTCGCGCTCGACGGCGTACCATGCGCGCGCACCCCGCCGGTCGATAACGCGACAGGTCGTCCGGGGCATGTGACTTGCCTCCCGCCGCCTACCCAGCCACCCGGTAAACGGGAAGCGAGCGATTCGCTTCCTCGCGGGTGCAGAGAAGGAGGCGAGCATGGCACGCGACCCCAACGAGATCCGGGTCGAACGGGATGCGGACATCCCGATACCGAGAACCAGGGAGGGCGTGGAGCCCTCTATCGGCGAGCTGTTGAAACGCGTCACCAGCGACAGCGCCGAACTGATACGACAGGAGGTTACGCTCGCGAAGGTCGAGATGCGCGAGTCGCTCTCCACCATGGCGCAGGATGCGACGCGGGCATCGATCGGGCTCGGCCTCACGCTCGTGGGAGTGCTGGCGTTCGCCACGTTCCTGATCGCGGGCCTGGGCGTTCTCTTCGACGGCCGCTACTGGCTCTCGGCGCTGATCATCGGCGTGATCTTCCTCGCGGTGGGATTCTTCCTCGCCAGGAACGCGCTCTCCGAGATGAAGCAGCACGGCCTGGTTCCCGATCAGACGGTGGAATCGCTGCGCCGCGACGCCGCCTGGGCAAAGCGTGAGGCAAAGGAAGTCAAGCGAGAGATGACCACGTGATGCCAACTGCATACGACTGCGCGATACCCCAATCAACCGAGGAGGAGTGATGCCGAAACAACGAACTGCACCTGGCGGCACGGCCCAGGGCGCCACGTCGAGCTCCGCGTCTTTGCCTGACATGGGGCGGGACCAGCAGGGCGAGAGCATGGTGGACGAGGCGAAGAACAAGGTCCAGGAGCTCGCGAGCCAGGCGCAGGAGAAGGCCGGCAATCAGGTCCAGCGCGGTGTGGACAAGGGGAAGAACCGTGCTGCCGACGCGCTGGGAGCGGTTGCGCAATCGCTGCGCTTCTCGGGGCAGCATCTGCGCGAGCAGGATCGAAGCACCATCGGGGGGATAACGGAGAAGGCCGCGAACAGGGTGGAGCGGTGGGCGGACTACGTGCAGAGCACAGATGCGCGCGAGATGGCGAACCGCGTGGAGGGCTTCGCGCGGCGCGAACCGGGGCTCTTCCTCGGCAGCGCCTTCGCGCTCGGCATTCTGGGTGCGCGATTCCTCAAGAGCTCCCGGAGAGAAAACGAATACGAGCGAGGCTCGTACGCCATGCCGCGCGGCCCACGGAGCGAGAGCTTCTCGCGCTCACGAAGCAGCCTCGCCGACAGGGAAGTGCCCATCGCTCGCACACCGTTCGAGAGTGACCTGCCCGGGACGAGGGCCCCGGGGATGACCCCCGACCGCTAGGAGGAACGATGGCCGAAAGGATGGATGACTCCATGCCGCGGGAGGACATCGAGCTCGCCGGGACCGACGACGAGAGCGACGTCGAGGCGGAGACCGCCGAGATTCGCGCCGAGATCCAGGCGACGCGTGAGCGGATGAGCGACAACCTCGAGCAGCTCGGTGAGCGGCTCAATCCCGAGAACATCAAGGACCGCGTGAAGCAGGACGTTCGCGATGCCACGATCGGCAAGGTGGAGAACATGGCGCAGAATGCAGCAGACAAGTTGGGTGACGCCAAGGAGACGCTCGGCGAAGCGCAGCGAAGCATGATGGATGTGGTGCGCGAGAATCCCATCCCCGCAGCGATGGTTGGAATAGGACTCGGCTGGCTCGCGTACAACACGCGTCAGCAGCGGACGCTCAGCGACGCGTGGGCGAGGCAGAGAATGAGCCGAATGGGCAGCGGCCGCTACGCCGGCGGCTACGAGCAGGGCGGATACGGAGCCGGGCGTGGTTACCGCACCGGCCGCGAGGGCGAGGAGGAGGGAACGATGGATGGCATGAGCGACCGGGCGCACGAGCTCTCCGACACCGCGCAGGAGAAGGCCGGCGAGCTGGCCGATCGGGCGCAGGGGATGGCCGAGGGCATGGCGGACCAAACCCGCTACCAGGCGCGCCGGCTGGAGGACCGGTTTTACGAGAACCCGCTCGCCATCGGGGCGGCCGCTCTCACCCTCGGGGTAGCGGTGGGGCTCGCGATTCCGGAGACGCGTGGCGAGCAGGAGCTGATGGGAAACGCTCGGGACCGGCTCGCCGACAGGGCGCGTGACGTCGCCGAAGAAACGAAGGACAAGGTCGGGAACGTGGTGGAGCGCGTCGCGGACCAGGCGCAGAGCACCGCGAAGGCGGCGGCGCGCGACGAGGGGCTAACGAGTTAGTGACGACCGCCTCGAGCGGCCCGCCCGCCACGCTGGCGGTGCGAGCCGGGGCCGGGCGCCGGGGGGAGCGATGTTGGCCCCCGGTGCCCGGCCCTTCCGTATATTGCCCGATCCAATGGCGTTGGGTAGCTTGACAGGCTGGACGCGCAGCTTCGCCCCTGACCACCTAATCGACCGCCGCACTTGCGAATTACAGTTGTTGGAACGGGATACGTCGGGCTCGTGGTTGGCGCATGCCTGGCGGAAACCGGGAATGACGTCATCTGTGCCG
>JBIQMO010000101.1:0-12863 GCA_044463245.1 Gemmatimonas aurantiaca
TCCTGCATGATGGCGATCTCCGCCACCTGCGACTGGTCGATCTTCTGAGCGAGCTTCACGAGGCGAGGGCTGGCGTGGTGCGCCTCGGCCATCCGCGACATGTAGATGGCCTGGGCGTGGTGCGCGATCATCCCCTGCATGAATTCCACGTCCGCCACCGTGTAGATGGCGTCGTCGGGGATGGTGATGTGCGTGTGGCCGCTCATCCCCGCCATCGAGTGCTGCGCCTGGGCGGCAGCGGGGAGGGCGACGAGCGAGAGCAGTACGGCGAGTGCGGCCGCGGACAGGGGGCGACTGGACGGAATCACTTGTCTATGAGCTACCGGCAATTGAAGCGTACTCGAGAGCACTACCGGGAAGATACTCAAATACGCTAAAGAAGTGCCCGACGTTGAGTCAATCCCGGTCCGAGCCTCGCAGCCGAACGCGCCAGCGGGACCGTCACGCCCCTCCCTCTCGGGCCCCAGCGGCCCCTGGCGGCGCCGGCGCCGCCTCAGGGCACGTCCATTCTTCCGAGCCGCCGCACCGACAGCAGCAGGAAGCCCACGAACACGATCGCGCACAGCGCGATCGAAACGCCGAGACTCAGGTTGTCGCCCGTCGCGAACCGCCGCGGATCCAGCCCGTGCATCAGCCCGATCGCATAATGCCGGATGCTCAACAACCTGATACCGGAGACGAAACCGGAGAAGAAACCCTCCCAGAGCACGATGTAGAGCAGACCTAGGCCGATCGCCTTCGTCGAAACGAGCCCGAGCCACACGAACGCCGAGGCGTACAACGCCACGCCCACGAACGCCGCCACCGTGACCGCCATCACCGCTCGCCAGTCGCCGAGGAAGGCGATCCAGCTGGTGAGGAAGGCGCTGGCAGCGACGAAGGGAGCGGCTATCGTGATCGCCGCCAATAGCTTCGGTAGCACGATCTTCCAGCGCGGGAGCGGCGTGAGCGTCAGGTTCGCGAGCGTGCTGTCCTCTACTTCGTTGGCGAAGGCTGCGGCGCCTATGGCGAGCACCACCAGCGGCGTGATCGAGCCCGCGAGCATCGTGCTCAGGACCACCGTCTCGAATTCCACGACTTTCGGGGCGTGCTCCGAGTGCAGCATCAGCACGGCAAGGAGCACCGGAAGCACCGCGAGCACGGTCATGATCACCAGCCGCCATTTGCCGGTGAGCTGCCGGAGTGTGAGCAGGTATACGGCACCCATTTGTCAGGCCTCCACGAGGTAGCCGAACACGCTCTCGAGCGAGTCGTCGAGCGGCTCCACTCGTCGCAGGCTGATGCCGCCCGCCTGGGCGAGCCTCGGCAGCTCGATCTGCACATCGAGCACGTTCCGGCTCAACACGAGCACCGCCCCGTCGGGGTCGACGTGCACCGCATCGACCGACGACAGCCCCACCGCAGCCGCCGCGAGCCTGCGCGGGTCGCTGCAGACCACGCGCACGTGGTACGCACGATTGTTGAGCGCGGCGCGGATCGCGTGGAACTCGCCCGACGCGGCGAGCTTGCCGTTCACGATCAGGAGCACGGTGTTCGCCAGCTCCTCCACCTCCTCGAGGATGTGCGAGGAGAGCACGATCGTCCTCCCCTCCGCAGCCAACTTCTGGAGTAGCCGCTTGAAGTGCACGCGCTGCCTGGGATCCGCTCCGTTGAGCGGCTCGTCGAGGATGAGCAGCTCGGGATCGTGCACGAGCGTGCCGGCGAGGCGCATGCGCTGGCGCATCCCGCGCGAGTAGGTCCCCATGGGGCGGTGCTGCGCGTCGGCGAGATCCACCAGCTCGATCGCCCGATCCACCGCCGCCTCGAGATTCGCGACGCCGCGCAGCTTCCCCATCATGCGCACGAACTCCCGACCCTTCATGAAGCCGTAAACCGTCTCGTGCTCCGACATCACGCCGATCCGCCCGTACAGCGGCGGATTGTCGCGCACCGGCTCGCCGAAAACGGTGACGCTGCCGCTCGACACGTCGGCGAGGCCCGTCATCATGCGGAGCAGCGTCGTCTTGCCGGCACCGTTCGGTCCGAGCAGGCCGGTGATGCCAGGGGTGACGTCGAAGCTCACGTCGCTCACCGCGACGACGCTCCCGAACCAGCGCGACACTCCATCGACGCGAATCACGGGCGGTGCAGTGGCGATCATGGCGAGAGCCTCCGGTACCGCCACCACAGGATGGCGCCTGGGATCAGCGTCCAGCCGAGATACCACAGTACGAGTGTCGTACCCGGGAGCTGGACCGCGGGGATGTCCTTCGTCAGCATGCTCGGCTCGCCGAAGATCAGGTCGACGACGTACAGAGGGATGTCGGCGAGGTTGAACATCGAGATCCACTCCCCCGCGTGTCCGCCGATCTGCGACGCCAGGCCGATGGTGAACGGCGCCGTGATGACGAACAGGCCCACGAGAAACACGGACGCATATGCACGGCGCAGCGTGAACGCCGCGACCAGCATCGCGATCGTCGTGGCGTACGCCGCCACCACGATCCCCGACGCGAGGAAGCGCGGAATGTCGAGCCAGTGCAGCCGCAGGTAGCCGATTGGGTCGGGGTCGCCCATCGACAGGCCGAGAAAGAGGATGATCTGCGGCAGCCAGGCAGCGGCGATAGTTACCGTGAGGAATGCGGCCCAGCGTGCCGCAACGTAGTCGCCGCCCGTGAGCGGCCTCACGAGATACAGATTGATCGTCCCTTCACGCCTGTCGCGGCAGAGCAGCTCCGGCGCCACGACCGCGGCGAAGATGAAGAGGATGATCGCCGCGATGCCGTAGTAGTCGCCGTGCGATGGAAGCTCCGCCGCCGCATCCGGACCACCGAGCCGGTTGACCGCGCCGGCGACGAGCGCCATCACGAGCCCGATGAACGACAGGACGGCGATGAACAGCCACGGGAGAATCTTGGCGCGGCCGCCGCGGCCGAAGCCGAGCGCGATGCGGATCCCGTCCTTGTAGACGGCGAGACGGGAGCGGTTCCGTCCTTCGCGCGCGCCGGTGTAGCTCCGATAGCCAATGTCGAAGACTGTACCGGTACGCTTCGGCCGCAACTCGGCCGCCTGCGTGAGCTGCGTCGTCATTCGGCACCTCCGCTGCGCGCGAGCTCGTGGTCGCGCTCGAACAGCTCTGCCAGCGCCCGCCGGCGCGGCGCCAGGCGCCTCAGCGGCGCCTCCGCCTCCACCAGCGCGTCGCGCACGCCGTCGTACACTGATTCGTCGGGCCCCTCGATGAGGAGTCCCCCGGAGTCCGGGGTCGCGCGGATGCCGCGCCGCTCGAGCGCGGCGACCAGCGGCTCGAGGTTAGTGTCGACCTCGAGAAAGACCGTCTCCATCTCCTTCGTGAAGCTCCCGACATCACCCGCTTCCACGAGTCGGCCGCCCTGGAGCACGATGATCCGGTCGCAGGTGCGTTCGACATCGGCCATGAGGTGCGACGAGAGCAGCACGCTGATGCCGAAGTCACGATGCGTCTTCCTCACCAGATCGAGCATCTCTTCGCGTCCGATGGGATCGAGTCCGGCGGTAGGCTCGTCGAGGAAGACGAATGCCGGATCGTGCACGAGCGCCTGGCCGAGCTTCACGCGCTGCTTCATCCCGGTGGAGTAGCCACCGATGGCGCGGTAGCGCTCCTCGAACAGCCCCGCGTGGCGCAACGTGTCGGCGGCGCGCGTGCGCGCGGACGTAGGTGGCAGTCCGCTCACCTCCGCCATGTGCGTGAGGAACTCCGCCGCGCTCACCTGGCTGGGGAGGCAGTCGTGCTCCGGCATGTAACCGAGCCGCGAGCGCACGCCGATGTTCTCGTGGGCGTTCTGGCCGAGCACGATCGCTTCGCCCGACGTCGGCTTCACGAGACCGAGGAAGATCTTGATCGCGGTGCTCTTGCCCGCGCCGTTCTCGCCGAGGATGCCGGTGATGCCGTCGTGGATCTGAAAGCTGACGCCGTCGAGCGCTGTGACGGCGCCGTAGCGCTTCGTCAGGCAGTTGGCGGAGAGCAGCGGCTCGCCAGTAGGCATCAGGCTCCTCCCGGTTTGGGTGAGGTACACGCCGCGGTGCGTCCGAGCTTGCAGGCGCGCTCGCGCAGGTCGTGCGCGCGCGTCGTATCGCGCCTGACGCCGGCCCCGCGCTCGTACAGTGCCGCAATGGCGAAGCAGGCGTCGCCGTTCTCGTCGCTGCACGCGCGGCGGTAGAGACTCGCCGCGTGCGTGAAATCCTGCTCGACGCCCTGGCCCACCTCGTACAGCTTCCCCAGTCGGAAGCACCCCTCGGAATCGCGCTCACGGCAGGCGCCGTCGAAGAGCGCGTGGGCAGCGGAGTCGTTGCGCGCCACACCGGCGCCCGATGCGTATAGCCGTCCGAGCCCGACGCAGCCTACCGATTCCTTGGCGTCACAGCTGCGCCGGAACAGCTCCGCGGCACGAGCCACGTCCTGCTCGACTCCCTCGCCCGACTCGTACTCCGTCCCGAGATAGGCGCATCCGGTCATGTCGCCGCCGTCGCACGCCCGGCGAAAAAGAGTGCTCGCGCGCGCCACGTCCCGCTCTACTCCGGTGCCAGCGCGGTAGCGCAGAGCGAGGCTGGTGCAGCCCGACATGGCGCCGCCGTCGCATCCACGGCGGAAGAGCGCGAGGGCGCGCGTGGAATCACGGTCGACGCCAGTGCCCTGCTGATAGAGGGTAGCGAGCCTGGCGCAGCTGCTGGCGACGTCGGCATCGCAGGCGCGCTCGAAGAGCCCGGCGGCGCGTGGCTCATCCTGAAGAACGTACCGCCCCTGGAGGAGTCGCTCGGCCAGGTCGGAGCAGGCCTGTGCGTCACCCGTCTCGCAGGCGCCGGTCAGTTGCTTCGCGACTCGGTTTTCGGGATGGCACGCCAGAGCCAGAGCCGCAATCAATGCGATGCCTGGCAGCCGGGGCGTGCGGCTACCACGCGGGCGCGGAATTCTCACTGGCCTTCGGAGGTTTGGGGATCGTGCGAAGGCACATCGGAGGGAACGAACGTCGATACGAACTGAGCCTTCCGGAAGTTTCGAACTGCGGGGTCAGGTCTTGACTTAATACATTTTCTGCCGCCGGCAGAAAATGTATTAAGTCAAGACCTGACCCCCCCTCTACTCCGCACGAAGCGCCGCCGCCGGGTCCACTCGCGAGGCGCGCCGCGCCGGGATGTAGCTGGCGAGGAGCGCGACGCCGACCATCACCGCGGAGACGGCGACGAAGCTGGGAAGGTCCAGCGGGTCGACCCCGAAGAGGAGGCTCTTGATGTAGCGCGTGAGGACCAGCGCCACGAGGCCGCCGATGACAACACCGACCAGAGCGACGCGCTCCCCTTCCGCAACCACCGTTCGGCGCACGGTGCTCGCATCGGCTCCGAGCGCCATGCGCACGCCGATCTCCTGGGTGCGCCTGGTCACGCCGTACGCGAGCACACCGTAGAGCCCGACCGCACCGAGGATCAACGCGAGCACCGCCGCGATGACCAGCATGAGCATCGTGAACGAGAGGCTCGCCATCGTCCGCGCAGCCAGATCCCGCATCGTGAAGATGCGATACATCGGGGACTCGGGCATCAGCTCGTGGACTATCGCGCGGATCTCGGGAGCGAGTCGATCCGCGCGTGCGGATTTCACCACGTACGCCGGCGAGAGCGATACAGCCGGCAGGTACACCATCGGCTCGGGGGACACGCGACGGAAGTCGTCGAGTATGACGTCCTCCACGACTCCAACCACGGTGTACCAGCTCTTGCCGGTGGCTTGTCTGACCTGTTTGCCGAGCGGATCCTCGCCCGGGAAGAACAACCGGGCGGCGGAGCGGCTGAGGATCACGTTCGGTACGCCCTGCTCCTCTTCGACGCGCTCGAAGAGGCGGCCCTGCAGGAGCTTTATCCCCATGGTCTGGAAGTACGCGCCGCCGGCACCCGCGAAGCGAACGCTCGGCGCCTCCGCGCCGCTGGCCTCGATCTCGGGTGTCGTTAGGAAAGTCGTGCCCGCACCCTCATCGAGAGGGAGCTCGGTGACGAAGCCCACCGACTGGACGCCTGGGAGCGCCCGCAGGCGATCCATGAACACGTACTGGAAGCGAGAGACCGAGGCCCTGTCCTTCAGGTCCTCGCGATGCGGCGCGACCTGGAAGGTGAAGATGTTCCGCGTCTCGTAACCCGGATCGACGTGGCTGAGCTTCGAGAAGCTGCGCACGAGCAGCCCCGAGCCGACGAGCAGCACGAGAGCGAGCGCTGTCTGCACCACCACCAGCGCATCGCGCGTATAGTGAGTGCGGCCGACTACCCCGCGCCCGGTCTGGCGGAGAGAACCGAGCAGTCCGGAGCCCGACACTCGCAGCGCCGGCAGCAGTCCGAAAGCGCACGCGGCCAGCAGCGACACGGCCGCGGTGAAGAGGAGCGCGGTGAAGTTCAGGTGCGCCGTGGCCAGGCCGGGAATGGGCGTGCTCCCGAAGCCGCCGGCCACCGCATCCGGCGCGGCGCGGACGAGAAGGGGCACACCGGCCCACGCGATGAGCACCCCACCCACGCCTCCGGCTGCCGCGAGCAGGAGCGCCTCCGCCATCTGCGAGCGCACCAGCCCCGCGCGTCCCGCACCGAGTGCGCGACGCACCGCGAGCTCGCGCCGCCTGCTCTCCGAGCGAACTATGAACAGGTTGGCCACGTTCGCGCACGCGATCAGGAAGACGATTCCCACGGTGCCCATGAGGATCCAGAGCGGCGTGGCGATCTTGCCGATCATGTGCTGGCGGAGCGGGGCCACCACGGGCCGGTAATGCTCCATGATCCGCTTGTACGGCGCCGGACCGCCCAGCCGCTCCTGGACGCGCCGCGCGAACGGTTGGATCTGCGTCATCAGGCCATCGAGATCCGTGCCCGGAGCCACACGGGCGACCACGCGCGCTCCGAACCCGCCGGGCTTGACCTGCGCTGCACTCATCGGCCAGGTGATCCAGAGAGCTGTACGCTCATCCGGGAACCGGAACTCCGGACCCATGACGCCGACGACCGTGCGTGTCGCGCCGGCGATGTCGTAGCTGCGACCGATGATCGACGGATCGGAGCCGAACCAGCTCTGCCAGAGCCAGTGGCTGATGACCACCACACTATCGGCATCGGCCGCCCCGGGGAGCCGACCGAGCAGCGGGCGCGCGCCGAGGGTGGCGAAGAAGGAAGGCGTAGCGCGAGTCAGGAAGAGCTGCTCTATGTGCCCCTCCGCGCGCACAGTCGACGAGCCCGTGCCGTACGTCCCGATATCCTCGATCGCGGGGACGGCTTCGCGGTAAGCGAAGTACAACTCGTCCGGCACGCCGACTTCATCGGGCAGATCCGTCCCGGGCGCCGTTCCACCGATGTCGACCAGCTGCTCCGCGTTCGGAAAAGGCAACGGCCGGAGGAGCACGGACTCCACCACGCTGAAGATCGCGGTGTTCGCGCCGATGGCCAGCGCGAGAGTCACCACGGTAACGAAGGTGAAGCCCGGCGCGCGCGAGAGAGTACGTGCGCTGTACGCGAAATCCCTGATCCACGCCTCCAGCATCGTCTTCATCTGCCACCTCATCGCGCGGTTACTCATCTCGGGCTCGGTCCACGTCGGGTCCGGGCACTCGCCGAGGGGGGTCCGGCGAGCGCGCCCATCGATAGCCTACGTATGGGTCGTGCGAATGGTGTCCGAAGGAGTGCGAGCGGAGATCCGCGATGCTCTCGCCCGATGGGCTCACACTCCTGTGCCGCCGGCAGCGTCAGGGAGACGCCGGTACTGCGGTGACCGCGGTGGTGGACTTGCTGCACGCGAGCTCCCGGAGCTCCGCCTCGTGGGCATCGACCGCTCGCATCGCCCGCGCACGCGCAATGTTCCACTGAGTCCAGCTCTGTCGGCTCTCCGCGCGCCCGTCCCTGGACCAGCGATCGAGAAGCGTCGATGCAGCGGTACAACGATCGATCGTGGCTGCGGAGTCCGGAGCGGCGCTCGGCGTCATCGTCAACGCAGACACCACCAACGGGACGGCATCTCCGCCCAGCGTCGCGACGTAGCGCAGGTCCGTCCCCGCTCCCTTCGCGGGCGCCGCGACGTCGCGCGCCAGGTTCGAGCGGGCCACGAGCGCGTCGGGATTCAGGAGGTTGAGCGCGAAGAGCACCGCGAGCCCGCTGGCCACGAACCCCGTCGCGAAGTTGCGCGGACGCGAGCGCAGCACGGTGAACACGAGCCACGCGAACACGACCGCCAGCCAGATCATGACCGCCGATGCGTACAGCCTGTCGGTGGAGATGCCGTAGTAGTGCACGTAGAGCTTCATGCGCGCGCCCGCCGAGAGAAGTATGGCGCCAAGCAGCGCCACCAGCGGGAGCGCGAGCCGCCTGAAGAGACGGAGCGTGCGCGAATCGGAGTCCGGGATGAGCGCGTGCGCGCCGAGGAGCACGGGGAGGAGGAGGCCCGCCACCCACATCAGCTCGAAGAAGCCGCGCCTCGCATATGCCGCGTAGCCGAGACCCGTGGTCCTCAGCACGAGCGCCTCGCCTCCGAAGAGCCACCCTATCTGCACGAGCACGAACGCGGCGAACAACACGTTCAGCGCGCCGAGGGCGAGCATCACGTCCGTGGCGCCGAGCGTGAGCGGGAGCGGTGTGGCCGGCGCGTCCGCAGCCGCGGGTTGCGCGAGGAGCGAGCGGCGCAGCCAACCCGCCGTCACCCACGCGAAGAAGCCGGCGATGATCACGTGCGAGAGCGCGACGTCGACGCGGAAATCCGGAATCGTGACCAGCGATCCGAAGACCGGATCGGCGCTGGTGAGCAGAAGCGCGAAGACCACGAATATCGGCGCGGCGATCAGGAGCGCCTTGCCGATCTGTCTAATACCCCCGGCGTTAGACTGACCGGGATACTGGCGAGGCGCGGCGTGCAGCTCCGCGTCGCGCAGCAGTAGCGGGACGGCGCCGAAGGCGACGGAGCGGCCAGTCCAGAACGCGGCGGCGATCAGGTCGCGGACGCGTGCGGCGACCAGACCGGGCACCGGAGTCGCAGCGATGCTCGTGGCGAGGAGCACGAGAGCGGAGAGCATCGCCAGGAAATCGAAGAATTGGAGCAGCCCCGCGTCGCGCCACGACAGGCCGCCGGCGAAGAGCACCGCGACGCCGAGCCAGGTGCGCCCCTCGCGCGAGAGAGGGCGCCCGTCCCGCCGCACGAGCGCCACCACGATGGCGGCGAACTGCAGCATCCAGATGAGGAGTCCTATTCCCCCAAGCCCATTTCGGAGCAGCGGATCGGCGGTGACGCCTAGCAGCGCGGCCGAGAACAGCGCGTCTCGCGCGACCAGGGCGCGTGGGGACGGATGCGAGGGCGGAACAGCGGCTTCGGTTTTCGCCGGCTCGGCGGCAGGTGCGTTCGGCTCGTTCACTGTGGCGGAACCGTTTGCCGGATCTGTCTCTCTGTCAGGCATGGCTGCTGATTGTTTGGTTGTACAGAGGACTTTACAATACAAAGTAAAGTGACGCAAGAGGGGGAACGACGGGGTCAGGTCTTGAATTTCGAGCGGGCTGAGCCGTTCCACGGCTCAGCCCGCTCGAAATTCAAGACCTGACCCCGTCGACCGGCGTCGAGCTTGACAAACATGGCATGCCGGTGCGGGATGGACGGTCCACCACGTCGGTTCCCATCGAAGGAGGGACCTATGTACGTGCTCATCCAACACAGCATCTCCGACCCGGACAGCTTCTTCAGTACGGCCGAATCGGCTCTGTCGCAGATGCCTCCGACGATCAAGCTCCACCACACTTTCCCGAGCATGGACGGCACGCGGGCGGTCTGCGTGTGGGAGGCGGACAGCATCGATCAGGTCCGCGACTTCATCGAGTCCGCAGTGGGACAATTCAGCCGCAACGAATACTTCGAGGTGCCGAACAGGGAGGGCGTCGTCAATCCACGCGGGGAGCGCGCACAGGTCAGCGCGTGATCACGACGACATAGGGGAGAGATCGCACAGGGGTCTTCGGGTGACCGCCCCGAAACCCTTGTGCGAGACCATCTGGAATCCTGACGTGCAATGGTAGCCGCCGCGCAGTGGCCTCGATACGCGATCGCTCTTTCGGCTCTGAAGACGCGTTAGACAGCGGCGCCCCCGATACCGACGTACCTTCGCACCTCGCGAAGTACTCGCAGAATACGCCCGCGATTTCCAGGCGCCCGGTTCACAAACAGTGGACTCGGGTGCGGAGAACGGAATACCCGTATATCAGGCCGCATCCCTGCGAGGACATCCGCGGCTCGTTCCGCCTTGCGACCGACCAGCACCGCAGCTCGCAATCGCGGCAGCAGGTCGAGAAGCTGACGAAAAAAAGGCAGCGCTGCCTCTATATCGGCGCGAACCACTGGCCGGATCCTCTCTCCCGTACCGACATACCAGGGAACGATGTTCCAGATCACCGTGCATTTGCGAGGAACGCCGGCCGCCTGGTTGAGTTCGAAGAAGTTCTTTGCCGTCTCGTCAGGGTTGTTGCGGGAGACAAAGCCTGAAGCGACTGCACGCCCCCCGGGAGCTTCTAACAAATAGAGGATCTGCGCACGTATACCGCCATCCCACGGGTCGAAGTCGGGAATCGCCAGGTCCTGCCCGCATTCCTTCCGCAGCGATGCCACGAGCGCCGACAGGGGAGCCACGTGCAGTTCGGAAAGCTGGCGCCGGCGCGCAGTGCAGGCTTCGGGCGAGCCCAGGAGCTTCGGTGCGTCAGCGATCAACCCAGCCTCACGATGGGAGAGGGTCTTGTCCGCCTGCGACGGTGTTCGAGCTGGACAACAACATCGATCCGCGAAGATGGACGATCGTTACCGAGACCGCCAGGCGCACGCACACGATTCAGCCACGATGCGATCACTGTCGTGCTCCCCACCGACGATTCCCAGGGGTGTTATCTTCGCTTCTCCCACCTGTCAGCCGCTTCACTCCTCTCCCCCGCCTCACCCTCAGCAGAACCGATGTCGACGCTTCCGCAGTCTCTCATCCCCACCATTGCCCGCGAGCTCTCCCTCACCCCACGACAGGTTGCCGGCGCGCTCGCGCTCTTCGACGAGGGCAACACCCTCCCCTTCATAGCCCGCTACCGCAAGGAGGCCACGGACGGCCTCGATGAGGTCCAGCTCCGCGATGTGCGCGACCGCGCGCAGTATCTGCGCGAGCTCGAGGAACGCCGCGCCGCGATCATCAAGAGCATCGACGAGCAGGGGAAGCTCGACCCCGAGCTGAAGGCGCGCATCGATGCGGCCGACACGAAGCAGGCGCTCGAGGATCTCTACCTCCCTTACAAGCCGAAGCGCCGCACGCGCGCCATGATCGCGCGCGAGCGCGGGCTCGAGCCGCTTGCGGAGCTCCTGTGGAACGGCCAACACGATGCGGCAGCGCTCGAGCGCGAGGCGGCGGCGTTCGTGGATGCCGAGAAGGAGGTCCCCGACGCGGAGCACGCACTCGCGGGTGCGCGCGACATCCTCGCCGAGCGTGTGGCGGAAGACGCCGACCGGCGCGGCCGCATTCGCGATGTCACCCGCCGCGAGGGCGTAGTGCGCTCGCGCGCGCTCACGGGGAAGGAGAACGAGGTCTCCAAGTTCCAGGACTACTACGACTTCAGCCAGTCGCTGACGGAGATCCCATCGCACCGCATGCTCGCCATCCGGCGCGGGGAATCCGAGGGGTTCCTGATCTGGAGCATCGAGGCACCGGCCGAGCGGATAGTGGAGGAGATGGAGCGCGAGCTGGCGGAGGGGAACCGCGCCCAGGAGCAGATGCGGCTCGTGGTGCAGGATGCGTACAAGCGGCTCATCGCTCCGTCGGTGGAGGTGGACCTCAGGATGGAGCTCAAGACCCGTGCGGACGAAGAGGCGATCGCGATCTTCGGTCAGGGGCTCGAGCAGATCCTCCTCGCTCCGCCCGCCGGCGAGCACGTGGTGATCGGGCTCGACCCCGGCTTCCGCACGGGAGTGAAGGTGGCCGTCGTCTCGCGCACCGGCGCCGTGCTAGCCACCGATGCGTTCTACCTGCATCAGCCGGATCGCTTCGCCTTGTCGCTGCTCGCCTACATCGCGCGCTTCGATGTCGAACTGGTTGCGATCGGGAACGGTACCGCGTCGCGCGAGACCGAGAGGCTGGTGCGCGAGACTCTGCGCGACCGGGGGCTCACTCGTCCCACCGTCGTCGTCGTCAACGAGTCGGGCGCGTCGGTCTACTCGGCGTCGGATCTGGCGCGCGAAGAGTTCCCGGAGCTCGACGTCTCGCTGCGCGGCGCGGTCTCGATCGCGCGCCGGCTGCAGGATCCGCTCGCGGAGCTGGTGAAGATCGACCCCAAGTCGATCGGCGTGGGTCAGTACCAGCACGACGTCTCGCAGCCGCGACTCAAGCAGCGGCTCGATGAGGTAGTGGAGAGCTGCGTGAACCGTGTCGGTGTGGAGGTCAACACCGCGTCCGCCCCACTCCTGTCCTACGTAGCGGGGATAGGCCCGTCGCTCGCGGCGAACATCGTCAAGGCACGCGACGAGCGCGGCGGCTTCCACTCGCGCAGGGAGCTGCTCGACGTCCCGCGACTCGGTGCGAAGGCGTTCGAACAGGCGGCCGGATTCCTTCGCGTGCGCGGCGGCAAGCACGCGCTCGACGCGTCCGCGGTGCACCCGGAGCGCTACGCTCTCGTGGAGCGGATGGCCGGCGACCTCGGCGTGCCGCTGGCGGAGCTGGTGGGGAACGAGAAGGAGATCCGGCGTGTGAAGATCGAGCGCTACGTGGGCGATGACGTCGGCCTTCCGACGCTCGAGGACATCCTTGCCGAGCTGCGCAAGCCGGGGCGCGACCCGCGCGAGGCGTTCGAGCCGCCCGCCTTCCGCGACGACGTGCGCGAGCCGAAGG
>JBIQMO010000102.1:0-12703 GCA_044463245.1 Gemmatimonas aurantiaca
GAGTACGTCACCGACTACCTCGCGCTCGTGGGCGACTCGTCGGACAACGTCCCCGGCGTGCGCGGGATCGGCGACAAGACGGCGTGCGAGCTGGTGGAGACGTACGGAGCGCTCGAGGAGATCCTCGCGCACGTCGACGAGATCAAGAAGAAGCGTCCGCGCGAGGCGCTCAAGGAGCACGAGGCGGACGCGCGGCTCTCCAAGGAATTAGTAACACTTCGCTACGATCTCCCCATCGAGCTCGATCTCGATGAGCTGGCGGTGCGCGAGCCTGACCACGCGCGGCTCAAGGAGATCTTCGTCGAGCTCGAGTTCCACTCGCTCGCCCGCGACCACGCGGTGGAGGAGCCGAAGAAGGAAGAGCAGGCGGTGAAGTACACCACGGTGGACACCATCGATGCGCTGAAGCGGATGGTCAAACGCGCCCGGAGCGCGCCGCACATCGCCGTGGACACGGAGACGATCATCGATCCCGGCAGCCCACAGATCGTCGATCCGCTCCGCTGCACGATCGTGAGCATCTCGATCGCCGTTGCACCGGGCGAGGCGTACTATCTCCCGCTCCGCCACCGCGCGCAGGAGGCCGAGCAGGGCGATCTGCTGGTGGATGTGGCGGGCGACCGCTCTCCCACCGACGCGCCCGAGGATCGCGGGCTCGTGAGGGGCGGCGACGAGGTAGAGGGGGAGAGGGCCGCGGGCGCCGGCGCCAGGGGCGCGAAAGCCACGAAGACGGCGAAGAAGAAGAGCGCCGCGAAGCAGAACAGCGAGCCGGGGTCGATCGCCGCGCGCGCGCTCGCCAACGGCGGCGAACCGGTCAGGAATCTCCCGCCGCTCGACTCGCCGGAGATGGAGCCGCTCCGCGCGCTTCTCGAGGATCCGTCGGTGAAGAAGACGGGGCAGAACGCCAAGTACGACCTGCTCGTCCTCCGTCGCTCCGGTGTGAATCTCCGCGGGCTCGACTTCGACACGATGATCGCGTCGTACGTGCTCGACCCGGGGCGCCGCTCGCACGGGCTCGACGTTCTAGCGCTGGAGTTCCTCGACCACAAGATGATCTCCTTCGAGGAGCTGTGCGGGAAGGGACGCAACCTCGTTCCCTTCGACCAGGTCCCGATCAGCGCCGCGCGCGACTACTCGTGCGAGGACGCCGACATGACGCTCCGTCTCCGCGCGATCTTCGAGCCGCAGCTCGAGACGTACGCGTTGACGTCGCTCTTCAAGGAGATCGAGATCCCGCTGGTGGACGTGCTGGCCGACATGGAGTGGGAGGGTGTCTCGATAGACACCGCCTTCTTCGCATCGCTCAAGGAGCGCTTCGCCACCGAGCGTGAGCGCGTGGAGCGTCGGATCCACGAGGAGGCGGGCGTCGAGTTCAACATCAACTCCAACCCGCAGCTCCGGCACATCCTCTTCGAGAAGCTGCAGCTCCCGGTCATAAAGAAGACGGCCACCGGTCCCTCCACCGACGCGAGCGTGTTGCAGGAGCTGGCCGAGCAGGGGCACGCGATTCCGGAGCTGCTCATGGAGTATCGCGAGCTCTCCAAGCTCGAGAGCACCTATCTCGATGCGCTCCCCGCGCTGGTGCATCCGGAGACGCACCGCATCCACACGTCGTTCAACCAGACCGTAGCGACGACGGGACGACTCTCATCGAGCGATCCGAACCTGCAGAACATCCCCATCCGCACGGAGCTGGGGCGCGACATCCGTCGCGGCTTCGTGCCGCGGAAAGGGTGGATGTTCCTGGCAGCCGACTACTCGCAGATCGAGCTGCGTCTCCTTGCGCACCTCTCCGACGACCCGGCGTTCGTGCAGGCGTTCCGCGCGGGAGGCGACATCCACCGGCAGACCGCGTCGATCATCTTCGACGTTCCGCTCGAGGAAGTAACGGCCGAGATGCGCGCGCGGGCCAAGACGATCAACTTCGCTACGATTTACGGGCAGGGGCCGCGCGCGCTCTCGCAACAATTGAGAATAGAGTTCGCCGAGGCGCGCAGGTTCATCGAGGAGTACTTCGAACGCTTCAGCGGGATCAGGAAGTACCTCGATTCGATGGTGGAGTTCGCGCGCGAGCACGGCTACGTGCAGACCATCTTCGGCCGCAGGCGCTACATCCCCGAGCTGAAGGATCGCAACTTCAACATCCGTCAGTTCGGTGAACGGACGGCGACCAACTCGCCGATCCAGGGCTCGGCGGCGGACCTCATCAAGATCGCGATGATCCGCATCCACCAGCTCCTCGCGGAGCGTCAAGTGAAGTCGCGAATGCTCCTCCAGGTGCACGACGAGCTCGTTTTCGAGGCTCCTCCGGAGGAGCTGGAGGAGATCACGAAGCTGGTGAAACACGAGATGGAGAACGCGGCGCAACTCTCTGTGCCGCTTGTAGTTGAGCTGGGTGCCGGGGAGAACTGGCTGGCCACCAAGCACTGACGGAAAGGCGGGGAACAGTCGGGTAGGGGAAACCCCTCAGGCGGGTGGGGCCGAAACGCATGGAAGCCCCATTCGTCAAGAGGTCGGACGGACGGCAACGGTGCCGCTCCGCCGGAGGCGCAGCCGGAACAGTTGCGTCACGTCTATTCCCACTCACCCAACTCTTCACCATGCGCCGTTTTCTTGCCATTCTCGCGGCCGGCACTCTCGCACTGAGCGCGTGCTCGGATGACAGCGTCGGTCCCCCGCCCAACTACGTCTTCGTCGTGATCCCCGACCAGGCGGACATCGCGCTCACGCAGGACGACTCCGCCGCGGTAAGCGTCGTCGTGGAGGACACCATCTCTGGCGGCCACATGTACAACCCCGCCATCGACTGGTCCAGCGATGATCCGGATGTCGCGGTCGTCGAGCAGAATGGCGATGACTGGCAGGTCCGCGCCATCGGCGAGGGAAGCACCACGATCCACGCGGTCTTCAACGCCTACCACGGCCCGGTCGAGGGAACGATCGACGTCGCGGTGACCGGCGTCCCCGCCGAGAGCTTCACGCTCGGCAAGAACGCCGTGTCGCTCTACCCCGGCGATGCGGATACCGTGCAGGTTCACATCCATGATGTCGACGACAACGACCTCACGGCGCGCCGCATCTCCTGGGAGAACTCGGATGACTCCGTGGCCTCGGTGAAGACCTTCGCCAAGGTGCTCGCGGATACCACGGTTTCGGGTACGGACACGACGATCACCACCTCCGTCTCGTACTATGCCGTGGTTACCGCAAAGGCCATTGGTGAGGCCGAGATCGTGGGCGACGTGGAGGAGATGACGCAGACGATCGCCGTGACCGTCAGCGAGCGCCCGGTCGCGAGCATCGTGATGAGCCCCGATGTGACCGGGCTCCACGTGGGTGAAACGCAGAAGATCACTGCCACGCCGAAGGGCGCGAACGGCGAGGCGCTCACCGATCGTGTGGTCGCTTGGAGCTCGGTCAACGAAGTCGTCGCAACGGTGGACTCCACCGGTGTGGTGACCGGCGTTGGCGAGGGGACGACCCAGATCAAGGCGGTCGTAGTGAACGGGGATAGCAGCATCATCTTCGGAACTACCTCCGTGATCGTGATACCTGGCGTGGAGAATTGATCTTGTCCGGCATCGCGGATGCAACGGCAGTTCCTGCCGTTGCATCCGCGGGAGAGCAGTGAAATACGGCGGGGGTGAGGGTCGGAGGTAGCGGCCCCTCACCCCCGCTTCATTGTGGGTCGTCCTCCTTCCTCGCGGTTACCCCTCCTTTCCGCGCACCGTCCTGAAGTCGACGACCGCTCTCTCCCTCATGCCCACTCCCTTCCGGCCTCGGCCCGCATTCTCGCTCATCGAGCTGCTCATCGTCCTCGTGGCGATCGGCATCCTGGTGGGCATCGTCGTGCCGCGATTCGAGGCGTACCGGCGAAGGGCGCACGTGGCCGCGATGATACGTGATCTCCGGGAGGTGGCGCGCGCCGAGGAATCGTACTGGAACGCGGTGAAGAGGTACTCCGCGGACACCGCGGTGCTGAACCTCACCCTCTCGCGCGGCGCCGTACTCACCCTCCACAGCGCCGACAGCACCGGCTGGTCCGCCCGCGCCTCCCGCGCGGGCGGCGCCACCGTATGCTCGATCTTCTACGGCTCCGCCCCTCCCCTGCCGCCAGCGGTGAAGGCGAATGTGATAGGGTGTGGGGGGTGAGCAGGAACGGCCGACGGGGTCAGGTCTTTGATTTCGAGCCGTATGAGCGACCGCTCATACGGCTCGAAATCAAAGACCTGACCCCGTCGGCCCTCCCCACTATCTTCCCCCCATGCTCCTCTCCGCCCTCACTCTCCTCTTCGCCTTCCAGGCGCAGGCGCGAACGATGGCGGTCGGGGCAGACTTGGCGGCGGACGCGGGGATAAGGGTTGGGGATACGGTCGTCGTGAGCGCGCTGCCGGAGGGGGCGGGTGGAGGCGCGGCTGCGCGACTGGTGGATACCGTGGTGGTGAGCGCCATCGTGGAAAGGCGGGCTGACCCCAGCGAGATCGCGCGCAACGACTATCGTGTGCGGCTGCACCTCGATCAGCTCCAGCGCCTCATCGGGTACGGCGACAGGGTGGACCGCTTCGCGGTGGGCACCTTCGACAGTGCGGCTACCGAGCGAGCTCTGAGCTCGATCGACGACGCCGCCTTCGGCTTCCAGGCGTACCGCTCGCGTGACATCGCGGTGGAGACATCGACCACCTTCGAGGTGGTCAGCCGCTTCCACCGAGCGATCGGTGTGATCACGATCGTGGCGAGCGCGGTCTTCCTCCTCTGCATCCTGCTGCTGAAGGTCGAGGAGAGGCGGCGCGACGTGGGGGCGCTCCGGCTCATCGGCCTCTCGCGCTGGACGGTGTTCATTTCCGTGGTGATCGAAGCTGCCTTCGTGTCGGTGCTGGGGAGTGGGCTCGGGGTGGCGGTGGGGTGGATCACGTCGGCGGCGGTGAATGCCTACTACCAGTCGTACTACAGGACGCCGCTCCGATTCTCGATCGTCACCGGCGACATCATCGTGTTCGCCGTGCTTCTCTCGCTCGTCCTCGGCGTGGTGGCCGGCGCTCTGGCGGCGCTCCGACTGGTCCGCACTCCTCCGCTCGCGCTCATCGGTCGCTGATGCGCGGACTCCTAGCCATGGCCGCGCTGCGCCGCCATGGAGCGCGCACGCTCCTCGCCGTTCTCGGAGTGGCGGTGGCAGCGGCGATGCTCCTCTGCATGGTGATGCTCTCCGCTGGTCTGCGCGAGTCGTTCAGGGAGCTCCTGCTCGCGCGCGGCTTCCAACTGCGACTATCGCCGCGTGGGACGCTCCCATTCGATACGGAAGCGACGATCTCGGGCGCATCGCAGATCGCCAGCACGTTGCGCGCTCTCCCCGACGTCACGACGGTGAGCGCGGTGCTCGGGGGTCAGCTGCACGTGGAGCGCGGTGAGCTGAGCGTCACCAGCTTCGCGCTCGGAGTGGACCCGTCCGCGCAGGGCGACTACGAGCTCCTCTCCGGGCGCGACGCGCTGACTCCAGACGCCATTGTCGTGAACGATGCCTTCCTCGCGGCCACCGAGGCGCGTGTGGGCGATACTCTGGAAGTCGCCGCCGGTTACAATCCGCAGCTTCGCAGCTACGCCGGCCAGCGGCGGGTGGTGGTGAGCGGCCGCGCGCGATTCCTCTATCTCTCCTCGGGGCAGAGCGCCGCCGCGCTCCCGATCCGCACTCTCCAGGAGATGACCGGTCGCTTGCGCAACGATGAGGTCTCGCTCTTCATGGTGCGCCTGAGGGAAGGTGCTGACGTCGAGGCGGTGCGCCGCTGGATCCGCGAGCACATCCCGCGGGTGGACGCGATCTCGACCGCGGAAGCGTTGGAGCGGGTGGACGAGCGGCTCAGCTACTTCCGCCAGCTCGGCTTCATTCTGGGCGCGGTGAGTTTGATAGTCGGCTTCCTCCTCGTCACGACGCTGGTGACGGTCTCGGTGAACGAGCGAGTCGGCGAGATAGCCGTGATGCGTGCGATGGGGGTCTCGCGCCTGCACGTGGTCCAGCAGATCTTGATCGAAGGGCTGACGATAAGCCTCGCCGGTGCGGTAGTGGGGCTCGGCCTGGGCCTCGTGACCGCGCGCTACCTCAACTCGATCCTCTCCGCCTTCCCCGGCCTACCGGCCGCGATCGACTTCTTTCTCTTCCAGCCTCGGTCCGCATGGACCGCGCTGGGGCTCCTGGTGCTCGTGGGAATCGTCGCCGGCATCTACCCGGCGTGGCGCGCTGCCACGCTCCCCATCGCGACCGCGCTGCACGAGGAGGCCGTGGCGTGACCGTTCTGTTGAGCGCACGCAACTTGCGGCGCGATTACCACGTGGGGAAGGGTGGCGAGGTGGTGCACGCCGTACGGGGTGTGTCGCTGGAGGTGGAGAGCGGAGACTACTTGGCGATCGTAGGTCCGTCAGGGTCGGGAAAGTCGTCGCTGCTCAACCTGCTCGGCGCGATCGACACTCCGGATGGCGGAGAGCTGATGATCGCGGGACGCAGGATCGAGAGGATGAGCGATCGCGAGCTCACCGACTTCCGGCTGCGGAACATTGGCTTCGTCTTTCAGCGCTTCTACCTCCTTCCGGTGCTCACCGCGCGGGAGAACGTGGAGCTGCCGATGGCGGAAGCCGGGGTTTCGCGTACGGATCGACGTGCGCGGGCCTCGGAGTTGCTGAAGTACGTAGGGCTGGAGCGACGCGAGCATCACCGGCCCACGCAGCTCTCCGGCGGCGAGCAGCAGCGGGTGGCCATCGCGCGAGCGCTGGCCAATCGCCCTGCACTGCTCCTGGCGGACGAGCCGACGGGGGAGCTGGATGCGCGGACGGGCGAGGAGATCATAGAGCTTTTCGGACGGCTCAACGCCGACGGCACCACGATCATGGTGGTGACGCACGACGAGGGACTGGCGAGTGCCGCCCGACGAGTGGTCCACGTGAAGGATGGCTCGATAGTTCACCACGAGGTGTCGCGTGTACGAGCCGGGAACGACCACACGAGTGCGATACCATCGCAAGAGTGACGGGACGGACGTGACGGTGGCCGAGTGGCCACTCCAGACGCTCGTCGCCTACCTCCTCGATGGCCGGAGGGAGCGTGAGGATGTGCGCACCCTCCTCGCCGAGGGGCGGGCGGAGGCACGTGGAGCGCTCGTCGAGTGGGAGCCGCTGCAGCTCTCGCCGGACGAGCTGACCAGCATCGAGAGCGCCTTCCCCCGTGCGGAGGAGCCGCATCCCCTCGATCAGCGTCACGCGGCTCTCGTGGCGCTGACGCTGCCCGCGCTGCACCCGGACATCTCCGTTCCCATTAGGGCCGATCATCCGCTGGTGAGCTCGGTGGCATCGCGCGCTGCCTATCTGCGCTTCGATTACGGGGCGTGGGCCGACGTCTACGTGGCAACGCTCACCTACGATGAAGCGTCCGAGCTGCTGGACGACCCCGCGCGCAGGGTACGCGACGACGGCGGGCAGGCGGAGCTGGCCCGGCGGATCATCGGCGAGGACGACGCGGCGCTGCGCTTCATCGTGCCGCGCGAGGGGTCGCCTCCACCCTGGATCGAGGGCGCATGACCGCCCTCATCGCGCTGCGCAGCCTCGCGAGCAGGCCGTGGCGCTCGCTCTTCCTGCTCTTCGGTTACGCGCTCGGCGTGGGGGTGATGATCGTACTCCTCGCCATCGGCGAGGCGCTCCTCACGCAGGCCCGCGACGAGCGTCTGGTGGGCGGCGGCGAGATAACCGTGCTCCCGTCCGGGCTGGATGTTGAAGTCATGAAGACGGGCGGCGTGGGCGGACTCTTCTTCTCGATAGACAACGCCCGCTTCATCTACCGCCAGCTCCTCACCGCGCCACGGCTCTCGAGCTCCGTCAGGGTGGCGGCGCCGCAGATCACGAGGAAGCTCCTCTACCTGCGAGCGCACGGCAGGGAGTACGCGGTGCTCGCGAGCGGCGAAGTGCCGTCGAGGAGCGAAGCACTGGGTGCCGTGCCGCCACTCTCGGCCGGGTACTGGCGCGATGACGCGGGCGACCGACGCTGGATCTCTCCCACTCCCTACCAGCTCTACTCCGACGTGGACCACTTCCACTATCCCCCCCACGGGATAGCCGATCCGGAGACGTGGGGCGAGTGGCATTACTTCAACGTCCTCTCCTCGGACAATCGGCGCTGGGCGTTCATTTCCTACATCATTGGCGGCGACATCCGCGGCGGCGAATGGGGCGGACAGGTCGCGGTCACGATCCGTACACAGGGTGGCACCACCCGCCGCTTCGCGACCGAGGTCCCGCGCGACAGCATCCATTTTTCCACCGACACTCCCGATCTCACGATGGGCCGCGCGACCGTGAAGCTCCTCCCGGTGGACAGTGCTTCAGTCGTGGGAGCGCCCGGCTGGAACGCGAGCTACGAGATCCACGCGCGAGCGCGCGAGGAAGCGGGATCGGCGGAGGTGACGGTGGACCTGGTGGTGACGCCGGTACCGGGCGCGCTCTTCCCGGGTGCGACGCTGGCGAGCGGCGAGTTCACCTCCGGCTACGCGGTGCCTGGCCTCCGCGCGAACGCGAGCGGGACGATCTGCATATCGGGAAGGTGCGAGCGCTACGACTCGGCGCAGTCGTATCATGACCACAACTGGGGAGTGTGGCGTGGCGTGCGCTGGGAGTGGGGAGCGACACGGGCCGGCTCGTATACACTGCTCTACGGGCGCGTAGAACCACCGGGAGATTCCGCCTCCCGCCCCTCGCTCTTTCTCTACCTGGTGGATTCGCTCGGCTTCCGCGCGCTCTTCCGGCCGCGCGAGATCGGCTACGTGGACGACCGGACGGTCATGGTGGATGGTCGTCCCATCCGGGTTCCGTCGAGCGCGGTCATGGTCGATGCGCGCGGGCGCGACACCATACGCGTGGAGCTCACCATCGAGGATGCGATCGCCACCGATACGCGCGGCTCGCTGATCGAGCGTGGCGAGACGCGAGCGGCTCGCATGCTCGCCACCACGCCCTACTTCGTCCAGATGAAGGGAAGGGCGCGCATCAGCGGTGTGGTGGATGGACAGCCGCTTCGCGGCGAAGGAGAGGGGTTCTTCGAGACGTATCGCTAGCGGCGGTCGCTCCGGGCTTCTCTCTCTCGGTATATTGCAGGCCCATGTCGCTCAATCTTCGATTCCTGGGCACCTCGGCCGCCCGTCCCACCGTGGAGCGGGGCGTCTCCTCGATCGCGCTCGTCCGCGAGGGGGAGACGCTGATGTTCGACTGCGGCGAGGGGACGCAACGGCAGATGATGCGCTACGGAGTGTCGTTCGCGCTCGACGACATCTTCTTCACACACCTGCACGGCGATCACGTGATAGGCGTGATTGGCCTCTTCCGCACGCTCGCGCTGCAGGGGCGGAAGGAGACCATGCGCCTCTGGGGGCCGAAGGGAACGAAGCGAATGCTACGCGAGGCGGTGCACTTCGGCGTGGACAGGATCGGCTTCCCGATGGACGTCATCGAACTGGAGCCGGACAATCGGGTCGCGCGCGCGGGCTACGAGATCATCCCCTTCGCGGCCTCGCACAGGGGAGCCACCGCGCTCGGTTATGCACTGGTGGAGGAGGAGCGGCGCGGCCGCTTCAACCCCGAGCTGGCGCGCGAGCTCGGGATTCCGGAGGGGCCGCTCTGGGGACGGATCCACAAGGGACAGACCATAACGCTCGACGATGGCCGCGTGATCCACCCGGAGCTCCTGGTGGGTCCGACGCGCGCCGGGCGGAAGGTAGTTCTCTCCGGTGACACACGCCCCAGCGAGGCGACGGTGGAGCACGCGCGCGACGCGGACCTGCTGGTACACGAGGCCACCTTCGGCGATGAGGAAGCGTCGCGCGCGGCCGAGACGGGGCACTCCACCGCGCGCGAGGCGGCGCGCGTAGCGCAGCGCGCTGGTGTGAAGCAGCTCGTGCTCACGCACTTCTCGGCGCGCTACTCGCGCGATACTTCAGAGCTCGTGCGCGAGGCGCGCGAAGTCTTCGATAACGTGATGGCCGCGCGCGATGGTACTTCGATCGAAGTGCACTTCGCCGACGAGAAGAGCCATGCGCGCGCGGGCTAGCCGCCCTGGCACTGCGGCGTAGCCCTCGCGCGGATCAAACCGCGAAGTTCGTTACCGGGATACCCAGCGGATCGTCGGCGGCCGAGATGAGCATCGATCGCCGGAAGAGGAGCGCCATCTGCGGCTCGGTGATCGAGTCGAGCACGGCTTTCGGGTCGAGCCGGGCGGTGACATTGCGGGCCGCCGGCGTCCTGGCCTGATACCAGTTGTACCGATCCCGGCGCGCCGTGCTCCGGTCGGGGTGCTTGAACACCACCATCGCGTTGCTCGCACCGGGATTGGTCACCACGACGGTCCAGACGGTGCCGTCGGGCGATTGGAATTGTCTCATCTCCTCTCGGGATGAACGTTGGCGACGCCGGAAGTCACTTCCTCGATTGGCTGGCGTCCCGCGAAACCGGCGTCGGTCTCGTGCCAGTGCTCCACGGCTCGCTCGCCGAGGCGCCAGCAGAGAAATATACGCCGCCCGTCACGCTCGCCCGGGAAGTCCACCAGCCCCGCGTCGAGCGGGAGCCGGTACTCGATCCCCAGCTCGCGGATCTCCCGGATGCAGCCATCGATCTCCGCGGCTATCTCCTGCGCCTCGCGCTCCAGATCCGCGGTTCGCGGATCCGGCTCGTCGAGCGTGGCGCCGCCGGCCCGGATCTCTATCTCGTTCACGCGCTCCCGCCAGCGCGGATAGAGCGACACGATGTCGCCCACGATGCGGCTGACCAGCGGGAGCGTGCGATTCGCCTGTTCTACGGTGTACGACGTCCTCATGATACCGGAATGGTGCTCGTGCAGCCGGAGCGGGGCAAGTCTCGACTCGGGGGACCCCTCACCCGTTCTCGGCGGCGCGCTCCTCGAGCCGCCGCCGGCGCCGCTCCATCGCCGCCGCGAAGCGCCGCTCCTCGGACGGCGTCTCCGGGAGGACCTGCGGCACCTCCACCGGGCGTCCGTTTCGATCTATGGCGACGAAGGTGAGGTAGCAGGAATTCGTGTGCCGGCGGACGCCGTCGATCATGTTCTCCGCCTCCACCCGCACGCCGATCTCCATCGAAGTGCGTCCGGCGTAGTTCACGCTCGCCTTCATGATGACGAGGTCGCCGACGTGGATCGGCTCGCGAAAGTCCACGCGGTCCACCGACACGGTGACGCAGTTGCCGCGCGCGTGTCGGATGGCGGCGACTGCGGCCGTGCGATCCATCATCGAGAGGATCACCCCGCCGAAGACGTGCCCCAGGATGTTGGCGTGCTGGGGCATCATGATCTCGGAGGTCTCGTGCTGGGATTCGCGAACGGGGCGGCCGGTTCTCGCCGCCAGTCGGGGGTCTGTGGTGGTCGGGTCGGTCATGGCTGTGCGAGCATCGTCGGAGTAGAGTGCGGCCTCGTCGAAAGCGCGGGCCAGCGCACGGAAGGTGGTGCTGTCGGTTCGCGGATGGTCCAGCCAGTAGACGCGGCGCACCGGTGTGCCGGTCACGCCGAGCGGCCATTCGCGTCCCGAGCTGTCGACCAGCGTCAGGCGCGCGCTGTCCTCGCCCTCGTCGAGGCGCGCGATGAGCTGGAGCCGATCGTGCTGCCAGCGCGACTCGGCGCTGTCGACATTGGTGGGAAGAGTATGATCGATGCCGCCCCACCAGGAGGGAGAGGGCACCGGAATGGGCGGCAGGGGGAGAATCAGCCCGCCCGCGCGCGAACCGTGTCCCGGCGCCACGAACTCCACCTCCAGCTCGTTGCCCCGCGAGACGAGCGCGAAGCTCGAGGAGTCGAAGTCGAAGTCGCCTATGGCGCCCGCCGCTTCGTGCGCGCGCGCGTCGTTGGAGGAGAGCACCGAATCGAGCGCCTGAGCGAACAGCGCCGATCCCCGCTTCCGGAGCGTTCGCGCAGTGCTGTCGCCGAAGAGCGTCGCGAGGGATGCGTCGCCGCCGTCGCGAAGATCGAGCACGCCGCGCCTGGAGAGGCGCCACTCCTCGCCGCCGCTCACGATCAGGTCGGAGCTGTAATCGTACGACATGAAAGGACCGTACTGATCGAGCACGTCGAAACGGCTCGTCGCCGAGACGTGCGGTATGTCGCCCAGCGCCTCGTCGGGGTCGAGGCGACGGTCGTCGGGGTGCGCGCGCGCGTACCACCGCTCGAGGCCGAGGATGGTGGTGTCGCGGAAGACGAGCGCGGAGTCGTTGGTGATCAGGTCGCGGCGCCAGACCTGCTGGGCGACTATCTCGGCGTCGGAGTAGGAGCGGTCGTCATCCACGACATAGATCTCGTAGAATCGGCCACCCAGGCGCGCGAGCTGAATGGGCGAGCCGCGCGAGCGAAGTCCACTGGGGCCGGTCGTGATCCAGTAGGTGGAATCGCCTGCGGCCACGAGAAGCTCCGCGCCGGGCGGCGCGTGTCTTTCCGCGCGGCATGCCGCGACGGCCAGAAGGAGGAGGCTGATGGATGAAGCGCCGGCGCGCATGGAGAGAATATAGCTGGTGACGGAAGCGCCGCCGGGTCGTTTGGCACTATGACGGAAGCGCATGCCGTCCTTATATTCTCCGTCCCTTTCCCCCGAGAAAAAGCAGCATGAGAAGTATCGTCATCCTCGTCGCGGCGCTCGCCGCCTGCGGCGGTGTGCAGGACACCGGTGCATCCGCCGCCTCC
>JBIQMO010000103.1:0-12664 GCA_044463245.1 Gemmatimonas aurantiaca
ATCCGTCAAGGCGAAGGTAACACGTAAGTCGGCGATTTGCAGCGACTTTGGCGGCAGGGCAGGGGTGTGGGGATGCGGTGTTGGGGCCCCCTCCGCGAGCTTGCGAAAAATTTCACAAGCGGGTACATTCCGGCCGGATGGCGGACCAGGAATGGCAGCGGCGGCATGGGAAGCCGGGCTCGAAACCCGGGAGTTCCGGACCGGTCTCGGCGGCTTCCGTTGCCGGGCTCGGGATCCAGCTCGCCATCTCGATTCTGCTCTTCCTGTACCTGGGACAGTGGCTGGACAAGAAGCTCGGGACCGACCCATTCCTGCTTGTCGCGGGGGTGTTCGTCGGAGCCGCCGTGGGAATCTATAACATGTATCACATGCTGACGGCCGCGCAGACGAAGGCGCGAAAGGAGAGCGAGAAGCGATGATGAAGCGCTTCGCCATCTTCGCCGTCGCATCGGCCGCGGTGATCGTGGTCGTGGCGCTCCTCTTCGGTCTGATCTTCGGCACGCCGGCCGATCACAGGGCGATAAGGATCAGCGCCATCGTCGCGTACTGTGTGCAGCTCTTCGGTTTCGTGGTGGTGCTTCTCGTACGCACCACCAACATCTTCGCCGCGTGGGGGCTCGGCATGCTCCTGCGGCTGGTGACGTTGGCGGTATTTGCCTTCCTCGTGGTGCGTGGAATGCGCCTGCCGCCGGAGTCCGCCCTCCTTAGCATGGCGGCGTTCTTCTTTCTTACAACGCTGGTCGAACCCGTTCTCTTGAAGAGATGAAGCTCGGCACGCTCTTACTTGCGCTCGCTCTCGCCGCCTCGCCGGCTGCTGTCGTGGCCCAGGGTGATGGCGCTCATCCCGTCGCAGCCGCGGCCGCGGCGGTCGACGATCCGCAGATCCACGTCGGCCCTGCCGGTGAGCACCTGGAAGGCGAAAACGCCGAGCCGGTGGACATCATCACGCCTCATATCACCGATTCGCACCACCTCGAGCTTCCCTTCCTGGGCGAGGTGGAGCTGCCGCGTTGGGAACCGGTGCACGTCGGCGGGCTCACCATAGATCTCTCGCCCACGAAGCACGTCGTGATGCTATTGGTGGCGGCGTTCCTCTGCATGATCGTGCTGATCCCCACGGCGATGGCGCACGAGCGTCACACCGAGGAGTCCGGTGCACCAAAAGGTTTTGCTGCCGGGATGGAAGCGCTGGTGCTCTACCTCCGCAACGAGGTGGTGCTTCGCAACGTCGGTCCGCATGGCAACGCCTTCGTCCCTTTCGGTCTCACGCTCTTCTTCTTCATCCTCTTCGCGAATCTGCTGGGGCTCATCCCTTACGGTTCCACGGCCACCGGGAACATCTCCGTGACGGCAACGCTAGCGATCGTCACGTTCGTGGTGGTCGAGATATCAGGCATCCGCGCGCAGGGGTGGGGCTACCTCAGGACGATCTTCTACGTTCCGCCGAAGGAGATGCCGCTACTCCTCAAGCCGCTCATGTTCGTGATCATGACCGTGGTCGAGGTGGTAGGAAAGATCGCCAAGCCCTTCGCGCTGGCCGTTCGTCTCTTCGCCAACATGACGGCTGGCCACGTGGTTCTGCTCGCGCTGATAGGTCTCATCTTCACCTTCCAGAGCTATGCGATAGCCACCGCCCCAGTATTCATGGGCGTAGCCGTGAGTCTGCTGGAGATATTCGTCGGCTTGCTGCAAGCGTACATATTCACCCTCCTCAGCTGCGTCTTCATCGGACTGATAAGACAGGGGGGGCACTGAGAGACAGGGTTCAGGAGGCAGGGTTCAGGGTTCAGGAACTACAGTTAGAAGGGAACAGGAACCAGGGAACTGCCTACCGCTCGAGTCATCCCCGCTTTCGCGGGAATGACGGTGGCGGTAGACGCAGTTCCTGAACCCTGAACCCTGCCTCCTGAACCCTGTAGTTCTTCTGAGCTCTCGCACTACCACGCGGCTCCGCTCCAGCCGCGTGACATGGTACCCGGCCGGGTGGCCGGGGACGCTCGTTGAGGCCCGGGCCTCGCTGACGAGCGGCGTCTTCGCAGAGTAGCAGTGGTGCTCGCGTCGGCGCGGAGCAGAGTGGATTCAACTTCGAACGTGGAGTAAGACATGCAACTCTATGCTCTTCTGCAGGCAGCGGGCAATTTCACGCGTGAGTACGCCGGCGCGTGGGCGATGCTCGGCGCCGGCATCGGTGCGGGACTCGCCACGATCGGCGCCGGCATCGGCATCGGCCGCATCGGCGGTCAGGTCGCCGACGGTATGGCGCGCCAGCCCGAGGCGGGTGGTCAGATCCAGGTGGCCGGGCTGATCCTCGCCGCGCTCATCGAGGGCGTGGCTCTCTTCGCAGTGGTAGTCGCGTTCGTAATCCAGACCAAGTTCACTTTCTAGCTGGACGTGCCGCGGCGGGGCCCCGGGGCTCCCGTCGCGCTCACTCTCATTCTCGCGGGAATCACAATGCTCAAAGCGCTGCTCGGCGTGACCCTCTCTCTCCTAGCTGCCCTTCCGTTGGCTGCGCAGGGAGCCCACGAGGCGCCCCCCAAGCTGCTCTCTCCGAACACGGGTTTGATGTTCTGGACCCTGTTCATCTTCGTAATTCTCATGCTGGTCCTCACCAAGTTCGCCTTCAAGCCGCTCACGGCGGCAGTCGAGGCGCGCGAGAAGGCCCTCGAGGATGCGATCGAGAACGCCCGTCGCGACCGCGAGGAGGCAGCCGCTCTCCTCGAGGAGCACCGGCAGCTCGTGAAGCGGGGACACGAGGATGCCCAGCGCTTCATCGTCGAGGGCCGCGCGGCTGGCGAGAAGGTCCGCGAGGAGATCGTGGCGCAGGCGCACCGCGAGCAGCAGCAGATGCTCGAGCGTGCTCGCGCGGAGATCGCCGCCGAGCGTGACCGTGCCATCGCCGAGCTGCAGCGCGAGGCCGTGAATCTCGCCGTTCTCGGTGCTGGCAAGGTGATCGAGAAGGATCTCGACAACGAGACTAACCGGCGGCTGGTAGATTCCTTCCTCGCCTCGCTCACACATTCGCGAATCAAGAGCTGATGCGCGAGATCACTATTGCCAGGAGCTACGCGGAGACGCTCGTCGAGCTGGCGCAGCGCGCGGGCGACCTGGATGGCTGGGGCGCGATGATAGACGAGGTGGCCGGCGCGGTCGCGGCCGATCCACGCCTCGTGCGCTTCCTCCAGACCCCGCGCGTGAGCGCGCGCGAGAAGAACGAGGTGATCGGAAAGGCGTTCGCCGACCGGCTCCCGCGCCTCTTCGTGCGCTTTCTTCAGGCGGTGGTCACGCATCGGCGCCAGCACCTCATCGGCGAGATCGCTTTCGAGTACCACGCGATCGTGGATCAGCTCGAGGGGCGCGTGCACGCCGATGTCACGCTCGCCAAACAGCCCGATCCGGCGCTGGCGCAGAGTATCACGGAGCAGCTCTCTCGCGTACTCGGAAAGAAGGTGGTGCCGCACTTCGTGGTGCGCCCCGATATCCTGGGCGGAACGATCGTGCGCGTCGGCGACACGGTGATGGACGGCTCCGTTCGGCATCGCCTCACGAGGCTGCGTACGCGGATGCTCAGCGGAGTAGCGGCCGCGGGACGCTGAGCGCGGCGTTTCGTGGTCGTCTCGCCGCCCGGTCGCTGGCGGTGGCGGCAGAGCGGTACAGGTCATACAATTGCGCGGCGCCCTCACCTCGGGCGCCGTTCGCGTTTCGTAGCCCACCGAAAATCAATGCAATCGATCCTCCCACTCTTCTTCATCCTCCAGCAGGCCGCCGCGCCGGCTCCCACCACCCCGCCCTCCGGCGACACCACGGGCTACTGGCAGCAGCGGATCGAATACCGCATCACGGCGAAGCTGGACGAGAAGCTGCAGAACCTCCACGCCACGGGCGAGCTGCTCTACGTGAATCACTCGCCCGATACGCTGAAGGAGATGTTCTTTCACCAGTACCTGAACGCCTTCCGTCCCGGATCGAAGTGGAGCGCGGTGGATGAGCGCGAGGGGCGCGTGCGCTTTCAGAATCTGCGCGAGCCGGACTACGCCTACGAGCGCTTCACGGCGCCCGTGACGGTGGATGGCGAAAGCGTGAGAGTGGACTATCCCGGCGCGCCAGACAGTACGGTGGCGCACATAGCGCTCCCGCGTCCACTCGCCCCGGGCGATTCGGTGCGCGTGCGCTTCGCCTGGGATGCCCGGCCGTCCGCGAAAGTGTACCGCCGGCAGGGCCGGCGCGGGCGCGAGTACGACTTCGCGCAGTGGTATCCGAAGGTGGCCGTCTACGATCGCGACGGCTGGGAGGACAATCCGCTGGTGCCGGCGGGTGAGCTATATGGCGAGTTCGGGACGTACGACGTCACACTGCTCCTTCCCGCCGACCAGGTGGTGGGCGCGACGGGGATCCCCGTGGAAGGTGATCCCGGCTGGGCGGGCGCCAACGCCACCGTCCCCTCGCCCGACGGCGACAGCGCGGTGGTACTCGGTGCCAGGGCATACGGCAGCATCGCGCCGGATACCGCCGTGAGTCTCCCACGAGGTTACAAGCGCGTGCGCTTCCTCGCCCACGAGGTTCACCACTTCGGTTGGGCCACCTCTCCCGACTACCGCTACGAAGGTGGCATGTACCGCGGCGAGATCCCCATCCACGTGCTCTACACGCGCGGCAACGAGGAGCAGTGGGGGCGCGGCCGGATGGTGTCGTACATCTCGAACGCGCTGAGCTGGCTCGAGTCGATCTACGGGCCGTACGCGTACCCGCAGGCCACCGGACTCCAGCGCCTCGACGGCGGTGCGACGGAGTTCCCTATGCTGGTGATGTACGGGCAGCGCATCTCGCAGGGGCTCGTCCTCCACGAGATGGGGCACATCTACTCGTACGGCTTCCTGGCCAACAACGAGTGGCGCTCGGGGTGGATGGACGAGGGACTCACCAGCTACCAGACCGAGTGGGCACAGAAGCTCACGCTCCCCGAGCGTGCGAGGGGCGAGGCGCCGCAGATCCCGCAGCAGGATTCGGGGTATCGCGCGCATGCGGTGACTCCTCCAGTGCTGGACATGGGAAACCTCGATCAGTTCCAGCTGGACCTCGGCGGCGCGGCGCAGCCGGTCGGGACGCCGGCGTACGACTTCTCGGATTTCATCGTCTACAACCAGATGGTGTACGACCGGGCGTCGATGATGTACGGCGCGCTACGCGATGCGGTGGGTGACAGTGCCTTCCGCGACTTCCTGCACGACTACTACTCGCGCTGGAAGTTCAAGCACGTGGACGAGCTGGCGATGCGCTCTTCGGCCGAGCGTGCGAGCGGCGAGGAGCTTTCCTGGTTCTTCTCGCAGTGGGTGCATCGCACGGGCCTCATCGACTACGCGTTGCGCGATGCCCGCTCGCACCGCGAGGGCGACGAATGGGTGACGCGCGCTCGGATCGTGCGCGTGGGCGAGTACCGCCACCCGATGCCGGTGGGCGCGCTCACGAGCGGCGGCTGGGTGAGCGCGCGCGGGTCCGCCGCACTCGACGACCAGTGGGTGGAGATCCGTACACGCGAGCGGCCGAGGGCGGTACGCCTCGACCCGCTTCGCCTCACCGTCGACTGGGACCGTCGCAACGATGTTCTTCCGCGCTCGCGAGGCGACTCGATGCAGGTTGCGCGCACGGTGTTCGACTGGCCCTTCCTGAATCAGTCGAGCCGTGAGAAGGAGATCGTGGCGATCACGCCGCTTGCCTGGTACACCGATCCGGGCGGGGTCACGCCCGCGCTGCGACTTCGCACCAACTATCAGGGGTGGCTCGACCGGTGGGAGGTCGGGATCGCGCTCCCCGTGCGCGGCACCGAATCGAGCGAGAGCGGACGGGGACGGCTCCAGGGGTGGATCTCCACGCGAAATCCGACGCTCCCCTTCGCGCATCGTCCCGCCATCGGCCTGGAGGCGGGCGCCTGGATGCTCGATGGAGTCGGGAAGCTCCAGATCGCGAAGACGTTCGATCAGCGGCAGTTCCCTCTCGCCAACGGGCAGCGACGCTTCCTCACTCTGGCGCTCGCCGCCACGCTCCCGTACGACACCGCCTGGATGGATCCGCTTCGCTGGGAGGATGCGCGCGTGGTCGATGCGAGCGCGGAGTACCGCTGGAGTGCTCGGCGGCCCGCGGGCCTCTCGGCGCGTGCCTTCGCCGTGGGTGGATTCGTGGATCCGAGCGGCGACACGGGCAACGACACGCGCGGCTTCGGTCGCGTACAGCTCGAGGGGAGCAAGGTGAAGAGCTTCGGAACCAGGTCGCTGAGCAGCGCGATGCTGCGGCTCTTCGCGGGAGCCAGCAAGGATGCGCCGCGGCAGCGATCGATAGGTCTCTCGTCGCTCGGACCCACGGAAACCTTCGGCAATCACCTCCTGCGCGGCCGTGGCGCGCCGCTTGCTCGAAGCGACGTGCACTACGTGACGCCCGGCGACGCGGGATTGCGGGGCTACTCACCGCTCCTGCGAGTGAAGAACGTCGCCGCCGCGAATGCCCAGTTGGCGCGAGTGGTGTACTCGCCCCGGGCCCGCTCGCTGGCGCCGCGTGTCGCGCTCTCCGCGTTCACCGACCTGGCGTGGGGGACGCTCGACACACCTGGCGCCGATGGACGATTCTTCGGCGATGCCGGGATCGGGGCGTCGCTCAGCGGGACGCTCTACGATCAGAGCTACACAGTGCGGGTGGACTTTCCGCTCTGGACGCGAGATCCGGTGCGAGGGAGCGATGAGGGAACCGTGAACTGGGTGGTGTCGCTGGGTGAGCTCTTCTGAGGGGCTACATTTCCGGCGCCCACAATCAACAGACCCGAGCGAGGAAGGAAGCTAGATGAGCGGCCGTGGAGAGGTGAAGGTCGTCCCCAAGCCGTGGGGACACGAGATCATCTGGGCACACACCGACCGCTACGTGGGGAAGGTGCTGCACATAAACGCGGGGCATGCACTCTCGGTGCAGTACCACGAGCGCAAGGACGAAACCGTGTATCTGCTCTCGGGGGAGCTGATCTACTGGGTGAAGCTGGACGGAGAGATGCGCGACATGAAGCTGAAGGTGGGGGAGGCGTTCCGCATCACGCCGGGCACCGTGCACTACATGGAGGCAGTCACCGACTGCGACGTCCTGGAGGCATCCACGCCCGACCTGGACGACGTGGTACGACTCAGCGACCGCTACGGACGAGAGGGAACGAACGCGCCATGAAGGTGATCATACCGCTCGCGGGGAAGGGAACGCGTCTGCGCCCGCACACGCACGTCACGCCGAAGCCGCTGCTCGAAGTGGCCGGCAAGCCGGTCATGTCGTACATCCTGGATGATCTGGAGAGGCTGGGAGGCGTCGACCAGATCATCTACATCACCGGTCACCTGAAGGAGCGGGTGGAGGAGTACGTGAAGGGGCACTACGACTTCCCCTCGGTCTTCGTGGAGCAGGTGGTGCAGAACGGGACGGCGAGCGCGGTTGAGCTGGCCCGACCGTACGTGGACGAGCCGGTGCTCATCATCTTCGTCGACACCATCTTCGACGCCGATCTCTCCGTGATCAACGGCACCGACGCCGACGGCATCATCTGGGTGAAGGAGGTGGAAGACTACCAGCGCTTCGGCGTGGTGGTGGCGGACGCCGATGGCAACATGCGCAAGATCGTCGAGAAGCCCTCGCAGCCGATCTCGAAGCGGGCGAACATCGGACTGTACTACATCCGCAACTGGCAGCTTCTCTACGAGGGGATCGACCACGTGATGAAGCAGGCGCCGCACAAGGGTGAGTACTACCTCACCGACGCCTTCCAGTACATGATCGACCACGGCGCGCGGATCCAGGTGGTGGACGTGGCGGGGTGGTACGACGCCGGAAAGCTCGACACGCTACTCGAGACTAATCGTGTGATGCTGCAGAAGGGGCGCGCTCACCGGCCGACGAACGTGGGCGATTCCAGGATCTTCGACCCCGTCTACATCCACGACGATGCGGTACTCGATCACGCCACCGTAGGCCCCAACGTGTCGATCGGCGCGGGGACGGTAGTGAAGAACTCGGAGATCCGTGACTCGGTGGTGGGTGAGCGCGCGACGATCACCAACTCCGCGCTGCGCGAGTCGATGGTTGGTGACGAAGTCGTGATCGAGGGGGTGAAGGGCTCGGTCACCGTAGGCGACCACTCCGAGGTGCGCTCGGAGTAAACGACGGGGTCAGGTCTTTAATTTCGAGCAAGCTGAACTGGACGACGGGGTCAGGTCTTTAATTTCGAGCAAGCTGGGCCATAACTGCGTTATGGCCCAGCTTGCTCGAAATTAAAGACCTGACCCCGTCTCTTATACTAGAGCTTGCTCGAAATTAAAGACCTGACCCCAGCCCCGCTGCTCCCACCACGATACCCAGTGCGCGCGCCACTCCCGCCTGGGCATCGGTGTTGTCGAACCACTCGCCCTCGGTATGTGCGTCGCCGCCGCGGCCGCCGGCGCCGATCGCGATGGCGGGTATCCCGCGACTGATCGGCACGTTCGAGTCGGTGGATGCGGTGGCCAGCTCGGGTGCGCGTCCTATGAGTCGCGTGGCCTCCATCGCGAGCGCGACCAGCGGGTGCTTCACCGGCGTCTCGCCGCTCGGCCGGTCGCCTATGAGGTGTACCTCACTCGCGAGCGGAGGCGTGCCGCGAGCGCGGCGCGAGTTCTCATCGAGCGTGGCGACTCGAACTATCTCGCGCAAGGTGCGGTCGTGCTGCTCGAGCATGGCGCGCGAGACCGACCTGAGGTCCACCTCGATCCATGCGCTGTCGGGGATGGAGTTCAGCGAGAGCCCGCCGCCGGTGCGCACCACGCTCAGCGTGGTGCGCGGTTCACTGGGGATCGGGAGCCGCGCGACCCGCGCGGCCGCTATGGCGGCGGCGTGCACCGGATTGGGAACACCATACGAGGTCCAGCTGTGGCCACCGCGTCCGCGAAACTCGACGCGGTAGCGGTAGGAGCCGAGCGCGCGGTGGACGATCCGCTCGTCGCCAGCCCCATCGAGCGCGATCGCCGCGATGGCATCGCGAGCCGAGCCGGCGAAGAGCGCCTTCGCGCCGCGCAGATTCCCGGCTCCCTCCTCGCCGGTGGTACACACGAAATCGACGGGCGCGCGCGTCCGGAGCGTGCGTCCGTCCAGAACGCGCGCCAGTGCCAGCATCACCGCGAGCCCGCGGCCGTTGTCGCCTATTCCAGGCCCGTGCAGTCGCGATCCCGAGCGGCGTACCACCAGCGGCGTGCTTCTGGGGAAGACCGTGTCCAGATGAGCACAGACCACCACCGCACCCGGCGCGGGGCGCTCGTCCTGATCGGCGCAGTCATCGCCCGGGCGCCTGGCGATCACGTTTCCGGCCGGGTCGATTCCGACCTCGGTGAGCCCCAGCTCGCGGAAGCGCTCCGACATCCACCGCGCACGTTCGCCCTCCTCGCCGGACGGTGCGGCTATCCGCGTGATGGCCATCTGGTGCTCCAGGATCTCTTCGTCGAGCGACACGAGTGCCCGGCGTGCCTCCTCGAGCGCTTCGCTCTGCCACAGCTCGGCGAGTGTGCGGTCGGTAGTCTGCATTGCCCTCAATTGAGCGCCGGAGCGTCGATGCGCAAGTGCGGTGTGCCGCGCGGGGCCATATTGTCACCCCCCGTTTGGGGGATACATTCAATGAACACGGGCCGTACGAGGAACGCGGGCCGTACGAGGCCCTTCTCCCGCTCCGTCCAGACATGCAAGAGCGCGACCTCATCCACGATTGGAATGTGCGGCAGGACGGGTTCGACTGGTCTGCCTGTCGAGTGGAGCTCAACGACGAAACGTTGCGCGACGGGCTGCAGTGCCCGTCGGTGACGAATCCCGCTCTCGAGGACAAGCTCCGTCTCATCCACCTCATGGCGGAGCTCGGGATAGCGGCGGCAGACATCGGGCTCCCAGGTGCGGGGGGCCGTGCCGGCGACGACGCGCTCGCACTGGCGCGCGAGATCGCGAGCAGTGGGATCCCGCTCGAGCCCAACTGCGCGGCTCGCACGGTGCTGAGCGACGTGGAGCCGATCGCGCGCATCTCGCAGGCAGCCGGAATCCCGATCGAGGCGGCTACCTTCATCGGCTCCTCGCCCATCCGTCGCTACGCCGAGGACTGGACGCTCGACAGGATGCTGAAGGTGAGCGAGGAGGCGGTCACCTTCGCGGTGCGCGAGGGACTCCCGGTCATGTTCGTCACCGAAGACACCACGCGCGCCGACCCGGAAACACTGAACGCGCTCTACGGGAACGCGATCCGCTGGGGTGCGCGGCGACTCTGCCTGGCCGATACCGTGGGACACGCCACGCCCGATGGAGTTCGCGCGCTGGTGCGCTTCGTTCACGACGAGATCGTGGAGCCGAGCGGCGAGGATGTGAAGCTGGACTGGCACGGCCACCGCGACCGCGGGCTCGGTCTCGCCAACTGCCTCGCGGCCATCGAGGAAGGTGTGGACCGCGTTCACGGCACGGCGCTCGGCATCGGCGAGCGGGTAGGGAACGCGGAGATGGATCTTCTCCTCATCAACCTCAAGCTGCTCGGCGCGCACCAGCACGATCTGGCGAAGCTCCCCGAGTACTCGTTCCTCGCGTCGCGCGCGTGCGGTGTGCCGGTTCCACCTAGCTATCCGGTTCTGGGCGACGACGCGTTCCGCACCGGGACCGGCGTACACGCCGCAGCGATCATCAAGGCGCGCCGGAAGGGGCACGCGTGGCTGGCAGACCGCATCTACTCGGGCGTACCAGCCGGAGACTTCGGCCTTGCGCAGCGCATCGAGATCTCGCCGGTATCGGGACTTTCGAACGTGCGCTACTGGCTCGACGAGAACGGCCTCGACTCCGCCGACCAGGAGCTCTGCCAGCACATCTTCGACGCGGCTAAGCGGCTGAGCCGCGTGCTGCGCGACGAGGAGCTGCACGAGATGGTACGCGAATTCCAGCGCACTCCCGCGGACGCGTGAACCAGTCGCTCGCAGACGTCTTCGACGGCTATCTGGACCTCCGCTGGCGGCTCGACCCGGTCGAGGCCACCTTCGCCGGTCTGCACGAGCTCTCGGGGGAGTTCGCGCGGTACGATGCCCTTTCCGTGCGCGAGCAGCTCGCCGCCCTGCGCAGCTACACCTCCGCGCTCGAGGAGGCGGAGGCGGATACGCTCGATGAGGAGATCGACCGCACCGCCGCGCTGCACGATGCTCGGCACTGGATCCTCCTCTTCGAGCGCGAGCGTCCTTTCGCGTTCAATCCGGCTTTCCACCTGTCGCACGCCCTGAACGGGCTGCATCTGCTGCTCGCGCGAGGAGAGCAGGATCCGCCGCGCCGCGCGGCCGAGCTGTTGCAACGCCTGCGCGCGCTCCCCGACTTTCTCATCCGGGCCATCGACGCGCTCACGGAGCCGGCGCGGCCGCTCATCGCGCTGGGGAGCTCCATGATTCCCGGGGGCGTGGCTCTCATCCGCGACGGGCTGGATGATGGAGCCATCGACCTGTCGGTACTCGACAGGAGTGAGCTCGCCGAGGCGCGCGAGAGCGCCGTGCGGGCGCTCCTGGAGTTCAACGACGCGCTCGCGCTCATGGGTGAGGATGCCGGCGAGAACTTCGCCATCGGCCGGGAGCTCTTCGACAGGAAGCTGCACACCGCGCACATGATCCGGGACGGCGCCGACGAGCTGCTTCGCTACGGCGAGCAGCTACGCGCGGAGGTTACCGCGGAGCTCGAGCGGATCGCCGCCGAGATCGAGCCGGGAGTGCACTGGCGGGAGGTGCTCGCCCGTCTCAGGGAGGACGTCCCCGAGAGTGGCAAGGCGCTCGACGAGTATTGCGCATCGCTCGCTGCCGCGCGCGACTTCACCGCATCGCGCGGACTGATGACCGTCACGGACGCGCCGGTCGAGGCGGAGCACACGCCTGGCTTCCTGCGCACGTTGATCCCCTTCGCCGCCTACCAGGGGCCGGGCACCTTCGAGGAGGAGCAGCGCGGCCGATTCTTCGTCACGCTCCCTGCCGCCGGCGAGGCGCGCGCCGTGGAGAGCCACGCCGAGCGATCGAGCACAGTGTTGCACGAGGGCGTGCCGGGGCACCATCAGCAGATCACCGTGGCGAATCGGCTTCCGGGGGTGATGCGGCGCGTGCTCGCCACGCCGGCAGCGCGTGAGGGGTGGGCGCTCTACTGCGAGTCGTTGATGGCGGAGGAGGGCTTCCTCTCCACGCCGGCCGAGCGACTGTTCCACGCGCACCATCTGCTCTGGCGAGCGCTGCGCGTGATACTCGACGTCAAGCTGCATACGAAGAAGATGCCGGTGGCCGATGCGGCGCGCATGCTGCGAGACGAGCTGGGCTTCAGCGACGCGGCGGCTGCGGCGGAGGTAGCTCGCTACTGCGCGTATCCCACGTATCAGCTTTGCTACGCCGTCGGCCGCCGCGACATCCTCCGTCTTCGCGACGATGCTCGCCGCGCGCGAGGGAGTGACTTCTCGCTCGCGTCGTTCCACGACGAGCTGCTCTCGTACGGCGGACTGCCGACCGCGCTGGCGAGGTGGGGGATGGGACTGGAGGAGGGAGAGTGGAGAGAGCAGAGAGCCGGGCCGACGGGGTCAGGTCTTTAATTTCGAGTCGCAAGGGCAGTAGCCCTTGCGACTCGAAATTAAAGACCTGACCCC
>JBIQMO010000104.1:0-12644 GCA_044463245.1 Gemmatimonas aurantiaca
AGAAGAACGAGAGAACGCAGAGAAAACCCGTAAGGCGAGATCTCGAACGAGGGGTTTTTTGGGGAACTGCTCCCGCGGTTAGAGCTCTGCCCACCTGGGCAGGACTTTGAGCGCGGGAGCAGTTCCCCCTTTTTCTCCCGGCCGCTTGCGCCTGATAGCCGACCGTGCAGCACCCTCTGCGTTCTCTCTGCGGTTCTCCGCGTTCTCCGCGTTCCTGCTTTTCCGGAAACCCGGAAGTTGCGACGCGGTCGACATAAGGATCGCGATGCTCGCCCCCACAGGCAGTTCTCCGCGTTCTCTCGCCGTTCCCTCCGCGCCCTCCGCGTGCGCAGTTACGCCCCAGCGCGATGCACCGAGCCCCCGCGATGAATCCAGATCAGCCGCGATGCCCGGGATGCATCGTCACCGCAGCGCCTCGATGGCGGTCGCTTGGAAGACGTCGCGGCTGCTCCAGAGGCCGATGGAGAGAGTGAGAAGAGTCATCAGGGCGGCCAGAAGTACTAGCGGCGGGGCGAGGGGGGCGAAGGGGATGTCGAACACGAAGTGCACCAGCGCCCATGCGCCGCCTACGGAGAGCAGGAGGCCGACGGCGCTGCCGAGGAGGCCGAGGACGGCGTACTCGGCGAGCATGATGTCGCGCACCTGTCTGCGCGTAGCGCCCAGGGTCTTGAGCAGTACCGCCTCGCGCAGGCGTTGGCGGCGGGTGGCCGCGACGGCGCTGAGCAGGACGAGCGCGCCCGTGGCGATGCTGAAAAGTGCCATGAAGCGGACGGCCACCGAGATCTTGCCGAGGATGTCCGCGACGGTGCGCTGGATCATCGAGAGGTCGATACTCGAGATGTTGGGGTAGGCGTCGACTGCGGCGCGCTGGAGGGCGGCGCTGCGGGCCGCGCTGGCGGAGCCATCGACGCGCGTGAGCAGGACGAAAGTCTGTGGAGCGTCTGCGAGAGCAGGGGAGGGGAAGAGTACGAAGAAGTTGGGCTCGAAGCGCGCCCAGTTGACCTCGCGCAGGCTCCCCACCACTGTCGGGATGCGAACGCCCTGCACGTCCCACGTAACCGTATCTCCAAGGCTGATCCCGAGCTCCTCGGCGACGTCCTGCTCGAAGGACACGGCCGGGAGGCCGGTCGAGCTGGCGCGCGCGGTGCGCTTCCAGTCGCCGGCGGTCACGCGCTCCGATCCTATCAGAGAGTCTCGGTAGCTCGAGCGATACTCGCGACGGAGCGCCCAGGAGGAGCGCTCGCGCGACAGCTCTCCCACGGAGCGGCCGTTGATGGAGGCGATGCGCATCGGAACGATCGGTACGCGCTGCAGCACCGGGTCGCCGGCGGTGCGGATGAGAGAGTCCAGTCCTTGCACCTGGTCGCGCTGCACATCGAAGAACGCGAGATTCGCCTGGACTGCGGTGTCATCGAACGAGAGGTGAGAGAGAAGACTTCGCTGCACGAGGTACAGCGTACCGATCAGGAACGCGCCGAAGCCGAGCGCCAGCATAACGGCACGCGTCTGGTTCGAGGGACGGTAGAGGTTCGCCACTCCCTGGCGCACGGTGAACGGCCAGTGCGAGCGCAGCAGCCGCCGCGCGAGCCGCGCAATGGCGAGGGCGGCGAGCCAGAGCGCGACGATCACCGCGCCGATCGACGCGCTCATCACGGCTCCCCGCCGGGCTTCGCCGGAGCGCCAGATCGCTATCGCGACCACGCTGGCAACGAGTGCGAGCACGGCGACCCAGCGAGCGGCATCGCGACCGGCGCGGCGCGCCGTAACAGCCGACTCTTCCCTCCGCAAAGCCTGCAGCGGAGTCACGTGCCGCACGCCAAGGAGAGGGATCAGCGCGAAGATCGTGGCCACCCACACTCCCACCGCGAGCCCCGCGATGACGGCGCGCGGCTCCAGTGCGGGGCGCACATCTACCGGCATGAAGTCCCCGAGCACGAGCGGGAGCGCGAACTGCGCGGCCACTCCCAGGGCGGTACCGAGCGCGGCACCGGCGAGGCCGAGTGCCGCCGCCTGAAGCAGGTAGACCGTGAGTACCTGCCCCGATGTGCCCCCGAGGCAGCGGAGCACCGCGATGGAATCGGTCTTCTCCGCCACGTACGCGCGGATCGCCGCGGCTACTCCGATGCCGCCGAGCAGGAGCGCCACGAGTCCCACCACGCCGAGGAACGAGTGGAGCTGGTCCACTCCACGCGTCAGCGAGCGCTCGGTGTCGCGGACGGTGCGCGCGCGCACGTGTTCGGCGCGCAGCGTGGAGAGATGCGCCGACTCCCACTCGTCGGCGTCGATGCCTGCGGGAAGCGCGAGGCGCGCCTCGTACTCGGCGCGGCTGCCGAACGTGAGGAGGCCCGTCTCCTGGACGAATCTGTGAGCGATGTACACTCGTGGACCGAGCGCCGATGCGATCCCGACATCACCAGGTACATCTACGAGCGTACCGACCATCTCGAAGCGTGCCTTGCCGAGCACCAGCGTGTCGCCGATCTGCGCGCCCAGCCCGGCCAGAAGCGTCGCGTCCACCAATGCATTGTGTCCGGTCTGCAGCGAGCGCCAGCGATCTGGCGGATCGGTCTTCATCGTCCCGTAGAAGGGGATCTTCGGACCCACCGCATTCACCTGCACGAGCCTCGTACCTTGTAGGCGCGGGACGACGGCCATCGATGAGAAGCTCGTCACGGAGTCCACGTCCGCGCCGGTGGCCAGGAGCGAGTCGATGAGCGCGGCGATCGGCGCGCTCAACGGCTGGCGTGACGAGAGCGAAAGATCGGCTCCCAGTATCGAGCGCGACTGTTCCGCGACGGAGCGAACCACGTTCGCGGAGTACGAGTCGATGGCGACGAGAGCGGCTACACCGATCGATATCGACGATGTGAAGAGGAGGAGGCGCCGCCGCGCCGGGCGGGCGTCGCGCCACGCTAGCGATGCGAGTCTGCGCCAGCGCTTCATGCGGCGAGTTCGCTGTCGCCGACCACCATACCGTCTCCGAGTCGGATCACGCGCGACGCTCGCGCGGCGAGGCCGGGGTCGTGCGTCACGAGTACCACCGTGGTGCCCGCTTCCCGGTTCAGCTCCTCGATGAGCGCGATGATCGGCTCGCCGGTGGCGGAGTCGAGGTTGCCGGTAGGCTCGTCCGCGAAGAGGACGCGCGGCGAGTTGGCGAACGCTCTCGCTATCGCCACGCGCTGCTGTTCGCCGCCGGAGAGCTGCGTCGGGTAGTGATGCGCCCGGGCGGCGAGACCCACGCGCTGGAGGAGCTCGCGTGAGCGCGTGACGGAATGCGCATCCCCCCTCAGCTCGAGCGGCACCTGTACGTTCTCCAGGGCGGTGAGCGTGGGAATGAGTTGAAAGCTCTGGAAGACGAATCCAACTTTCTCCCCGCGAAGGCGAGCACGCGCATCCTCGGTGAGGGAGCCGAGGTCGGCGCCGTCGAGGGAGACGCTCCCGCTCGTAGGGATGTCGAGGCCCGCGAGAAGGCCGAGGAGCGTGGTCTTTCCGCTCCCCGATGGCCCGACAATCGCGACGAACGCGCCCTCCGGGACCACGAACGATACGTCGTGCAGTACCGTGAGGATGCCACCACCGCTGGGGTACGATTTGGTCAGATTTCGGGCGACTAGCATGCGCTGGTTAGTGAGTTGTACGGCGTTGGCGATCCTCGTTGCCGCGTGCGGCAAGAGCGATCTCGGAGCGGCCGATTCCACGCGGCAGCAGAGTGTACCCTCCGCCGGTGCCGAGCGATCCTCGACGGGCCAGTCATCGGTGGACTCTACCGACGACGATCGGCAGACCGTCGTTTTCGTTGGCACCAGTCTCACCGCGGGGCTCGGCCTTCCCGATCCCGACGAAGCGTACCCCGCGCTGATACAGAGGAAGATCGATTCGCTGGGTCTAAACTACCGGGTGGTCAACGCGGGTGTGAGCGGCGAGACGTCGGCGGGCGCGCTGAAATCGATCGGCTGGTTGATGCGCTCCCCTGCGAGCGTGGTGGTGATCGAGACGGGTGCCAACGACGGCCTGCGCGGGCTCAGCGTGGAGGCCATGCGCGCGAACATCCAGGGAATCATCGATACCGTTCGATCCGCCCATCCGGATGCACGGATAGTACTTGCCGGAATGGAAGCGCCGCCCAACCTCGGCGCGCGGTACACCTCCGAGTTCCGTGAGACGTTCCCCGAACTGGCGCGGGCGAACCGCGCCACGCTCATCCCGTTCCTCCTCGATGGCGTGGCCGGAGTGGACTCGCTGAACCAGGCTGACGGGATGCATCCCAACCGGAAGGGGGCGGAGGTAGTGGCAGACAACGTTTGGAGAGTGCTTCGTCCGGTTCTGACGAGCGACGCCAGGGCGGGGGGCGGCTGACCCCGCGATCTCACCGAGCGCGATCCTCTCGCGAGCAGGCCCCCGGATGCGGACGGGGCCCACCGCGCTCCCTTATGCGCAGTGGGCCCCGCTTCTCATGACCGAACGGCGCGGATGTCGCCGGTCATCCTGTTCAGGTAGAGCCTCAGCGGCTCCCGGCGATCCGCGCCGTACTAGGGTCAGTAGACAATGGATCACCTCCTCGTTTCAGGGTGGAATGGAAGGGTACAGAACTCTCGTAAAGTAGACGGTCGAATCGTGCGTGTCGAGGGATTCGAGCGATTTCATCGTTCATCGCATCAGGGCGCGTGAACGCGCGCCTTCGTGGCCACGCGCCAGCGCTTTCCGCTGGGGACGAGCTTGTACGCCTCCTCGATGAGAAAGCGCGCGTGCCCGCCCGACTTGCGGGTGTCGTATCGGTCCGCGGCTTCGTAGACGAGGAGGGTGTCTCCGGCGGCCCGGAAGATCGGCGATAGGCGCACGGCGTAGCCGGCATCGGTCACGGGGCAGGTAGGTGCGCGCGTCGGATCGCGGTCGGGGACGGGCTTGCACGTCCCCCGGAATGCGGGCGTGCCGAGCATCGCCTTCACCACATCGTCCGGGAGCTTTCCACCGTCGCCGTAGCCGGCGTCGCGTGGGAGCATCGACCGGTCCACGAGGAGGACGAGCGATGGTCCGATGTCGAACGATCCGCCGGCGGCGGCCGCGTAGATCTCGGCCTGCTGCTCCGGCGAGAGCGATGCCGGCTGCAGCCCGGCGCCGCGTGCCTCGTCGCCCGCGCCGGAGCTGCATCCCCAGAGCATTGCCACTCCCACGATCGCCAGAGCTCTTCTCACCGCCATCCTCGTCCGTAAAGTCTCGTAAAGTCTCAACGATTTACTCGTGCTCGCCCGCGAGACGCGGGAGTGCAAGCTGAGCGCCCGCGAGGCGGGCGAGTCGAGCATCCGGCTCGCCTGGGGAGGAAAGTAGTGTGTCTCGCCGCGCCCACGAGGCCCGCGCCTACAGCGCGAGAGGGGCGGTCCCCCGTCAGGAAGGACCGCCGACTCTCGCACGTCGTAACGCGGCGCATCAGTACATCGTCGAGTCGGTCTTCGACACGGTGGTCACGGCCTTCGCCGAGTCGCTCCGCGCGGAGTCGCTCGCCGCGGAGCCGCTCCCGATCGAGTCGCTCCCGATCGAGTCGCTCCCGATCGAGTCGCCGTCCACCGTGGCCGGCGCGAGCTGCGAGACGCGCTGCTCACTCCACAGACTCACCTCCTGCGCGAAGGAGTCGCCGAGGTCCGCCACGATCACCGGCTCCACCCCTGGCTCATCGTCGCGTCCTTCCACGCGGGCGAGACTCGCGGCCGCCTTCGTGTAGCCGCTGTCGGCAGCGAGTGCCGCGCGATACGCCTCGGTCGCGGCGCCGTAGTGACCCGTACGCTCGAGCGCGATCCCGAGGTTGTTCTCGAACACCGCCACTCCGTCGCTCAACTGAGTTGCGCGTGCGAGCGGGCGGAGCGCCTCGTCGTAGCGACCCTGCTGGATGAGGACGAGGCCCATGTTGTTCATCGACCAGGCATCCTCGGGATCGATCGCCAGTGCGGTACGGTATGCCTCGAGTGCGTCTTCCGCGTTCCCGAGCAGCGCCTGCGTCCTGCCCATCACCCGGTACACGTCAGCCGAGGCGGGGTCGATCTCGATCGCCCTGGCGAGGTACTGCTCCGCGTCGGTGGGGCGGTCGGACTCCAGGGCCACGCGGCCGGCGTTCACCAGACTCTTCACGTGCTTCGGGTCGAGCTCCAGCGCGTCGTCGAAGGCGGCCTTCGCGCGGTCGAGCTGGCCGGAGCGCCACGCCGACATGCCGAGCATGTAGAAGCCCCACGGATTCTTCTCGTGCGACTTCGTGTAGACATCGAACATCTCGGCGGCAGTGCGGTAGTCCTTCGTCCTGAATGTGGACTCGGCGTCCGCGTAGCTGACGTTTGCGGGAATGACGCTTCCGCTCTCCGGCTGCACGACCTCGGCGGCAGGCTGGACCACGACCGGCTCCTGGGTCTGCGGCTGTGAGGATGCCGTTCCGTTGGGCTTGATCCCCGAGTCGCGGCATGCGGCGGCGAATACGAGGAGAGCGGAGGCGGTGGCTGCGCGGCCCGCGATGCGGGCAGCCCGGTTGCTGCGATGTGTGCGCGACATGGTCGACTCCTTCCGGTGGCGCGCCCGACGTAGCGAGCGCTGGTGGTTGCCGTGTTGGCGGTGCCAGGGAAGGGCAAGGGGGTGACCACGTGAACCCCGCTCGCGATGCGTGATTGTAAGTTCTCTATTGGCGCATACTTGGACGGTCGTTAATGATGTACTGTATCAAGAAAGGTCGCCCGCTTCGTGTCCCTGCGGACACGGTGAATCAGGCCCGTTCGTGTCCGGATGGACACGTCGCGCGCTCAGCCGTCGCGCGAGATCCGGTGCCGGCGCATGATCTTGAGAAGACTGGCGTGGTCCGCGAGGCCGAGCTCGGCGGCGGTGCGCGTGATGTGCCACTCGTTGCGGTCGAGCGCGGCGAGAATGATCTGACGCTCGGCTTCCGCCTTCCGCTCCAGGAATGTCCGCGCACCCGAGGAGCTTCCCGCGGAAACCGCCTCCCGACCATTCCCCGCAACCTCATCGCGGATCTCCGCCGGCACGTGCTCCGCACCGATGGACGCGCCATCGGAGGCGATGATCATCCGCTCTACCACGTTGCGGAGCTCGCGCACATTGTTCTGCCGCCAGTCGTACGCCATGAGGATCTCCATGGCCGCCGGCTGAACCGCTTTGGGCCGGAGCCCGAAGCGCTCGCTGGTGGTGGCCACCATCCGCTCCACGAGCACCGGCACATCGGAGAGCCGGTCGCGCAGCGGCGGGACGCGCAGCACGTGAACATTGAGGCGAAAGTAGAGATCGCGGCGGAAGCGCGACTCCTTCACCTCGTCATCGAGGTCGCGGTTCGTGGCCGCGACCACGCGCGCCGGGACGCTCACCGGTCTGCTGCTCCCGAGCCGCGTCACCTGCCGCTCCTCCAGCACGCGCAGCAGCTTGGCCTGTGCGGGGAGCGGGAGCTCGCCTATCTCGTCGAGGAAGATCGTCCCCTTTCCCGCGGACTCGAACGCGCCCTTGCGCAGCGTGGCCGCGCCGGTAAAGGCGCCGCGCTCGTGCCCGAACAGCTCGCTTTCCACGAGATTCTCGGGGAGAGCCGCACTGTTCACAGCGACGAAGGGCTCACGCGCCACGCCGCTCAGCCGGTGGACGTCGCGTGCCACCAGCTCCTTCCCCGATCCGCTCTCCCCTACGATGAGCACGGGGCTCGGGATCGGAGCCACGCGGGCGATCTCGTTCTTCAACCGCAGCATCGCCGGGCTCTCACCGAGGAGCACGCTTTCGTCGGCGGCGTACTTGCGGAGCGACTGGACTTCCTGGAGGATGCGCCGCCTCTCCACCGCGTTCTCCACCTCGCGCGCCACCCGCTCCACCGGCTCGTCCTTCTCGATGAAGTTGTACGCGCCCTGCTTCATGGCCTGCACGCACCGGTCGTAGCTCGCCGTGCCGGTGTAGACGATGACTGGCACCTCGCTCCCGCGCTCGCGCAGCGCGCGCAGCACCGCGAAGCCATCGGTGCCGGGCATCTCGAGGTCGAGGATGACGCAGTCCACCGGCTCGCTCGAGAGCATCTCGAGCGCCTCGTCTCCCCCCGACGCCACCAGCACGTCGTAGCCGCCCACGCGCTTCAGGTCGTACGCGTACTGCTCGGCGAGCGCGATGTTGTCGTCCACCACCAGAACCGATGTCACCTGTGCGATCTCTCCCGTGAAGCGTCTCGAGGAAGCTGGGCGTCGCCGGGCGTCGAGTCCAGCGTTACGATCGCCGCGGTGCCCACTCCCGGCTCGGTCTCGATGCGCAGGGAGCCGTGCAGGTCGGTCACCAGCCGGCGTACGATCGAGAGCCCGAGCCCCGTACCGCCCTTCTTCGTCGTATGAAAGTCGTCAAAGGCGCGCGCGAGCTCTTCGCGCGTCATCCCGCTCCCCGTGTCGGTCACGGTGATCCGCACGCCGCTCTCGCCGGCGCGCTCGGTGGCGACGGTCACGCTGCCGGCTCGCGCGCCGAGGCTGTCGACCGCGTTGCTCACGAGATTCTCGAGGATGCGCCTGAGGACTAGCGGGTCCGCGGCCACGCGCGGGAGCCCGCTGGCGAGCCGCGTCTGCACATCGACGTTGGGCGCCGCTGGCGCGCCCTCGGCGATCTCGCGCGCTATCGCGTTGGCATCGCAGGGGCGCGAGTCGAGGCGCGGGGTGAGACGCGCGTAGTTGCGCGCGAGGTTGTCCAGGTACGCGACGCTGGCGTCGAGCGTGTGTCGCCGCTCGGCGAAGATCACGGGTAGCTGCTCCGGATTCTCTTCGGCGACCTGGCCGAGGTGGCGGAGCACGTTCCTGATGGGCGCGAGCCCATTCTTGATGTCGTGGTTCACCTGCCGCGCGAGGTCCCCGACCGTTGCACGGCGCTCCGCCTCACGCAGCGCCGCGGCGCTCGAGCGAAGTCGCCGGGTCATGGCGCCGAGGGTGCGCGAGAGCGCGCCGATCTCGTCGTCGCCATCGGTGGCGAAGGTGGTGTCGAGCCGGTCGAGATCGATGCGCTTCGTCCGCGCCGCGAGGTCGCTCAGCGGGCGGCTCAGCGCTCCAGCGAGCCAGGCTGAGAGGAGAAGCGCCGCAGCCGCGGCCAGCGCGATCGTGGAGATGAACCAGCGATCTAGGCTCCGCCGGAGCGCGAGGAGCTCCGTGGTCGGATGGGTGATGCTGATCCGTGCTTCTCCGGCGAGCCGCTCTCCCTGTGGAGTGGTCCCGATGTACGGCACGTTCAGCGACGCGACGACCAGCTCGCCGCTCTCAGCGAGAGTGCTGTCCGCCTCGAGGAGCGAGTCGGAGGAGAGCCGCTGGCCATCCGCGACGAGCGTCACCGCCAGCTCGTCGCCACGCGCTATCGAGCGAAGGAATCCGCGATCCACGCGGGCGCCCCCCACGATCGCGAGCCGCCGGGCGCCGAGCGAGATCGAGTCGACGTTGGCGAGCACGAGGATCGGGCCCTCGGGCGTACGCGCGATGGCGAGCGCGCCGCCGGCGGTTCGCGCTAGGAGGGCGGGGAGCTCCGGTTCCAGGCGGCCGAACTCGTTGCGAAAGTGTCCCGAGCTCAGGATGCGGCCGCTCTCGTCCTGGATCTGCAGCATCGACAGTCCCGCGGTGCGCATCGCGCGCTCAGCGTAGTCGAGGACGTAGTCGCGCTCCGTGGGCGCACCGGCCACTACGCCGAGTCGGAAGCGGTTGTCGTCGCGGAGGGCGGACGCCACCGCCTGGAGCCGGCTCGCGATCGATGCGCTTTCGCGCGAGAGGTCGTCGCGCGTCACGGCGGCGAGTCCGTCGACACGTCGCTCGTACTGCGCGGTGAGACGCTCGGTCATCTCGCGCCGCACGCCGATGGCGATGACCGCCAGCGGAACGATGGCGAGCGCGCCCATCGCGGCGAGGAGCCGGCTGCGGAAGGTCATGGCGTGCTTCGGCCGCTCGCGTTGGCGCTGCCGGCATTCCCGCTGTTCGCGCTCGCGTCGAAGATTACAGTGCCGTCGTGCAGGATGGTCATGCGTGGAATACCCCGCTCGCGGCGAATCAGCAGCGTCTCTCGAGTGTCGACTAGCGGAAGGAGCGCGTGCGTGCCGCCGGCCGACGCGAGCCATGGCGCCGCGGCGCGGAGCGACGCACGTGCGGCGGCGGGCCATGCCGGGACGCGAGGGAGAGCGATGATGTAGGCTCCCTCGCTTCCGCGCTCGAGCCGCTCGGCGAAGTCGATGGAATCCACCCCGCCCGCGTTCCAGCCACCACCCTCGAAGAGTTCCGGAGCGGCACCGCGTAGCGCGGCGGCGGCGGGCTCCTCGCGTCCGGGTGCGGCCAGGGCCACGATGCGCTCGGCGAGCTCGCGCGCCGTGGCGTCTCCCGTACGGTAGAGGATCTGTCGGGATCGCGCGCGGACGCGTGGGTCCGGGCGCGCGCCAGTGGAGTCGGATCTCCACCAGCACGGCCCCTCCGCTCCACGCGCCTCGGTGTGCACTGCCATCGCCAGGGCATCGCGGAGCGGGCGCAGATCGGGGTCGCTGCAATCGGACCCTCCGCCGTCCGTATCGTGTGCCGTAAGGAGAAGCACGTACCTTCGCGTCCACGGAAGTGGAATGGACATGCGGTCGATCTGTGTGCGCGCGTACTGGATCGCGGCTGGCGATGACGTGATCAGGAAGTCCGCGCCCCTATCCAGGATGTCGCGGCGGTCGGCGTCGGGTTCGGCCTGGAAGAGCAGGGGAGGAGTTTTCCCGGGAGTGGAATTCCCGTAGGGAGGAATGCTCTCCCGAGTCGCGTTGCCGAGCGCGCGGAGGCCGATGGTGGCCATCCCTGGGTGGCTCTCGAGCGGGGCGGGGCCGTGGTGCGCCAGCGCGGAATCCACATAGTACGATGTCGTACCATATGGCCATTGCGAGCCGGAGGGCGCAGGCCGCGACACGGCCAGGTAGGGAGAGGCGAGTGCGCGAAGGTCGGCGAGCGAGTCGGGTAGCTCGATCACGAGAGTGGACTCGTCGGCGGCGCGCGCGCCCGATGCGACCGCGGCAATCAGCGGTCCCATCGGCTCGCGCGCGTGCGCGTGGGCACTCGCTCGCCAGCTTGAGATCACGTCGGCCGCGCGCACGCGATCTCCGTTCGCAAATCGCGCGTCGTGACGCAGGGTGAAGGTCAGCCGCGCGACTCCGAAGTACGGCGGGCCAGCCGGCGACAGTGTGTCGCCGGTCGCTCGCTTCCACGACTGTGCGAGTCCCGGTACTACGGCGCCCGTGCAGTCGAGGCGAACCAGCGGTTCGTAGAGCTGCGCGAAGAGGAGGCGCTCGCCTTCGTTGCTCGGCAATGGTGCATGCGCGTTGTCGAGCAGGGACGTGACGGCGACCGTGACCGCCGCAGTGCCAGGCGTGGAGGAGTCGCGCGCGACTTCCGCGTTCACTACGCACTCCGCCGCCGGCTCGGGAGCGAGCGGTGGCCGCCGGACGCCCGGGGCGCACGCGGCGAGTGAGAGAGCGAGGAGCGGGAAGGCGGTCCGGCGGCAGAGAGGCATCGGGTGAGGCGGCGGACTGGAGGGCTGTTGACTGGCGGGTCCGGATTAGGTAAACTTAAAGGCTGAAACGGTTTACGTCACATTTTATGGGCGCCTCGCAGGAGCGCTTCGGCATCGAGAACGACGCGCCGGCCCCGGGGCAGCCCTCTCAACGTTCAAATCAGGTCTTCATAATGGCTACACCAGCGACGCAGATCCGCCGTGGTATGGTGATCGTCTTCGACGGCGACCCCTGCCGAGTGGTGGATTTCCGGCATCACACTCCGGGTAATCTCCGGGCAATGGTGCAGACGAAGATGCGGAACCTTCGCACCGGGAACAACTTCGAGCACCGCTTCCGCGCCGCTGATTCCATCGAGAAGGCGTCGCTGGAGACGCACGATCTGGAGTTCCTGTATCAGGGTGGCGATATCTACCACTTCATGAATACGGAGAACTACGACCAGCTCGAGATGGACAGCGAGACGCTCGGCGATGCCGCGCAGTGGCTGCAGCCGGGGATGAAGATCGTGGCGGAGTACTACGAGGGAAGGCCGATCGCGATCAATCTTCCTAACGCGATCGAGCTCGAGATCGTGGAGACCGCTCCCGTGATGAAGTCGGCGACGAAGAGCGCGTCGTTCAAGCCGGCGAAGCTGGAGAACGGTGCGACGGTGACCGTGCCCGAGTTCATCCCGACGGGCGTGCGTATTCGCGTCAACCCGAACACTGGCGAGTACATCGATCGCGCCAAGTAAAAGGGTGTTGATCCAGGGTGGAGACTTGGTTAAGATTCCGGTCTTCATCGGGGCATCGGTGGGAGAGCTGCGCCGGTGAACATGGTGACCGTAGCTCAATTGGTTAGAGCACCGGACTGTGGCTCCGGGGGTTGTGGGTTCAATTCCCATCGGTCACCCTGGATAGGCTCGTAGCTCAACTGGTAGAGCACCGGTCTCCAAAACCGGCGGTTGGGGGTTCAAGTCCCTCCGGGCCTGTACCGCGCACCACTACCCGCGCGTTCGGCGAGTGGTTCTCGGGAAGGTGGATGCGACGGTCGCTGCAACCTGGCCTCCGGTGCACGTTGCTTGCGAAGTCGAAGTGAACAATGGCGGTATCGTCTAGGGGACTAGGACGGAGCCCTCTCAAGGCTCAAACACGGG
>JBIQMO010000105.1:0-12519 GCA_044463245.1 Gemmatimonas aurantiaca
ATCCCGATCACTATTACGGGACCATCAACTGCGACGGTGTGAACGCAAAGGGTGACGTTTGCGGCGTCACTACCACGAGCGGGCTTGCCTTCAAGATTCCGGGGCGGACGGGAGATTCTCCGATTCTCGGTGCTGGGCTGTACGTGGATAACGACATCGGCGCAGCGGGATCGACGGGACGTGGAGAGGCGAACCTGTACAACCTGTGTTCCTTCCTCATCGTGGAGAATCTGAAGCGCGGGATGAGCCCCAAGGATGCCGGTCTCGATGCGCTGCGCAGGGTACAGAAATCAACGGTCGAGAAGCGCCTTCTCAACGATCGCGGTCTCCCGAACTTCGGGCTCAACTTTTACGTCCTGAACAAGAAGGGCGAGCATGCCGGGCTCTCGATGTACCCTGGGGCACGCTACGCCGTGTGTGACGAGTCCGGGCCACGCCTCGAAGCATGTGAACCGCTGCTCGAGGGACGAGCGCAGAGCTGAGGCAGGCGGCTGCGCCCTCCAGGTCAGGGGAGCCAGGTAGTGTGCTCTCGCCCCGTGCGTCGCGGTTTCTGGGCCGGAATCTCGGCTGGCTCGCCGAGATTGATGGTCGCGATGATGCGCTGGTCATCCGGAACGCCGACGGCCTCGCGAGCGCCTGCGGTCTCCATCACCGCGCCCGTCTTGATGTGGGTGCCGAGCCCGACATCCACCGCGGCGAGCGCGAGGTTCTCTATAGCCATCATCACGGCGGCATAGTCCTCCTCCCGTACCTCGGGATCGTCGCTCGTGACCATGGCTACGGCGATCATGCACGGGAGCGCGCGATTCTCCGCGGCTACCTTCTCGCGGAGTGCGGTGATCGCATCCGGGTCGGTCAGCTTGCGCGCCTTCCGATCGCCGAGCGCGAGGCCATATGCATGCCGCGCCTCGGGGCCGAGCACGTAGAAGCGCCACGGTTCGGTGAGGCGGTGATTGGGCGCGAGGGCTGCGGCGGCGAGAATTCCCTCCACCTCCTCACGGGTGACCACGCGATCGGTGAATCGCTTGATCGAGCGGCGCTTGCGGATCGCTTCGGAGACGTTCATGCGGAGAAGCTATCCGGCGACGTGGCGATCACCAATCCCGCTCGCACGGTGCTGCGCTACGTATCCCTCGGGGCCTTCACCGCCGCCATTTCCGCGGATCTCGCCATCTGCGTGCGGGTATCCATCGTGGCGGCGGGGAGGATCAACGTGAAGCATGCGCCCTCGCCCGGTGTGCTGGCCACGGTGATGTCACCGCCCATTCCGCGCGCCAGGTCCCGGCTTATCGCCAGCCCCAGTCCCACGCCCTCGGTGCTCCTGGTGAGCGATCGATCGAGCTGCACGAACGGCTCGAAGATCGTGTCGTGGCGCTCGCGCGGGATCCCCGGCCCGGTGTCGCGCACCTTGATGGTGACGAATTCCCCATCGCCCCGCTCGGCGTTCACCGTTATCGATGCGCGGACCGGGGAGTGTCGCACGGCGTTCGAGAGAAGATTGAGCAGTATCTGCCGGAGCTTCTCCCGGTCCGCGCTGACCGCGAGATCCGTCGCGCACGCGATGCAGGTGAGCGCCTGCTCCTTCGCGGTCGCCTGGGGAAGCACGAGCCCCTCGATATCCGCGAGCATCGGAGCGACTCCGATGCTCTGGATGTCGTACTGCACGTGGCCGTTCTCGATCCGGCTGAGATCGAGCAGCCCCCCGATGAGTCCGAGGAGGTGCGCCTGGCTCGCGCGGATGCGCGCCAGGTCGCGGCGTTGCTCCTCCGACACCGGGCCGCGCAGCCCCATCTCGATCAGCTCCGCGTAGCCACCGATGGCGTTGAGGGGCGTGCGCAACTCGTGGCTCATCGCGGCGAGGAAGTCGGACTTCGCCCGGTTCCCCGCTTCGGCCGCCTCGCGCGCCTCGCGCAGCGTCTGGATGTCGGTGCTCGTGCCGAACCAGTGCTGCACGCTCCCATCGCGCGCTCGGATCGGTGCCACACGGGTGAGAAACCACCGGAGCGAGCCATCCTTCGCGCGAAGGCGGATCTCCATCTCGAAAGGCTCTCCCGAGCGCAGCGAGGCGTCCCACGCGAGGCGGACCGCTTGGCGCTGCTCGGGATCGATCACGGTAACGCCGATCGAGGCCGAGTCCTGCTCGCTGGTGAAGCCGGTGTACTCGTGCCACCGCTCGTTGAACCAGGTTGCCTTGCCGTTGGCATCGGCCATCCATGCTATCTGCGGCATAACGTTCGCGAGCGTGCGTAGCTCCGCCTCGCGTGCCTCGATGAGAGCGCGTGATTCGCCTATCTGGGCAGCCATGTGGTTGAAGCTCGCGGCCAGCCGCGCCACCTCCTCGTTTCCTTCGGTAGGTACGCGCGTGCTGTAGTCGCCGCGCGCCACCGACTCGGCGGCCTCGGTAAGCTCGCTCAGCGGCCTCGCTATCTGTCTCCCAACCAGCCAGGCGACGAGCGCACCGAGCAGCGACAACGCGCCGCAGAAGATCGCGAGGCGACGCACCGAGGCGTTCGCGCGCGCGACGACCGCGGCGTGCGGAACCTCCATCGCCATCGCCAACGAGGTACCCGGTATTCGCTCGTCCGCGAATATGACCGGACCGATTGCGGCTCTGAATCGCCGGTCTCCGTTGCGCGACACGCTGTCTGGCGGGCCGGCCGGCGTTCCCCCGATCGTGGTCCACCCCGACCCGTCCAGATTGTGGAAGTATCCGATTGCCGAGTTCCCACTCAGCTCCTGGATGGTGCGGGTGGTCTGCGGGTTCCTCGAGATCTCGCGTTGGCTTACGACGAAGCCCAGAGTCCTGCCGTCGGAGACCACCGGGGCAGCGACCCAGTAGAGTGTGCGGTTCCCGTTCCGATAGAGTGTTCCGAGCTGGATGGAGTCTGCCGCGTCGCTCGGATCGATTCCGGGACGGAGCATCGAGGTGGGCCCCGGTAGCTCGGCCGACTCGTGCAGGGGCACGCGCTCGCTGACATCATCCCCTACGAATGCGAGCCGGCTCCCGGCGACGGACCAGAGCTCGATCGGCTTGCCGGAATCGGCCGCGGTGAGAAGGGAACCGAGCGCTTCGCGTACCGAGTCGAGCCGAGCTCCCGTCGGCGGCCGGTCGTCGCGCAGCGAGGCGAGCACCGCCGGGTTGCTGGTAGCCGGAGCGAAGCGCGACCGGCTATGCGCGACGCTCGCCGCCGCGACGGCTGCCAGCTGCTTGACGCTCCGCTCGACTCGGTACTGCGCGGCTTCGATGGCCGAACGAGTCAGCGTCACGCGAATGGCCGCGAGGCAGATCGCCAGGACCGCGACCAGCACGACTGCAGTCACGAGTGAGAGCGACTGCGCGGTGGAGAGGCGGACGGATTTACCCAGGATCTTCACGAATGCTGCAGCGGCTCCGGGAGATGTTGTCGTGTCTGCGACGGCGTATCCCCTCCGCCAGCCAGGGGCGGTTCACGCGGAGGCTGGACTCTACCGCAGGCGAGCGAGCTCGTGCAATTAGCGCGCCCGGACGTGTGCGCGCCGGGGTACGGCCGCGCTCACCAGGGGTCGCCAGACGGCTGGAAGATCGACCCCGGAGCGCGGCGCGTCAACGGAACATCGCCGTCCATCCGGGCTCGGGTGCGAGTGGGAGCAGACCCGGCTGCCTGCACCGGTCGGCTCCCACGAGGCGCGATGTGCGGCCGCTGCAGCCGCTAGGTTGAGGCGTGGCTGACTATGCTGGCGAAGCGGTGCGCGGCCCCACGAAGCACGCGTACGGCCGGCAGTGCGCCCTCCAGCGCGGAGTTGTGGACGTAGCTGCGAGCCGCGTCGCGGCGACGGGTCTGACGCAGTTGCCACGCGAGCATCCTTGCCATTCGGCTGCCCGGCTCCCGCTCCTCCAGGAAGCTCACGATCTCCTCCACGAACGCCCTGTCGTGGTCTTCGCCCAGCGGCACGAGCTGGTCGAAATCATCGGGCAGGCTGCTGGGGAAGCTCTTTGCTCGACGCAGTGCTCCGAGTGCTTCGAGAGTGATCATTGTCCGGATGCACTTCTTGCAGCGTCCGCAGTTTCCCGGCCCGGCAGCGTTGTGGATGCACACTCTGAGATGCTCTAGCGCGAACGAGTCCTTCGCTATCAGAGCGGTTTTTTCGAAGCGCGTGACCTCACATCCGTCGTGCATGATCTCCGTCTGCTCGGTCGACCAGAGCGGGTCGAGGAGCGGGTGTGACCCCCACGGAAACAGGTGCCTGAATGTATATGTGGATGGAATGAATATCCGGCGGAAGCCCGCGGCGAGCGAGTGACCGATCGCCGAAAGACCGGCCCCGTGGTAGTAATGACCCCACGATAGGGGAAAGATGCTGCGAATGTTCGTACGGCCCAGAACGACGTCCAGTTCGTAGTGTTCCGCCACGCGTCGCAGCTCGTCGTGCAGCTCGTGCGCGTCCACGCTCTGCTCGAGTGGCTTCTCCACTCCTTCCATGCGCACGAGGTGTGTGAGCCGCGTACTCTCGTCGGCATGGGGTTTCCCGACGTGCTTGAGGCACGTGTAGAAGGAATCGACGCCGCCCGAGAAAAACGATGCGGATGTTCGCGGCGCGGTGTACGGGGGCGGCTCGGTCGCAGTCGCCATGACCTCGACGCGCCGCAGCTCGTGCCACCACTGGGCCAGGATGTTCTGGATCGTATCGATCGCCGAATAGAGTCTCGCTGAAATGACGGGTACGATCTCGAGTGCCTCCGACTCGAGCATGCAGGGGACCAGCAGAGCGGGCACGAACACATCCGCCGACTCGGCAAGGAGATGTGAGCTTTCTCGCGGGTACTCGAAAAAGAGCTCGATCGGGCTACGACCACGGTCTCTTTCGACGTGAGCGACCAGGCGAGAATGACCTGCATCTCGCTCGAGATCCACTGCGGTCAGCTTCATCATTGGACCCTTTACCTCCAGGCGCAGCCGCTGCGCAATGCACGAATTGCACGCTGCGATCCAACCAGTCCTGCCAGATCGTGGGCAATCGTGCCGTTAGGAATACCGCTGCAGGCATCCGCATTGTCAGCCGCGACCGCCGCCAGAGCTCGCTCGTCCGTCGCGGTTGCAACAGATGGCGGGTCACGATAGTCCTCCTCGCTCCGTTCACGCAAGCTGAGCGGTCGACTCGCTCGGTACAGTCTGGCACGAGGGGCCCGCGCGAACAGCGAGGCGGATCAGGTTGGAGGTACGGCCATCTTTCCGATGAACAGGAGCGTTCCGGAAAAGCGCTCGCGGATCGCGAACAGGAAGGGGCGGTCGGCGCGAAGGAGCGTGTGGGGCAGCGATACGACACCTATTCCGACGCTCGTCGCCGCGGCGGCTTCCGTGCCCTCCTCATCGACCTTCACGTAGGTCTTCTGGAAGACGCTGGAGACGAAGAGTCCGGAGCTCGGGGAGATCCCGCTGAAGTCCGCGCGAGCGTCGTCGAACGCGATCCCCATCCCCATCTCGATCAGCGGTTCGTTCAGATGATCGCTCCACTCGAGCTCGAAACGCGGGATCTCGACCAAGCCATCCGTCGTGGACAGGCCATCGAGCAGAGTTTGCCATCGAGCCGCGTCCATTCGCGCAACGAGCGAGTCGACCGAAACGCCCTCACGCGGTACCACCACGATCATGCCGAACGCTCCACCACCGTACGGAAGCTCGGCGGCGGTGTATTCGTCGGTCAGTGCCGCTGGGAAGCTCCCCTTCACCGACATCATTGGTACGTTCACTCTCGAGCCATCGGCGGCGAAGAAGGGCTCGTCTCTCGTCCGCGATCTGTCGAACTGCCTCGTCCAGCTCCCCTTGAAGTAGATCGCATTGGCCAGGTACATGACCATCCAGCGTGGTATGGAGGTCACCATCCTGTCAATCTTGTCGTTGGTGCTCCGGCGGACCCAGTCGTTGATGGTCTCGACCGCATCGGGCGATCCGAAGTCGAGCGCGGACACCTCGGCGTCGAAGTACTCCCTCGTGGCGTCCACGAAGCTCGACTTCACAGTCAGGTCGTTCCTGTACCAGATCGAGTTCGCTATACGGAAGTCGACGCTCGGATCGAGCCCGCGAAGGAGGCCGATCAAGCTCCCGTACGCTTCGTCCATGGACTGCAGGTCCATGTTCCCGTAGCCGAGCACCGTCCGCATCGAGTCGAGCGTCTCGCCCACCGCTCCGGTAGCCGTCATCCCCAGCGCCATCGAAGCACTGAGGGGCGAGATGAACACGTTGGAGTCCGGCGACGTTCTTCGATTTACCTCGCGCAGCAGCGAGAGCCCGAACTCGGTGCTCCCTCCGGCGATCTGCTGCTCGACACTGTTCAGCGGACGCGGCAACTGCTCGATCTTTCTCGGCGCAGTCGATCCCTCGCTGCACGCTGCCAGCACCAGTGCGATCGATAGCAACCCGACGAGGCGTGTCGTCATGGAGAGGAGGGGTGAGGGGGGAGTAGGAAACGGGAAAAAGGGAACAGGAAACAGGAACTACCTGTTCGACGCGCGAGCATCTCATCCTGTAGCACCCTGGGCAGAGAGCGCAAATCGGCGAGATCATGCCGAGCTCGGTGAGGGCTTTCTGCTTTCTGCCCTCTGCCTTCTACTCTCTACTTTGTGCTCGCTGCTATCCTGCTCTCCGCCTTCCTACTCGTTTCCTACTCATTTCCTACTCGTCCCTCTCCGCTTCCTCTACTCGCGCCCGGGCTCCTCGCGTGGCGTTGCTTCCAGGGTGAGCACCTCGAAAGGGGCGAGAGTGAGGGTGTGCTCGCGACCGGCCGAGAGTGAGAGCTCCATGTGCGCTTGCTGCCCGAGCCACGGGCTGCGCGTGGTAAAGTCGCGCGGTGCTTCCTGTGGGAGCTCGAAGGCGGATTGCGGGTCGAGCGTGAAGCGCTGGGGGCGGTCGCTCGGATTGCGGAGGGTGACGATACCCTTCTTTTCCGACCACGAGGCCCAGCCATACGGCTCCAGCTTCCCGGGGTCGCCGCCGATCCAGTGCGTATCCACCAGCGTAGCCGCATTGGTGCGCGACCACTTCGCGCACTCGGCAAGTGTGTCCCACTCATCCGGTGTGAGCACCGGAGTCACGTACATCTCCTGCAGCTGCGTGCCCGTGCCGAAGTACGAGCGGATCTCGGCGGCGAGGTCGCGGTGAGGGTCGATGTCGAGCTTCTTCGCGTGGCGCGCGTAGATGATCCCGTGCAGCATCAGCGAATTGATCGGGAATAGCGCACCGCGCTTCACCACGTTCGCATAGGTGTCACCGTCCCTGTAGGTGATCCACTGCTGCCGGTCGGAGCCGACGCCAGCGAAATCGTGGTCTTCGCCGCCGCGCCAGATCGAATCGGCGTAGCGGAGCCAGAAGGGGGAGGGGTAGGTGCCGGTGGTGAGGTTGATGTATATATCCGGCCTGGCGGCGCGCAGCTCCTCCATGAGGTGGATCGCCGCATCGAAGTCGCTGTCGAACGTGCTCCCCTGTATGGCGTGCGCGGCGTTCCCGGTGCCGTCGATCTTGAACTGGTTCACCCCGTACTCGCGCACCATGCGCATGCAGGTGTCACGGAAGCGCTCGTAGTACTTCGGGCCGGAGAGCGCGAAGCCGCCCTCGTTGGTCTCGAAGCCTTCTTCGCGGCCAAATTCGAGCCGCGCCTTCTTCGGATCGCCGTAGCCGCCCCACGGCGAGAGCCATACTCCCGGCGCGGCCCCGTAGCGCGCCGCCTCCTGGCGCACATTCGTGAAGCCGTCGGGGAATCCACTGTGGAAGCCCCAGAGCGTCTTCGGGTCGTCCCAGCCGTCGTCGAAGAGGAAGGAATCGAGCACCACGCCGCGCTTGCGCGCGAGCTCGGTGCCGAATGCCTGGATGACGGCCAGCGCCTCGGGCTCGGAGTACTTGGAGAAGTATCCTATGTCGTACCAGGAGTTGTAATGCAGAAAGGTCCGGTAAGGGTGCGCTCGCTCGCGCTCGACGTACGCCAGAAAGTCGCGCCGCAGCTGGCCGGGACGCGCGATGCCGATCACCGACGATACCGTCACGGGTGACTCGGGGCGCAGCGGCAGCTCGCGCGAGAGGAAGCACCGTGCGCGCGTCCCCTCCACGGTGCTCGTGGAGAGTGGATGCTCGAATCCGGTGAACCAGTCGCCTACGGTCACGGGGCTCCCCTTCACGTTCCCGGTCATCTTCGCCCCGGACGCGTCCAGCTCCACGAGCACGATCTCGCGCACGGGGAGCGGTGAGCCAAGCGCTCGCAACACCACTTGCTGACGGAGGTAATGCGAGCCTTCGCGCAGCTCGGCGCTCCACGTTGCTCTCACTCGCTTCGCGGGATCCTCGAGCGCCACCGTGATGCGACGGCCCGGTATCCGTTCGGCGAGGCGAGATGCGTCGGGGCGGGGAGCTATAGTCTGGATGGTCGGACTGCCCACGACGCGAAGCCGCGTCGAGTCCAGTCGAGCTCCGTCGGCCAGCGTGAGAGCGAAGATCTGAGCTGGGAGGGCGAGGCGCGCTCCGTTTCGCTTGCCGGTCATTCCAATTGCGCGAAGTATCCCGTCCGACACGCTCCAGCTCGCGGCGATGAAGTCATTGCCGAGCGTGAGATCACCGTCGCGCCGACTGGGGGCGGGGGTGCGCGCGGATGGAGTAGGGGTGGCGAGAAGATGCCCCGGAAGCATGCCGAGCACCCCGAGCCCCGCCGCGGCGCGTGCGCCGCGCCCGAGGAATTCCCTTCGCGTCGGCGCGCGAGCGTCGTCATCGCCTTCGTGCGAACGAGTCACTTCTGCAGGTCGTCGAGTATCGGGTGAGAGAGTCCGGCGAGCGTGCGCCGGCGGGGGACGTCGAGGTCGAAGACCGTCACCTGGTTCAGTCCACTCCTCAGCCATGGTGCGGGGATGTAGAGTGTCTGCTGCGGTCCGATGTCCCAGAAACGGCCGAGCTGATGACCGTTCACCCAGACCGTGCCCTTTCCCCAGCCGCGCATGTCGAGAAACGTGTCACCTGGGTGGTCGATGGTGAGGGTACCGCGGTAGAGCGCCGGGCCGCGCGTATCATCGGGCGACGTGCCGCGGAGCGGGATACCGCCGATCGAGTCGAAGGGGAGGGGAAAGACGGTCCATCCAGTGAGCTCGCGCCCACCGAGAGTCACCGCGTGCGTGATACCCTTCCTCTCCGTGCGCAGGGCTTTGGTGAAGTTTATCCGCCCCATGTTCTCGACGAGGATGTCGAGCGTGGCACCGCTCTTCGGAATGCGTAACGCGAGCTCGCGCTGCCCGAGCCGGCGGTCGAGCGTTCCGACGAGCGAGTCGTTCAGGTAGACGCGAGCGTAGTCGCGAACTTCATCGATCGCGAGCTTCGACTCGCCGCCGTCGCCACCAGCTACGCGCGTTCGGTAGAGGATGTAGCCGTACGATTGCCCGAGCTCTTCCATGCTTCGCGGCCGTTCCATCTTTACTCCGTCACCGAGGATCTTGGATAGCGGCGTCACCTGGTCGAGCGCAAAGGCGTGGAGCTCTATGAGCGGCGGCGAGTCGGGGACCGGCAGGAGCGACTCGCCCGCGCGGTGGCGCGCGAGCACATCGCGGAAGGCGTAGTATTTGGGCGTGGGGCGTCCGGATTCGTCGAGCGCGGCGTCGTAATCGTAGCTCGAGGTCTGCGGCCAGTAGTCCTTCGCGCCCGGCGAACCGTTCGCACCGTTCATGAAGCCGAAGGACGTCCCGCCGTGGAGCATGTAGATGTTCACCGAATAGCCGTGCGAGAGCATCCACTCCAGCTCGCGCGTCTGCTGTTCGGCGTCCGTGTCGTGGTGCGGCCGTCCCCACTGGTCGAACCAGCCGGCCCAGTACTCACCGCTCATGAGCGGCTCGTGGGGTCGGAAAGCGTGCAGCCGCGCGAAGGCGCTGTCGGCCTCCCCGGGACCGAAGTTCACGACCGCCGGCAGTTCCACGAGCGTCCCCTTCGGCAACTGAACATCGCCGTCCGCCGTGTACAGGAGCGCGTCTCCGAAGCCCGCGTGGCGAAGTGCTTCGACCTGCCAGCGCAGGTACTCCTTGTCGTCGTCGAACGACCCATACTCGTTCTCGACCTGCACCGCGATGATCGGCCCACCGCGCGTGGCGAGGAGTGGGGAGAGCTCCTCACCGAGCCGATCGAGCCAGCGTTCGGCCGGCTTCGTGAACTTCGGATCGGTGCTGCGTAGAACGATCGTGGTGTCGGCGAGCAGCCAGGCGGGGTAGCCGCCGAGGTCCCACTCGGCGCAGACGTACGGGCCGGGGCGCAGTATGACGAAGAGTCCCTCCTCCTGCGCCACGCGGACATAAGCCGCCACATCGCGTTGGCCGGAGACGTCGTAGTGGCCGGGTGCGAGCTCGTGGAAGTTCCAGAACACGTACGTCGAGATCGTGTTCAGCCCCATCGCGCGCGCCTTGCGCAGCCGGTCGCGCCAGTATTCGCGAGGGATGCGCGAGTAGTGCATCTCGCCCGAGATGATCTGGAAGGGCTTCCCGTCGAGGAGGAAGACGCTGTCGTCCGCCACGAGACGATGAGTAGCCCGCTGGGCATCCGCGGTGGAGAAGAGCATGACCACCAGGAATGCCGTGACCATCAACGAGAGACCGCCGCGCGCTGCGACGAGCATTCTAGCGGCGGCCGTCCGCGGCCACCGGAGCTTTCTTCCCCGCACCGGGGTGATCGTTCCAGTTCAGGATCGCATTCCACACCATGGGGAAATCGTGATGGTTGAGGAATCGGTGCAGCGGGTCGAAGGTGAAGGCGATCACTCTCCCCTTACGGACCGGGACGTCGAAGATCGCGCCCTCGCCCAGAATCTCCTTCTCGTTGCGCACCATGCCCGATACCACGTAGGCATCCCCGTCGGAATCCTTCCTGGATGTCGAGGTGGAGTCGTGGCTACCTGAATCCGCGGCCGCCGAGCCAGGGGCTGCCCCGGAGTCGCGTGCGGCCGCATCGCGGGGCGGCGCGTCGGTGTGCGCGCGTGAGTGCGAGTCGGGCATGCCCATGATGGGGCCGTCGGGCTCGTGCTTTGGAAGCGACGTGCCATACTGCAGCACGAGCATCGAGCTGTCACGCGGCGCCACCTCGAAGAGCGGATCGTTCCCGCGGAAGACGGTGGTGATCTCCGGATAGCCGTAGAGGATTGGCGACGCGGAGCCGCGAGCACGCACTCTCACCACGGAGCCCGGGTGGAACAGCGTACGTGCGGCGTGCGGCGAGAGCGGCGCGGCAATCCCCGTTTCGGCGGCGAAGCGCGTTGCGTTGGCGAGTGTGATCAGCGTGCCGCCATCGTCCACGAAGCGCTGCAGCCCCGCGAGTCCCTCGAAACCGGGACCGCCGGTGATGTCGGCGCTGGTATCGGGAGTGCCGAAGGCCGGCGTGTCGCGCGTCTTCTGATACGGCATGGGGCCGAAATCGCGATCTATGCCGTGGATCATCCGGTCCACCGACCCGTTGAAGCTCGGTACGAGTATCACATCGAAGCGGCCGCGCAGGTTGCCGGCCCGGAGATCATCCTTGTCGATCGAAGTGTACGGTATGCCGAGTATCTCGAACGTGTAGCGCGCCCATCCCTCATCCTGCGTGTCGTACCAGCTGTGGTAGATCGCCACGCGCGGGAGGTCGAGCTCGTGGCGCACCACCTGCGGCGCGTTCGGCGCGGCGACCAGCGGGAGCCCCCAGCGCGAAGCCAGCTCGCCCGCTGCCGCGGCGCTCGCTCCCTCGATGATCACGGAGCCGGCCGGGAAGGAATCCGTTCCCACGACGAAGGCACTCTCGGCGGTCCACACGCGCGCGCCCTTCGCGCTCGAGCGGAGCTGGTGCAGGGCGGGGAGGAGCTCGGACTGAGCGCGGTACGGCATGATGTACACGTCCCCGTTCCCACGCACCGACGCCGTTGCCGCGACCGTATCGCGCAGGAGCTCGAGGCCATTCCAGTGGAAGGCGGAGGTATCGTCCACCGCATTCACCTCGACGCCGTAGAGGTAGCCGAGAGTCCAGGCGATGTCATCGTACGGCGGGTACTGAGCGCTCTGCGGATACTTCTGCGTGCTCAGCAGGTTCACCGCCAGGTCGCGGTAGGGCTGATCGAGGAGGATGACGAAGTCGCCCGCCGAATCGCCGGCGGAGCGCCGATGTATCTCGATGTGCTGGCGCTCGAGCTGGTTCACGAGGTAGGCGACGCGTCGGGGATCGCGTTGGCGCTCGAAGCCGGGGATGACGTACGCGTGCGGCTTCTCCGTCTTCCCGCGCTGCCAGCTATTGTATCCCTTCTGCCAGAAGTTGCGGAGGAGGGTCTTCGCGTTGTCAGCGGTGTAACCGAGCGTGGTGAGGACGCCAGCCTCCTGGTAATTGACGTTGTCGCGCATCGACCAGCGCACCTTTTTCGTGGGTGGCCAGGAGCGGTACCACTGGCGGCTCGTCACCGGCTCGCCCGCGAAGCGGGCATTCGAGAGATCACGGACGTAGGTGTCCGCGCCAGCGTTGCCGAAGGTCTCGTAGAAGCGGCCGATGGAGTTGTGGTTGTTGGCGACCC
>JBIQMO010000106.1:0-12331 GCA_044463245.1 Gemmatimonas aurantiaca
ATGAGATCCTCCTGCGACGTGTTCTTCGGGAACATGGGCCGCACCTGATTCTGTTGGCCGTACAACCAGGCGATGAAGAGCATCTGCACCGCGCCGCCGCGGTACCAGTTCCCCTGCTCGGTGTACGGACCCACCTTCCCGATCCCGGCGCCGAAGCCCTGCGGGTTCATGGCCGCCAGCGCAGGCGGCTTGGTTGCCGCGACGCCGAACTGATACTCGGCGGTCGACGAGCAACCCACCATCCCGACCTTGCCATTTGACCAGGGCTGCTTCTCGATCCAGCCGATCATGTCGTAGCCATCGGTTCGCGGCGGCCCGAGAATATCGTAGTTGCCCTCGGAGAAGAAGTGCCCGCGCTCGTTCTGCATCACGTAGGCGTAGCCACGCTTCACCGCCTCGGTGATCCGGCTCATGTCGCGCGGTGCACCGTTCTCCACGTCCCAGTAGTTGAAGTTGTACGGCGTGCGGACGAAGATCGTGGGCACTTTCCCCGCGGCGTTCTTCGGCCTGTAGACGTCGGTGGCCAGACGCACCCCGTCGCGCATCGGCACCATCAGCTTGCGATCTATGATGGCGATCGACTCCAGCTCCTTCTCACCCCGTTCACGCTGGGCGATGAGCTGCGCCTGCTCCTGCGTCTGAGCTCTCGAGTCGGCCGGGAGAGCGAGAATAACCGTGGCAACGAGGAACGAGAAGCGGAATTTGCCGCGCATGCTGGACGCTCCTTTGGGATTGGTTGATGGTACCCGTAGCTACGAGAGGCCCCTGTCCCAGTCCTGCGCGCTGGTGACGTTGGGCATGCCGAAGTCATCTCCCTTCCAGCCATCGAATCCGTCGATCCGGAAGAGGCAGAATCCGGTGTGTCAGCGTCGCTCGCCGCTATGAGCTCGTCGGAGTTCCGTACGCCGACACCGAACGCACCGTTGAGGACCTCCCTCGCGCGTCGCCCGCCGCCAGAAGATCCCACACGCCAGCCTCAGCACTACCTCGATATCATAGTACCAATCGCACCGCATTGACACCCACGGTGCAGGCCGGTACGATGGCCGAAGTTGCTGCGAGGCACGTGATCGCCGACGACTACGTGAGCACTTCGCGCCGCCGCCGAAGCCAGACCGCTCGATCACGCGGAAGTCCTCGATGCATGTGAGGATCGCGCTGGTTCGCAGGAGGCCGATGTCAGATGCGGTGTGATCGCGTTCGGGAGCGCCAGGCGCTCCTCGGAGGACAGCCCTCGGCCCCCGCCATCTCCCCTTCCGAAGCGGGCGTCGAGCGGTGAAGTCGCCGGTGGCACGACCAGAGCGCGCAGCCCGCGAACGGTCCCCACCGAAGGGATGAGGCGACACATCTCCCGCTCCTTCTCTACTCACAATCGACTCTACCCCTTCACCTCGATGGTTCCGTCAGCGGAACCTAAGGAGGCATTGTGGGCAAATTTTCCTCGTGCACGCTCGCACTGGTGGTGATGCTCGCGCTTGCTCCCGCCGCACGCGCGCAGGGCCGCGTCATCAACGGCCACGTGACGAGCAGCGCCGGCGCGCAGCCGGTGCAGGGTGCAATCGTCACCGTACTCGGTCAGGCGAGCAGCGTCGCTCGCACGGATGAACGCGGCGATTTCAACGTCCGCGTTCCGGATGGCGACGCCACTCTCGTGATCCGCAACATCGGCTACAAGCGCCAGCAGGTAGTGGTGCCGGCCAACCAGAACACGGTCTCCGTCCAGCTCGAGCAGGACGTCCTCCGACTGGAAGGGATGGTGGTGACGGGCCAGGCGACCACGGTCGCCCGCCAGAACGTCGCCACGGCGGTATCGGTAGTGAACGCGGAAGAACTGAATCGCACTCCCGCCGTCTCGCTCGAGAACGCGCTGCAGGGCAAGGTGACGGGCGCCAACATCAACATGAACAGCGGCGCCCCCGGCGGCGGCGGACAGATTCAGATCCGCGGCGTGACCTCCATCCTCGGCAACGGCGCGCCGCTCATCGTCGTCGACGGGACGATCTTCAGCAATACGACCATCCAGGGCGGCCTCAACTCGGTAACCGAGGCGGCGGGCAGCGCCATCTCGAGCGTCCAGGACAACGCCTCCAACCGCCTTGCGGATCTCAACCCGCAGGACATCGCGAGCGTCGAGGTCCTCAAGGGCGCCGCGGCGTCGGCCATCTACGGAGAGAAGGCGACCAACGGTGTGGTGATCATCACTACGAAGCGGGGCGAGACGGGCAAGCCGCGCTTCTCGCTCACGCAGCGCGTCGGCGTCAACACGCCGGAACACCTCGTCGGCAGCCGCCGCTTCCCCACGGTGGATTTCTTCGTGAACGCGTACGTCGATCCGCTCGACCCCTCGGCAAGCGCGAGCGATTCGGCGGAATACGAGGAGCAGGCGGCGTTCTACCGGAACAACTACCAGGGGCCCTACTTCGACTACCAGAAGGATCTCTACGGCCAGCGCGATCTCTCGTACGAGTCGGCGGTCTCCGTCTCCGGCGGGACCGAAGCCACGAAGTACTTCGTCTCGGGAGCGCTCAAGCACGACGGCGGCACGCTGATCAACACGAACGCCACGCGCTGGAACCTGCAGGTCAACCTGGACCAGAACTTCGGCGACCGCGTGAAGGCTTCGGTCAGCACCGGGTTCACACGGAACCTCGCCCACCGAGGGATCTCGAACAACAACAACAATAACGCGAGCCCGATCTACGTACTGCAGTACACTCCGGCCGTCATCGATTTCAGGAAGCGCGATACGGACGGCAACTTCCCGGTGAACCCATTCGCGGGCGGCGGCTTCAACTCGTCGAACCCGTTCCAGACGATGGCCTACCTCACGAACGGCTCGGATGTATATCGCTGGGTCGGCAGCGGCCGACTGGACCTCAGCGCGATCGAGAGCGAGCACCACGCGCTCACGCTTAGCGCTATCGGAGGCGTGGACTGGTTCAACCAGGACGACCGGATCTACTCGCCGAACTTCCTCCAGTTCGAGCCATCCGACGGCTACCTCGGCACCGCCGTGCAGGGCAACGCGGTGAACCGCAACCTCAACACCTCGCTCAACGCGGTCTGGAAGTACACGCCCGACCAATCGGGACCGCTCGGCTTCCTCACCTCGGCCACCACCTCGGCCGGCGTGCAGAGCGAGGAGACCGCGCTGAACCAGTACATCCTGCGCGCGCGTGGCCTCATCCCCGGGATCGGCAACATCGATCAGGGAACGCGCGACCAGAACCAGGACAAGAGCAGGGTGCGCGACCAAGCGTACTACATGCAGGAGGAGCTGCTCGCCCTGGACAGCCGGCTCTTTCTCACCGCCGGATTCCGCGCCGAGCGAAGCAGCGTGAATGGCGACCGCAACAAGCTCTACTTCTTCCCCAAGACCTCCGGCTCCTATCGCTTCGTCTCGCCGCTCGAGGGCGTGGATGAGGTGAAGATCCGCGCGGCCATCGGGCAGTCCGGAAACCAGCCCCGATACGGCGACCGCGATCAGACACTCGCGCTGGCGGGCCAGATCGACGGAGGCAACGCTCTCACAGCATCGACGACGCTCGGCAATCCGGACATAGCTCCCGAGCGGATGACGGAGGTCGAGGTCGGGCTCGATGCATCGTTCCTCGGCCAGCGCGTGGCGTTCGACGTGACGCGCTTCGACCGGAAGATCACCGATCTCCTTCTCACGGCGCCGCTATCACCGAGCTCCGGGCTCGTGCAGCAGATCATCAATGGCGGCGAGCTCTCGAGCAAAGGGTGGGAGCTCGGCCTCTCGCTCCTCCCCTTCCGCGGCGACTTCACCTGGAATTCGCACACCAGCTTCTACCACGTGTCGCAGAAGGTGGTCTCGCTCCCGGTGCCGGCCTTCATCGTTCCGAGCACCGGCTTCGGTGCCGCCTTCGGCCGCTCGCGTATAGCGGAGGGCTACTCGACCACGGCCATCTGGGGAAACCTGCTCCACGAGGACGGGACCTTCGCGGACACAGTCCTCGGCGACGCCACGCCGAAGTTCACCATGCAGTTCTCGAACGTGTTCACGTGGAAGGCGATCTCACTGAGCACGCTGCTCGACTGGCGCCATGGCGGGATCGTTTCCGATGTGGACAAGGAGGACTTCGACGAGGGGCGCAACTCGTGGGACTACGACCATCCCGCCCCGAACGGCGACCCGCGCCCATTGGGCCAGTATCGCTACGACTCCTGGGCCGATGGCAAGAACGCGCTCGCCTATCTGGAGGACGGCTCGTACGTCAAGCTGCGAGAGGTGACGCTGAGTTACACGCTTCCGGAATCGCTCGTGGGGCGGCTCCCCGGCGGGATCGACAACGTGCAGGTGAGCCTGAGCGGGAGAAACCTGCACACGTGGACGAGCTACTGGGGCTTCGATCCGGAAGTCAGCAACTTCGGCAACCAGACCGTCACGCGCATCGTGAACCTGGCGCCCTACCCGACGAATCGCAGCTATTTCCTCTCCCTCAACGTGGGGTTCTGAGACATGTCATCAAGACTCCATGGATGCCGCGGCCGCCGCACGAGCGTGCCGGCCGCGTCGCGCACGATTGTCCGTACGATCGCCCTGGCGGCGATCTTCACGCTCATCGCGGCGTGCAACCCGGACTCGCTCACGGTTCCCAACTACAATAGCCCGACCCCCGGGAGCGTGTCCGGCGACCCCGGCGCGCTGCAGTTCGCGGTCAACGGGCTCCTCGTGGACGCCCGTGGCAACATCGGTGGCTGGATCTCCGGTGTCGGCCGGCTGGGCCGCGAGAGCTACACCTACACCCAGACCGAGGGGCGCTCCACCACCTGCTGGCTGGGCAAGCCGGCACAGGACCCATCGTGCGGCGCCGGCTCTTCGCTGTGGAACGGCTACTACGCCGCCCTGCGCGACATCTTCAACTTCAAGAACACGGTAGAGGCGAGCACCACGCTCAGCGACGCGCAGAAGCGAGCGGCGCTGGGCTTCGCGGAGACGCTGGAAGCGTACGCGATCGAGTTCCTCGTGGAGGCGCGCGGCCACTACGGAGCGCCCGTCCAGATAATGGAGGATCCGAGAGAGCTCGCCCCCTTCGTCTCGCGTGACTCGGTCTACAACTACGTCAAAGGCACGCTGGACCAGGCGAAGGCGGATCTCGAGGCCGGTGGAGATGCGTTCCCATTCACGCTCACATCGGGCTTCGATGGCTTCGACACTCCGATCACCTTCCTGCAGTTCAACCGCGCACTGGCGGCGCGGATAGACGCCGAACGCGCGTCGCTGGGCGTCTCCGGGTGCGGCGCCCCGCTCGCGCCCGACTGCTACCAGACGGCGTTGCAGGAGCTGAGCGAGTCGTTCATCGATCCAGCCAACCTCGATCTCGGGCCGCTGTTCGTCTTCTCCACTGCGCCCGGCGACCAACCGGATCCGCTCAGCAACTCGAGCAGCAGCGACTTCGTGGCGCACCCGTCGATCGAGACGGACGCCGAGCAGCAGTCCAACGGGAAGCTCGACCAGCGCTACCTGGACAAGATCTATACTCTCGACATCCCGCTCGGACCGGGAGGCGCGGTGCCCGGCATCTTCACGGACAAGGACTTCGTCCGCTTCGAGAACCCCACGGATCCGATCCCGGTGATCCGGAGTGAAGAGCTGGTACTGCTCCGCGCCGAGGCCAGGTGGTTCACGGGCGACAAGCCGGGTGCCATCGATGACATCAACACCGTGCGCACCACCTCGGGTCACCTTCCATCTTCATCCCTCACGACGGGCAGCTCGGACAGCGACTTCCTCGACGCATTGCTCTACGAGCGCCGGTATTCGCTTCTGATAGAAGGGAGGCGCTGGGTGGACGTGCGCCGCTTCGACAGGCTGCAGACGCTACCGGTAGACGTACCGAGTGGGCAGATGCTCTACGACGATCTCGTCATCCCGCAGACCGAGTGTCTCTCCCGAGTCGGTGCTCCAGCCGAGCTGCAGGCGCCGACCTGCGGTGGCTAGAACGATCGGAAGCGGCAGGAGAACAGGGAGGGCGGCGTCCTGCACCACGTCGTGCGGGCGCCGCCTCGCTCCGGGTCCGCAGCCCCGCGCCGCTCGGCGCGGACGAGGATGCGGGTCCGACAACCAGTGATCATTCAGGAGGGGAGCGCATGAACAGCGATCCACAGAGGATCGAGAGAGGGCGCTGGCCCGGAATCGGTGCGGGGCTGGCGATCGCGGTTGCGGCGGCGGTGATCGGCCTGTCCATCATCTTCCGTCCCCGCCCGGCAACGGCAGCGGCGGCCGATCGACAGAGCGCAGACGGGCTTCGCTTCGAGATCTCCTTCCCGGCATCCGCCGCGAGGGAGCCACAAACCGGGCACATCATCCTCGTGGTATCGAAGGACACGAGCGATGAGCCGCGCAATCAGTACCACGTGTACTCGCCCGATGTGCAGCCGGGCTTCGGATTGGACGTGAAGGGACTCGAGCCCGGCAAGGCCGCGGTGATCGACGGCTCCGTGTTAGGCTGGCCGCTGCGAAGCGTGAACGACCTGCCCACCGGCGACTATCGCGTGCAGGCAGTGCTCAACCGCTACGAGACGTTTCACCTCGCGGACGGCCGCGTTCTCGATCTCCCGCCCGACAAGGGCGAGGGCCAGCATTGGTTCAGCAAGCCGGGGAATTTCTACAGCGCATCGCTCGCCGTCCACATCGACTCGGGCTCCGGCAGCACGATTCGCCTCAGCATGGACAGTGTGATTCCCCCCATCCCCGAACCGAAGGATACGAAGTGGGTGAAGTACGTGCGGATGAAGAGCGACCTGCTCTCGAAATTCTGGGGCCGGCCCATGTATCTGGGAGCGATCGTCCTTCTTCCCGCCGGCTTCGACGATCACCCCAACGCGCGCTACCCGCTCGCCGTGGACCAGGGCCACTTCCCGACCGGATTCGGGGAGTTCAGCCCAACCCCTCCAGCGCCCGGCACATCGGAGCGAGACAGCATCCGGGCCGCCTACGCTCACGATTTATACGAGCGGTGGACCGGCCCGAACTTCCCGCGGATGCTGGTGATGAAGATCCAGCATGCCAACCCGTACTACGATGATTCGTACGCGGTGAACTCGGCCAACCTCGGGCCGTATGGAGATGCCATCGTACGAGAGCTGATCCCCTACGTCGAAAAGAAGTTTCGTGGGATCGGCCAGGGTTGGGCGCGAACGCAATTCGGCGGATCCACCGGAGGGTGGGAGTCGCTCGCGCAGCAGATCTTCTACCCGGATGACTTCAACGGCACCTGGACCTTCTGTCCCGATCCCGTGGACTTCCGTCAGTACGAAACCATCGACATCTACAGCGACACCAACGCCTTCTTCTTCAACTCTCAGTGGAAGAAGACGCCGCAGCCATCGGGGCGCGACTGGCTGGGGCATCTGAAGACCACCGTGGAGAACGACAACCACTGGGAGTACGTACAGGGCCAGAAGGATCGCTCGGGCGAGCAGTGGGACATATGGGAAACCGTGTTCGGCCCCGTAGGGCCCGACGGCTATCCCGCGCGACTGTACGACAAGCTCACCGGTACCATGGATCTGAAGGTGGCGAGCTACTGGAAGGAGAACTACGACCTGCGCTACATCCTCGAGCGCGACTGGAAGAAGCTGGGCCCCAAGCTGGTGGGGAAGATCAACATCTACACCGGCACCATGGATAGCTGGCACCTGAACAACGCCGTCTATCTCATGCAGGACTTCCTGGATTCCACCACCGACCCGTACTACGCGGGAACCATCGAGTACGGCGATCGCTACGAGCACTGCTGGACCGGCGACTCGCAGCACTCGCTGGCGGTAGGCAGCATGACCGTCTTCCGGCGCTTTCTCCCGGTGATGGCGCAGCACATCGTCAAGACCGCGCCCGCGGGAGCGGACACGGTGAGCTGGAGGTACTGAGCCAGGCTACCTGTTCGCTGCGCTCGGCGCTGGCCCACGAGCGGCCGTTTCACGCGGCCGCTCGCGTACCAGCGAGTCGAGTGGTCGTGCGTGCGCATGGAATGCGCGCGCTACCGCCGGTAGCCGACTACCGCAGCACGAACCCCGAATCCACGGCTGGCCGCTCGGCAGCGTTGGCGGCGATCCACCCCGTCATGTACATCCAGCGCGTCACGCGCGTGAGCTTCGCGTAGTCGATCCGCTCCGGCTCGTCGCGCGGCGTGTGATAATCCGAGTGCAGGTTGGTGCTGAAGAAGAGCGCCGGCACTCCTCGCTCCGCGTACGGCACGTGGTCGCTACGGAAGTACCACCCCTCGGGATGCGACGGCCGATCCCACGACGAGTCGATCACGAACCTGCTCGTGGCCTGGTTGGCCTCGATCGCCATCCCCACCAGCGCGGCCGAGTTGCGATGCGGCGGCTGCGAGCCGAGGAGCGCGGCGCTGTCGGGGTCGTTGCGGCCGATCATGTCGCCGTTGAGGAGCGCGACGATGCTGTCGAGCGGCACCACGGGGTGTGCGACGTGGTAGCGCGAGCCGAGCAGTCCACGCTCCTCGGCGCCATGGAAGATGAACAGCGCCGAGCGTTTGCTCGGCTGCTTCACCCACGCCCTGGCGATGGAGAGCAGCGCAACGCTCGTCGATGCGTTATCGTCGGCACCGTTCCAGATCGAGTCGCCCGCCACGCTGTAGCGCACACCGTCGTGGTCCTGGTGCGAGCTGAAGACAACGTACTCGCCGCGCAGCGCGGGGTCGGTGCCGGGCACTGCGCCGATGACATTTACCGACGGATACTCGAAGCTTTCCATGCCTACATGGATCTCGGCCGTCTGCCCGCCGGCGCGCAGCGCGCCCAGCGCGGAGCGATGGACGAGGAGCACCGGTATGACGCTCGGCCGCGCGCTGGTCCGCCGTGGTGTGGCGCTCCTGTTGCGCGAGAAGCGCGGCACGCCGCCTACCACATCGTCTCTGCCGCGCGCCTGCACGATCGCGAGGTCGTCGAACACGCCGTCCGCGACGGAGTCCGCCACGAGGATGACTGCCTTTGCTCCGCGGGCGCCGAGCTCGCGCGCGGCGCGCGTGATCGCGGCACGCGCGTAGTTGTAGTCGTGGGTGTTGGTCGTAGTGCGGATGGTGCTTTCCGGCGGCGTCACGAGCATCGCTACCGCGACGCTGCCTCGCACGTCGATCGTGCTGTCACTCGCATCTCCGACGAATCTGGTCGGCGCGGAGATAGTGAACTCGGCGTTGGTCACCGGTATCACGTCGGTCCATAGCTCGTACTGCCGAGCGCCGATGCGCACCGTGGTCGCGCTGTCGGAGATCCGGGTGACGCGCATGTTCCACCACTGGAACCAGCTCCCGTCCTCGCCCTCGGGGACGAGCCCGATCTGTCGCATCCGTTCCGCTAGCCACATGGATGCGCGCATCTCGTCGAGCGTACCCGCCTCTCGCCCGCGCATGGAGTCGCCGGCCATGGTATAGAGATCGCGCTCGAGATCCGCCAGGCGGATCTCCGAGATGGCCGGCGGAACGCGGGGTGCCGGCGCGGAGCCCCCTGACTGTGCACCGAGTGGCACGGAGAGCTGGAGGGCTGCCAGCATCGCGGAGGCGAGCAGCAGCTTCGGGCCTGGCAGGCAGCGATGGCGTAGTGGCGTCATGGTCCTTGTCGCGTTCGGGAGTCGCCGGTAGAGCTACGCCAAATATGCGTGCAGCGCCAGACGCCTCGCGAGCCGGCTTCTCACCGTCGCTCGTGGTGCTGCCGACTGGCTCCAATCACGAACGATGCCGGACGTTCTTCGACCCCTCCTCGAGAGCATCCCGATCCGCCCGCTGCGCGCCGCTATCCGTGGAGAGCGCTGAATCGCGGTTCTCCTTCAGCGTGCCCACCGTAGTCCCAAACGTGCGAGCGAAGTTGGTCGCGAATACATCGGGCTCGACTGCCATCGGCCGCCGAAGCGACCCCTTCCCGTTACGCATCTTTCTCTCTTCCGAGTTCGGAGTATGGTACCGACTAATGATATTCGGCGTGCAGGTACGAGAGAACGACGGTCGAGCAGAAGGCCGGGTCGTCCACTACGGAAGCCGATGAGATGGGCGAGCGCCTCGATGCGGCGCGTCGCGCGGACCGGTGAAAGCCTGCGTTCGTTGGCGTATGAGCAACTCGGCGTTCAGTAGCGCCGCCCCGGCCGCCCCGCGCACGGTGTTGTGCCCCACCGCCACCAACCTGAGATCGAGTATGGGATCGCGCCTGATACGCCCAACGGCCACGGTCATCCCACCCCCCGCGTTCGCATCGCGACGCGGCTGCGGCCGATCGATCGCCTGCGTGACCACCACCGGCCGCTCGGGCGCACTGGGCAGATCACGCGCGATTGCTGCGCCGCGCCAATTCGCGATCGTCTCCGCCGCCTCCTCTGCGCTCGCCCTCCGCTCCAGTTCCACCGCGATGCACGCGGTGTGACCGTGCTCCACCGGCACGCGGTTCACCTGCGCGCTGATGGGAAAGCTCGCCGGCTCTACGCTGTCGCCGGCGAGCTCGCCGAGCATCTTCAGCGTCTCGGTCTCGATCTTCTCTTCCTCCGCGCCGCCGATGTACGGGATCACGTTGCCCACGATGTCGAGCGATGCCACCCCCGGATACCCCGCGCCCGACAGCGCCTGCAGCGTGGTGACGAAGAGCTTGCGGATGCCGAAGCGCTGCTGCAGCGGCGCCAGTGCCAGCGTTACCACGATCGACGAGCAGTTGCCGTTCGCGACTATCGCGCCCTCCCAGCCGCGCCGCGCGCGTTGCACGTCGAGCAGCGCGAGATGGTCGGGATTCACCTCGGGGATGACGAGCGGTACGTCGGCGTCCATCCGGTGGTTCTTCGCGTTGGTCAACACCGTTCGCCCGGCCCTCGCGAAGGCGGGCTCGATGCTCCCGGCGGCGGCCGCGTCGAGCGCGGAGAAAACCAGCGGGGCGCTCACGGCTTCGGGCGTGCACGGGAGCACGGTGAGATCGGCCACCGCGCCTGGCAGCTCACCCTCGAGCCAGTGCGCGGCCGCGTCGTAGCGCTGCCCCCGCGAGCGCTCCGATGCGGCTACTTCCACGAGCTCTATCCACGGATGGCCTACTAGCAGGCGGACCAAGGTCTGGCCCACCGCTCCGGTGGCGCCGAGGATGGCAGCCGGAATCCGGCTCCCACGATTGTCTGGCATGTCGGCTCTCTTCGCTGGAGGATTCGCTGGGATCACGACACCCTCGCCAGCTCGAGCACGTCGTTCAGCACACCCGCGGCGGTGACTGCGGGGCCGGCGCCGGGACCTGTGATCACGAGAGGATTGCTGTCGTACCGCGCGGTGGTGAAGGCGAACTGGTTGTCGGTTCCGCTGAGGGCGCCGAGCGCGCTCGCGGCCGGCACTTCCACGAGCCCCACGGTCACGGAGCGCGAGGTGGCGGTCGCGCGGTAGCGCAGCACGGCGCCCCGCGAGCGCGCGGCCGCCACGCGCTCCTCCCACGCTGCGTCGTACTTCTCGAGCGCGGCGAGGAAGTCGGCGAGCGGCGTCGCGGCAGCATCCGCGGGGACGAGCGACTCGACTTCCACATCCTCGAGCTCCCCCTCGAACCCCAGCAGCCTCCCCAGTATGAGTGCCTTCCGCGCGACGTCGGCGCCGGAGAGGTCGTCGCGCGGATCGGGCTCGGTGTAGCCCAGCTCCATGGCGCCGCGCAGCGCCTGCGAGAAGGCGACGCCCCGCCCCATCTCGCCGAAGAGGTACCCCATGGTGCCCGACGGACACCCTTCTATGGACCGTACGCTGTCGCCAGCCTCGATCAACTTGTAGAAGGTGTCGAGCACGGGGAGTCCGGCGCCCACGGTGGTCTCGTGCAATATGCGCCGGCCCGCCGCGGCGGCGATCGCGCGCAGCGACTCGGCGCCCGAGCGGCTCCCGCCCACGGGGCGCTTGTTCGCCAGCACGAGATCGGCGCCGTGCTCGAGGGCGTACTCCAGGATGGGCGTGGTCTCGTCGGCGGTGAGGTCCACCACTATCGGACGCCTGAGCGCGTGCGCCAGGATGTGGCGCACCGCCTGGATCGGCGAGCCGCGCACGCCTCCTGTCATGCAACCCACGCTCGTCCCGCCGCGCTTCGCTTCCACCATCTCGCGCAGCCGCTCGGCGGGGAGGCCCGCCGGATCGAAGACGAAGCCGCCGCGATCCACCACTCCCACCACGCGCGCGATTCGAGCGGTGGCCTCGCGCTCCGCCAGCATCTCGGCGAGGGCGCGGCCGATCTGCCCGAAGCCGAGGAGAATCACGTCGGCGCGGTGCTCGCCCTCGCGATTCACGAAGCGGCCGCCGCCGATCTTGCCGAGGTGAAACTCGGCGTGGATCGCGCGCTGCGCGCACGCGGCGTC
>JBIQMO010000107.1:0-12208 GCA_044463245.1 Gemmatimonas aurantiaca
TGAGACTACAGGCTGCATGACCGAACGTCGACGCCCAACCCGGCGCGGCCGCGGACCGCGTCCGCAGAACAACGCGCCCACAGATTCCGTCACGGATTCGAGCCCCTACCGCGAAGATACACCAACCTCCGCGCCGGTCCCGAGCGGCGAAGCGCTGAACGGCGGGAGCACGGAGACGCCGGTGACGACCGTCGACAGCGGTAGCACCGGCAGCACCGGCACGACAGAGAACACGAGCAACACTGGCAACGGTGGCAACGGCGGTTCCGGGAACGGGGGGAACGGCGGGAATGGCGGAGGAGGGAGCCACCACCAGCAACACGGACGACGCCGGGGTCGCGACAAGGAACAGCGCGACGGCCGCTTCGGCTCCAACGGCAGGCGTGGCCGGCGCGGACGGGGGCGGAACAGCGGCGGGCAGCGCCCCGACCAGCACGGCGGTCCCCCGCCGGTGGTAGTCGCCGATGGAACCGCGGAAGGCTGGTTCGACTCGGCTCGCGACGGCGGCTTCATTCGCAGTGCGACGGACAGCTACCTCCCCTCTCCGGGCGACCCCTTCGTTCCGCCCCAGCTCAGCCGCCAGTACGCCCTCCGCCGCGGTGACCTCGTACGCGCCACCGTGGGCCGCGATCACCGCGGACGCACAACAGCCGTCGAGATCGAACAGGTGAATGGCGCCGAGCCGTCCACCACTACGCGCCGCCCCGACTTCAGCTCCCTCATCGCCTCCTACCCGGAGCGCAAGCTCGTGCTAGAGACGGGGAAGCCGGCCAAGGGAGGTCCCGAGCTGACGCGCCGCGCGATCGACCTCATCGCGCCGATCGGCTACGGCCAGCGCGCGCTCATCGTGGCACCGGCGCGCGCCGGTAAGACGATGCTCCTCCAGGCGATCACCGAGGGGATAGCGATCAACCACCCCGAGGCGGTGCTCCTCGTCCTCCTGGTGGATGAGCGTCCCGAGGAGGTGAGCGAGATGATCTCCTGGGGACGCGGCGAAGTGGTCGCATCCTCCTTCGACCAGCCGGCCGAGCGGCATGTGGACGTGGCCGACATGGTGCTCGAGCGTGCCCGCCGCCTCGTGGAGAGCGGCCGCGATGTGGTGATCGTGCTCGACTCCCTCACCCGTCTCGCGCGTGCCCACAACACGGTGGAGCGCGGCACCGGCCGCACGCTGAGCGGCGGTCTCGACGCCACCGCGATGGCCAAGCCCAAGGCCTTCTTCGGCTCCGCACGCTCGGTGGCGCCGGAGCACGGCGGCGGCTCGCTCACGATCATCGCCACGGCGCTGGTGGAAACCGGCTCGCGGATGGACGACGTGATCTTCGAGGAGTTCAAGGGAACGGGCAACTGCGAGATAAAGCTCGACCGCTCCCTCGCCGAGAAGCGCATCTACCCCGCGATCGACATCGGTACGAGCGGGACGCGTCGCGAGGACAAGCTCTTCAAGCCCGAGCAGCTCGACGCCGTCTACACCCTCCGCCGCGGCCTCCAGCAGATGCCCCCGCAGGCAGCCATGGAGTGGCTCATCAAGCGGATTGGCAGCACTCCGAACAACGACGCGCTGCTCGAGGGACTGTAAGACGGGGTCAGGTCTTTAATTTCGAGCCGTATGAGCGACTGCTCATACGGCTCGAAATTAAAGACCTGACCCCGTCTTCTCGGTAGTAATTGGCCCTTCCCTTGCGTTGATTTTCGCCCATGAGACGAGCCCGCCGGAGGGTCGGGCCGGTGGCGATCGCAGCGTTCCTCCTCGTGGCCGCCGGCGGTAATCTCGAAGCACAGGCACGGACCGACCGGAACGAGCACGAGAGCCCGGAGGTCACCGAGCTCTCGCTGAAGGGCGTGCACAGGGTCAGCAAGAGCCAGCTCGAGCAGAGCATCGCGACGCGTGCGTCCAGTTGCAAGAGCTTCCTCCTCGAGCCGTTCTGCCTCTTCAGTCACTCGGAGCTCTTCGTCGACAAGCACTTCCTCGACCGCACGGAGCTCAAGCGCGACGTCCTCCGAATCAAGGTCTTCTACTGGAAGCGCGGCTACCGCTCCGCGAGCGTGGATACGTCGGTCTCGCGCAAGGGGAAGGGCGAAGGGGTGAAGGTCGAGTTCCGGATCGACGAGGGACCTCCCACCATAGTCCGCACTCTCGCCATCCGCAGACCGGAAAAGATCATCACCGCCAGAGACGTTCAGCGCACGCTACTCCTGCGCGCCAGCGAGCCGCTGAACGTGCTCGATCTCGATTCCAGCATGAGCCTCCTGCGCAACCGGCTCTGGGATGAGGGATACGCCGACGCGGTACTGCACGATACCGTGCTGGTGACGGCGGACGGACGCACGTCGGAGATCCGCGTGTCCATCGATCCGGGGGCGCGGACCGTGGTGGACACCATCACCATCCACGGCAACGACCAGATCACCGAGAAGACGATCCGCAACATGCTCACGCTCGAGGCGGGACATCCGTATCGGCGGCGCGACGTGCTCGAGAGTCAGCGCAATCTGTACAGCTCGAACGTCTTCAACCGGGCGACGATCAGCTCGGAGGTGGTGGGCGACTCGGGACGCCGAGTGGACGTAGCGGTCACCGAAGCGCCGTTCCACCAGATGCGTCTGAGCGGCGGCTTCAACACGGTGGACTTCTTCCAGTTCGAAGCGAACTTCGACGACTACAGCTGGCTCGGCGGCGGTCGCCAGCTATCGCTGAACGGGGTGCTGAGCAACATCCTGGCGCCTCAGTTCAACGGCACTGGGATCTTCCAGAACGTCACCGGCAATCTCACCGACCAGGACGCAGCGCCGTATCTGCGACTCGAGTACGAGTTGGGCGCCGACATCACTCAGCCCTGGTGGCACGACGCGCGCAACACTCTCGCACTCAACCTGTTCCTGCACCGGCGCAGCGCTCCGGCGATCTTCATCGACAAGGGATACGGCGCCGGCGTCACCTTCACGCGGATGGTCGCCTCGCGCTCGCCGCTAACGATCGGCTACCGTTACGAGCTCACCGAAGTGGATGCGGGCAACATCTATTTCTGCGTGAACTACGGCGTCTGCCAGCCCGCCACCATTGGCGCGCTGCGCGGCAGGCACGCCATGTCACCCGTCGCGGTGCAGGTCTTCACCGACCGCACCGACGATCCGCTCTCGCCCACCATGGGCTACACCGCGCGGCTGCAGGTCGAGCACGCGTCCGCGTTCACCGGGTCGGAGTTCCGCTACAACCGCATCTCGGGCGAGGCGACGCGCTACATGTCGGTCGGTGACAATGGCGCGGTGCTCGCGGGACGCGTGCGCTTCGGCTGGGTCAAGCCGCTCCGCAGCTCCGCGAATGTCCTCGGCCAGCAGGCCGTGGGGAACGACATCCTGCACCCGCGCACGCGCTTCTACGCCGGCGGGTCGCAGTCGGTGCGCGGCTACGGCGAGAATCAGCTCGGGCCGCGCGTGCTGACGGTGGATCCCGATACGCTGCTCGCTGACGGCTGGGTCTTCCATACGGATGACAACGGAGCGGTCATCGACTCGGTCCCCTGCACCGGCGGCTCGATCGCCGACGGCACGTGCAATCCGCTCCACGTACCCTCGTCGGACTTCGAGCCGCGCCCCACAGGCGGCACCTCGCTGATCGAAGCCAACATCGAGTACCGCTTCCCGATCTGGAAGCGCCTCGGTGGAGCCGTGTTCATCGACGGCGCCTACGTCGGCGAAGGATCGGCCAGCCAGATCTTCAAGGGGACGGGTGCCATCACGCCGGGCTTCGGGCTGCGCTACCAGTCGCCGGTAGGACCGATCCGCATCGACCTCGGCATCCGCCCCACGCTCAAGGAAGCTCTGCCAGTCATCACGCAGACCATCGACAGCACCGGCACGCCGCGGCTCGTGAACCTGCTCACCCAGAAGACCTTCGATCCGATCGAAGGGAACGGTGGAGGGTTCCGCAAGATTCTCCGGCGCCTCTCGCTCCACCTGTCCATAGGGCAGGCGTTCTGACATGCGCACCGCGATCCGGATCGTCCTGATCGTGATCGCCGTAGTACTCGGCGTGGTGTTCCTCGGCGTGATGACGCTGACCAACACGAACTGGGGACGCGAGCGTGTGCGTCGCCTCACGCTCGACGCGCTGGCCGGAAGCGTGCACGGGATCGTCCACATCGGTGCCATAAGAGGCAATCTCCTCGAGGGGATCGTACTCGAGGACTTCGTGATCACCGACAGCGCGGGCCGACCCTTCGTGAGCGTGCAGCGGGCGCGCGCGCAGTACCGCATCCCCGACCTCCTCCGCAAGCGAATCGATCTCGCCAGTCTCGCGCTCGAGCAGCCGGTGATCGTGCTCAGCAAGCTCCCTGGCGCCGACAGCCTCTGGAACTTCCAGCGCATCTTCCCACCCTCGGGAAAGTCCGACACCACGCGCGGGTTCGGCTCGTGGCTCTCGCTGAGCAACGTCCGGATCACCGACGGGCACATCGCGGTGCGGATGCCCTGGAGCCCCAGCGACACGCTCACGGTAGCGCAGCGTGACAGCGCGATCCGCGTGGCGCTCGCCGGCGAGACGCGATCGCACGTGATCGAGGTACCGAGCGGCTACCAGTCGGTGATGGACTTCCAGAAGATCCAGGCGGCGCTGCCGCGCATCCGGCTCGCCGACCCCGACACGGTGGTGCGGCTCTTCCGCGTCGGCGAGCTGAGGATGCTCGCCTTCCCCTTCACTCCACCGGGCGCGGAGATCAGAAGTGTGAGGGGCGACTTCCGGATGGACGCCGACTCGCTCTGGTTCCGCAACGTGGCCGCGGCTCTGCCGGGTACCCGGCTCGCGCTGAGCGGCGTGTACATGTTGAAGCCGGGCGACGTCGACCTGAGCACGACCGCGCAGCCGCTCGCGCTCGCCGACCTTCGCTGGCTCTACCCCGCCCTCCCGGATTCCGGCGGTGGATCGGCGCGCCTCGTGATGCGCTACCGTCCGAAGGGCGAGAGCGACTACGTGGTGCCGAACGCCGAGATCGCGCTCGCCGGCGGATCGCTGAAAGGGAAGATCGGAGTGGCGATGGCGGGCACGGACGGCCTCCGGCTACACGACACCGATCTCCGCTTCGCCGGTGTTCGCACGGAGACCATCGAGCAGCTCGTTCCGGGGCTCGATATCCCGGCGAGCGGGACGCTCGGAGGAGAGGCCGTCCTCGCTGGCCCCCTCACGGACATGAACGTGGATGCCGACGTGTCCTTCGCCGATGCGCGTGACGGCACGAGCCGCCTCGTGGCCGTGGGCAACGTGGGCATGTTGGAGTCCGGACGCGGCGTGCAGATGGATGATCTGAGACTCCGCTTCGAGCCGGTGCGCGTTGCGCTCGCGCGCACCGTCGCGCCGAAGCTCCCCATTGGCGGCACGATAACCGGCACGGCGACGCTGAACGGCTCGACTGCATCGCGCATCCTCGCTGAGGCGCGGCTCGTCCACCGCGACCGCGGCAACATGTCGCGCATCGAGGTGCGGGCGGCGTATCGCGACGGAGCGCGCCGGTGGGTGGACGCGGAGGTGCGCGCGGAGCCACTCTCGCTGGTGACCGCCGGTCGCTTTGCACCGGCGCTGAAGCTGCACGGCACCGTCGCCGGCCAGGTGAACGTGACCGGGTCGCTCGACTCGCTCCGTGTGCTCGGCGATCTCCGGCTCCCGGATGGCGGCTCCCTCCGCGCGCGCGGCTGGGCGGACGTGGCGAGCAGTGAAAAGCGCTACGATCTCTCCACGGTGCTCGATGTCTTCGACCTCCGCACGGTGACGGAGCTGGGGCCGCGCACATCGCTGAGTGCGGTGGCGAGCGCGCGCGGCGTGGGAACCGACCCCTCCACGATGCACGCCACCATCGCCGCCGACGTATCGAAGTCCGCGGTAGACAGCATCCCCTTCGATTCGTTGAGCGTGCGCGTGGCGATCGCCAATGGTATGGCGACTGTCGATACGCTCGCTCTCACCGGCGCCATCGGCAGAGCATCGGCGAGCGGTGAGTTCGGCCTCGCCGAGGGGCGAAGCGGATCGGTCGCGTACGCGGTTCACATCGATTCACTCTCCGGTCTTGCGCGACTCGTACCTCGGGACACCAGCAAGGTGCAGCCGCGTCCCGGGCGCGTGGCCGCCGCGCTCGAGCGGGCGCGCGCCGACTCCGCGCTCGAGGCGCAGCGCACCGAGGTGGCCCGCGCGGCCACCGGTGCACCGGCGCCGAAGCTCGAGCTGGATACCATTCCGTCGGTGCCGCGCGATTCACTATCGGGATCCTTCTCCACCGAGGGGAAGATCACTGGCTGGACGAAGGGCTTCCGTGTGCGCGGACGGCTCGGGGTACAGAAGCTGGTGGCGAGCGGGAACGTGGTGCGCAGGGGCGAAGGCGAGTACGCCGTGGTGGATGGTGGAACGCCCGCACTCGCCGTGGCCGCCGGCCTCTCACTCGATTCGGTGCAGGCCGCCGGCTTCGCGCTCGACAGCGTCGAAGTCCGCGCGTCGTACAGGAAGCCCGGAGGCACCGTGGACCTCGCCATCTATCAGGACAGCGGGACCGACTACCGGGTGCGGAGCGATTACGCCCTCCAGCTCGACCACGATGAGCTGAACATCCACGACATGAATCTCCGATTTGGCGAGCGAAGGTGGAGGACTGTGCGCCCGAGCACGGTGCAGTGGGGGAAGGCGGGCATCGAGATCGGCGCGCTGGATCTCACCGACGGCGGCGACGGCAGGATCTACGTGGACGGACGGGTGCCCACCGAGGGCGAGGCGGATCTCGGCGTTCGCGTGAGCGGCTTGCAGATCGGCGACCTGGTCGGGCTGCTGCAGAGCGACGTCTCCGCCCGCGGAACCATAGTGCTCGAGGCACGCCTCACGGGTACGCGCGCGGCCCCGAAGCTGCGCGGTGCCGCGGGCATGGCGAACGTCACTTATCAGGGTGCCCCTCTCCCGGACCTCAAGGCGACCGTGGAGTACGCCGACCGCCGGCTCGAATCACACGCCGAGCTTTCGCGGGGCAAGGCGAGCCCCCTCGCCACGCTCGAAGCGAACGTGCCGGTGAACCTGGCGCTCGACAGCGTGTCCGGCGAACGCCTTCTCGACATGCCGATGAAGGTGGACTTCACAGCCGACAGCCTACCGCTCGATGCGCTCCCCAAGTTCACGGATGCCGTCGCCAACGTGCGCGGGCGCCTGATCGGCGCAGTGGCTGCGCGTGGGACGCCGACGCACCCGTCGCTCGCCGGCCGCCTCGACCTCGACCTCGCATCGTTCCGCATCGTACCGATGGGCGTCACGCTCGGCGACATCGCCGGCGTAGTGCGACTCCTCGGCGACAGCATCGCAATAGACACGCTGCACGGCACGGCCGGCGGCGGGACTGTGGCGTTGGGGGGCGCGCTCGGCGTCAAGGAGCTGGCCCGTCCGACCTTCGCGCTGCACATCACGGGACGTAACGCGCTCGTTCTCGACACCGAGCAGGGACGGCTCTTCGCCGACGCAGATGTCACCGTACGGGGGCCGTACGACCACGTGGTGATCGGTGGCGACTTCGATATTCTGAACGGCGTCATCTACATTCCGACCGCCGGCCAGGCGAGCGTCATCGCGCTGGACGACCCGACCGTTTTCCACGTGGTGGGTGACAGTGCCGAGGCGGTGGAGTCGGGGCTGCTTCCCACCGAATCGCCTTTGATGAAGAACCTCGAGGTCAACGTGGCGCTCAACGTGGCGCACGACACGTGGGTTCGCTCGCCGGAAGCCAACGTCGAGATCTACTCGCCCGATACGCTCACCGTGCATCTGAGCCCCGCGAAGAAATCGCTCACGATGAGCGGGGTGATGAACACCGACCGCGGCGACTACACGTACCTCGGGCGCCGCTTCATCCTCTCGCACGGGTCGGTGACGTTCACCAACGAGCCGGAGATAAACCCACTTCTGCAGATCAACGCCACGCGCAGCATCAACCTGGCGGGACGAGGTGCGGTGGACATCAACATTGCGATCGGCGGGACGCTTCAGCAGCCCAGCATCACTCTCGGGAGCGACGCGCAGCCGCCCATCTCGCAATCGGACCTGCTCAGCTACCTGGCGTTCGGCCAGTCTTCGTCGTCGCTACTGCAGGCCGGTGGCACGTCCAGCGTGAGCGGTGGCGCGGGCGGCGGCGGCAGACTCGCGGGCCAGGCGGCCGGCATCGCGACTCGCCAGCTCGCCACCGTGGCGCTCGATGTCCTGGCCAAGGACGCACAGACCAACCTCGGTCGCTCGCTCGGCACCGACGTGCTCAACATCACCCCGGCCGACATACCGACGGAGCTGACGCCCAACGACGTGCAGACTCTCCTGGCGGGCACCCAGGTGGAGGCAGGAAAGTACCTCAACAAGAGCACCTTCGTGGTCTTCCAGGCCCGCCCCACCTTCGTCGCGCCGGGCGCCCGCGTCGAATACCGCATGCCTCGCGGCTACCGGATCGAAGCGAGCATCGAGCCCCGCTTCCTCATCCGCCAGCCCTCCCTGTCGACCCTGCAAGACCCCAAACCCACGAGCGTGTTGGGAGCGTTCCTGATAAGAGAGTGGAAGTTCTGATGCGACGGGGTCAGGTCTTTAATTTCGAGGGGGCTGAGCGACTGCTCAGCCCCCTCGAAATTAAAGACCTGACCCCGTCGCCTACTGCCTGCCCAACTCCTCCCACAACATCGCGGCCGCGACGGTGCCCTTCACGAAGTTTTGGTCGCTCATCCACTCGTTGGGGGCGTGAGCGTTCTCGCCGGGGAGTCCGAAGCCCATGAGGAGGACCGGGGCACCGAGGATCTGCTGGAAATCGCCCACCACCGGGATCGAGCCACCTTCGCCCGTGATCACCGGCTCGCGACCGAAGGCGGCGGCTAGCGCGGCCCGCGCGGCGGAGAACAACGGGCCATCCAGCTCGGCCCGCCAGGGGCGGCCACCGTGGAGAGGAGTCACCGTAACCGTGACCCCCTTGGGGGCGACGCGCTCCACATGCGCGCGCACGAGACGCTCGATGACCTCCGGCTTCTGATCGGGGACGAGGCGACAACTCACCTTCGCCATCGCCTTCGCGGGAAGCACCGTTTTCGCGCCCTCGCCCGTGTAGCCGCTGAGCAGTCCGTTGACTTCGCAGGTGGGACGCGTCCAGAGCCGTTCGAGCGTGGAGAACCCCTTCTCGCCGGTGAGCACGGGGGAGCCGGTCTCCTTGCGGAAATTCTCCTCCTCGAAGGGGAGCGAGCGAATCTGCTCGCGCGCTCCGGCGCTCCACTCGCGCACATCGTCGTAGAAGCCCGGGATCGCCACGTGCCACTTCTCGTCGTGGAAGGTGGCGAGGATCCGCGCGAGAGCCATCGCCGGGTTCACCACCGCGCCGCCATAGCTCCCCGAGTGCAGGTCGCCCGACGGTCCCTGCACGTTGATCTCGAGGTACGCGAGCCCGCGCAGCGACGAGAGAATCGATGGCTGCCCCGGCGCGAACATCGCCGAGTCGGAGATGACGACGTAATCCGCGGCGAGCCGATCGCGGTTCTTCTCGATGAATGGAGCCAGGTTGTCGCTCCCCACCTCTTCCTCGCCTTCGGCGAGGACCACCACGTTCACCGGCAGCTTCCCGCGCGTCGCGAGGTGAGCCTGGATCGCCTTGATGTGCAGGAAGAGCTGCCCTTTGTCGTCTACCGATCCGCGCGCGAAGATCTTCCCATCACGCAGCGTCGGCTCGAACGGCGGCGTTTCCCAGAGCTCGAGCGGCTCCGCCGGCTGCACGTCGTAGTGCCCGTACACCAGCACGGTCTTCGCTCCATCTCCCGCTCCGCGCCATTCGCCGAGCACCACTGGATGTCCGCCCGTAGGCATGATCTCCGCCTCGAGCCCCGCATCGCGCATCGACTTCGCGAGCCACTCCGCCGCTCGCTGCATGTCCCCCCGATGCTCCGACCGCGCGCTGACACTCGGTATCCTGAGAAACTCGAAGAGCTCCTCGTGCGCCCGTTTCTGATTATCCGCGAGATACTCCGCCAGATCGTTCGAGAGCGTATCAGTCATATCGAAGTCGTTGAACAGGTGCATCCAGCACGGAGAGTCGCCCATGGGGGGAATGTAACAGGGTTCAGGAGGCAGGGCCGACGGGGTCAGGTCTTTAATTTCGAGCCGTATGGCCACTGGCCATACGGCTCGAAATTAAAGACCTGACCCCGTCGGCCGCCCCCCTCCATCCCTCGAGCAACCATACATCCCTCACGAGGTCGGCGCCATCGGTGATATGGAGTCTCTCGACATGGGTGGCGCGGTCGAAGTGGGGGCGAAGGGCGGCGATCACCGTATCGGGGCGGCCGGGCGCGGGAGGGATGAGGGCGACGACCAGGTCATCGCCGGGGCGGGCGCGCTCGGCGAAGGAGGGCCAGAGGTCGTACTCGTTGGGGCGACTCGCGATGTTGAGCGAGAAGACTTCCGGGTGACTCGGGAGATGGAAGGCGATCTCCGATGCATCCTGATAGCGGTTGCCGGCGAACCAGACGCGGGCGGATTTCGCTCGCGTGTCGGCATCCGAGCCGACAAAATGTGCGGACGCGGCCAGCGCACCCTCATCGCCCACGCGCTCGCGCGCGGCGCTCTCCATTCTCGAGGCGAGCACGTTCCAGCCAGCACCGCGCGCCGCGGGATCGCTGCCGGCGTCGATCGGGAGGAAGGCGCTGGTCGCCTGCAGGTAGACGACCGCCACCATCGTTGCGCCCACCGCGCACCCGGCCCCGAGCCAGCGGCGCCAACGGAGGCTCCCGCCGTACGAGGCGAGGAGCGCTATGGCGGGGATGTACGCCATCGCCTGCCAGTTGGGCTCCGCCCGGCGCGAGAGCGCGCTCCAGCAGAAGAAGAGAAAGGAGGTCGCTGCGACGGATGCGAGGAGCGCTCGCCGCGCCGCGTGAAGCTGCGCGTGGCGATGCCGATGATACTCGCGAGGCGACGTCCGTCGCCGGAGCGCGCGATACACTACCACCGTCAACAGCACGAATAGTATGGGCGATACGAGTCCGAGCTGGCTGCCGATGAGCGATGCTTCCTGTCGCAGCGCCGAGCCAGGTCCGCGCCCGAGTCCGTGCGAGAGCTGGAACTGGAAGGAGATCCAGTCGTGCTTGGCGTTCCACGAGATCACGGGCAGGAATATCAGGAGCGCGAGCAGACCGGCCAGGTACGGCGCTGGCGTCGCGAGCTGCCGTCGAAGTGGCGCGTAGACCAGAATCGCGATGAGCACCCCGACCGGGAGGAGCACCGCGTTGTACTTGGAGCCGAGCGCGAGTCCCAGCGCAGCGCCCGCGGCCAGCCACCAGCCGAGTGCCGTGCGGCTGCCGAGAGGCGCGGTAAGCGCAAGGTCGAGAAATAGGAGTGTGGCTGCCGCCGCGAGGAGGAGCGGCGCATCCGGCGTGGCGAGCACCAGTCCGGCCGCAGCCAGCGGCATGCAGGTAATGATCACCGCGGCGCGCAACGCGCCGGAGTCATCCGAGAGTCGCCTGGTGAGAAGCACCAGCGCGAGTGCTGTCAGCCCCCCCGCCACGACTGCGCCAAGCCGTACCCCGAGCGGAGTGGCTCCCGCGATGCTCGTTCCTGCGTGTATGAGGTGGGCGATCGCGCCGGGGTGGTCGAAGTAGCCGCTAGCCAGGTGCCGGGACCATTCCCAGTAGTAGGTCTCGTCCGGCACCAGAGGTACCGTAGCAGCGAGAATCAGTCGCACGGCTGTAGCAATCGTGACGACCAGTATCGCGATCGCGAAGTCCGAGACGAGCGGCGTGTGGTCGCGTCGCGCCTCACGATATGGAGTGCGCGCGCGGACGCGCGACCTTACACGATACCGGCGCCTTTGCGCTTCATCGGCGTCGGCTGCCGCCGTTCGCGCGCTTCCCTCTTCGAATCGCGGCGAGCGTTGAAGAGAAGTACCGCCGCCGCCAGAATCCAGCTCCAGATTATCCACGAGATACGCTGTGCGCCCGAGAGCGTCATCAGAAGATTCCAGATGACGGCCGGGAGCGTAGCCGCGAGCGCGAGTCGCGAGCTACCCGGATCCGGCGAACGGCGTTCAATGACCTGCACGGCTCCCCGCCGCTCGGTGCGTATGCGCGTTTCGATCGCCGCGCCGAGCTCCTCGGGAGTCAACTCTCGCCATCCGGGGATGCGCAGCACGCTCCACGCGACCGCTGTACGACCCCAACCGTGATTGTTCGACCCGGC
>JBIQMO010000108.1:0-12095 GCA_044463245.1 Gemmatimonas aurantiaca
CATACGGCTCGAAATTAAAGACCTGACCCCGTCGGACCTGCGCTCTTTCCAGCTAGTGTCTGAACAACCGCTTCCCCGTGAATACCATCGCGATTCCGCGTTCGTTGGCGGCGGCGATCACTTCGCCGTCGCGGACGGAGCCGCCGGGCTGGACGATAGCGGTCACTCCGGCCTCGGCGGCCTGGTCGACCCCGTCGCGGAAGGGGAAGAAGGCGTCGGAGCCGAGCACGGAACCGGCGGTCTCGTGGCCGGCGCCGGTGGCCTTGTGGACTGCGAGGAAGGCGGCATCAACGCGTGACATCTGGCCCGCGCCGATGCCGATGGTGGCGCCGCCGCGCGCGAGCACTATGGCGTTCGACTTCACGCTCGCAACGGCGCGCCATGCGAAGTTGAGATCGGCGGTCTCGGCATCGCTCGGGGAGCGCTCCGTCACGACCTCCCAGCGCGCGTTGTCCCCGTCCACCACGCTCCGCTCCTCGGCCAGGAAGCCGCCGCGCACGCGCTTCATGTCCAGCGCTCCGCGCGCCCAGAGCGCACGGCCCTCGAGGACGCGCAGGTTCTTCTTGCGCCCCAGGATCTCTATCGCACCCGGCTCGAATGCAGGGGCAACCAGACACTCGACGAACAGGCTCGAGATCGCCTCGGCGGTCGGCTCATCCACGGGCACGTTGATCGAGATGACCGAGCCGAAGGCGGACACGGGATCGCACGCGAGCGCCTTCTGGTACGCCTCGAGCGGGTTGTCCGCCACGGCGAGACCGCAAGGCGTGGTGTGCTTGATGATGGCGCAGCAGGGGCGGTCGCCGAAGGCGTCGGAGGCGGTGAGCGCACCCTCGAGATCGAGCAGGTTGTTGAAGCTCAGCTCCTTCCCGCCGTGTTGACGAAGTCCCGCGAGTCCGCTCCCCTTGCGCTCGGTGTAGAACGCCGCGCGCTGGTCGGGGTTCTCGCCGTAACGGAGGCGCTGCGCCAGCTCGACCGAGATCGCCATCCGGTCGGGGAAGAGCTCCGAGGCGCTCGACGCGAACCATGACGTGATCGCGGCGTCGTACGCGGAGGTGTGCGCGAAGGTCTTCTCGGCGAGCACGCGTCTGAGATCGCGGTCATCATCGCCCGCACGGAGTGAATCGAGAACGCGGCCGTAGTCGGCCGGGTCCACGACCACGTACACGGAGTCGAAGTTCTTGGCGGCGGAGCGCAGCATCGACGGGCCGCCGATGTCGATGTTCTCGATCACCTCTTCTTGGGAGACGCCCGAGCGTGCGGCAGTCTCACGGAAGGGATAGAGATTTACCGCGACGAGATCGATCGGCGTGATCCCGTGCTCGGAGAGCGTGGCCATGTGCTCGGGGACGTCGCGACGCGCGAGTAGCGCGCCGTGCACGGCGGGGTGCAGCGTCTTCACGCGACCGTCCAGCATCTCGGGTACCCCGGTCACCGTGCCCACGTCCGTCGGATTGAGCCCGGCATCGCGCAGCGCGCGCGCGGTGCCGCCGGTGGATAGGAGCTCCCAGCCGAGCTCGGAAAGCCCGCGGGCGAAGTCCACCAGGCCGGTCTTGTCGGAGACGGAAAGCAGGGCGCGTGGCATTTGTATGTAGATCCTCCGATGCGTGGAGTGAGATGAGTCGTCAATGAAGCGCGAGCGCGGCCACCAATCGTCCGAGCTGCGCGATGTCCGCCAGGTCTACCACTTCGGCGGGAGAATGAGAGTAACGTAGCGGCCAGGAGATCGGGACGTCGCGCACGCCATAACGGACGAACTCGCTCCCATCGTTTCCGCCGTTGGTGGTGCCCACCTGGATCGGAACCCCCGCCGCACCGGCAGCCGCGCGAACGCGCTCCACCTCGGCGCGGGGTGTGGCACTGGAGTTGTCGAGGGCGCGAGCCACCGGCCCGGCACCGATCGGCGTGAAGGCGAAGCGGTGATCGTCGAGCGGCGAGTCGGAAGACACGAACGTGTCGACCGCGTAAACGCGCGCGACGCTCCCGCGCAGCGACGACGCCAGAGCCGCCGCACCCTCGAGGCCGATCTCCTCACGCACGACCCAGGCGAAGATCACCTTGCGCGTGAGCGCGTCGGGCTGGATCGCGCGCACGGCTTCGATGAGCGCGGTGCAGCCGGCGCGGTCGTCTATCGAGCGCGCGGTGAAACGCGTACGCCCCAGGCGTGCGGCGGTCTTGTAGCTAGTCACGCTCGTTCCCTTCGTGACGCCGCGCGCCGTGAGCGCGGCTCCCGTCATCCCGAACCAGGCTACCAGCTCGCGCGGCTGCCTGGTGGTCACGGTATCGCGCGGGACGAAGATGCCGCGTATTTCCGAGCGGCGGCCGTTGCGCTCCACGTGCAAGATCGCCGTCTGTCCCTCCCAGAGCGAGGGATAGAAGCCGCCGCGGCGGCGAAGCGATACCGTGCCGTCGGGTGCGATGGCCGAGACGTCGAAGCCCACCTCGTCCATGTGCGCGACGAAAGCCACGGTGTCACGGTCAGGGCCGAGTGAGAGGACGAGATTCCCGGCGCTGTCGGTCGTGGCGCGCGCCTGCGCCCAGGCGGGGAGCGCGGCGAGGATCTTCTCGCGCACCGGCGTCTCGTATCCCGAGACGCCGTACGTCTCGGTGAGGGTGGAGAGAATGCGAGCCGTGGTAGCGAGCGAGTCGGCCCGCTCGAGCGGAGCCGCGGACGCCTTCGCGAGGGAAAGTGGTGGGAGAGGGAGCGCGGCACTACGCGATGCGCCGATACCCGCCGCTGCCGCTACGTACGAGGCGTATTCCCTCGCCGCATCGGCGCGCACGCTCTCCACCAGCGTTCCCGTGAAGCTGGGTGGCAGTGCGATCGCCTGAACCGAATGTATGGTCAGACCAGGCACGGGCACGAACGGAGGCTGGATCCCGGATTGCGTGATGGCGCCATCCGTGGCGCGCGAGTCCCGGGCGATCAAGTGGCTCGAGGCGAGTACGAGCGTATCCACCTCGCCGAGCGGCGCGAGCACTCCGCTCAGCCCTGCCCAGCGAAACGCGCTCTGCACCGAGATCACGAAGATCGTGCGGCCGCGCACGGGTGCGGTGCGCGAAGCGGCGGCGACCGCGGCGCATCCCGCTCGATCTTCTGCCGCCGGCCCGGCCACGTATGCACCGTACTTCCAGAGCGGCCAGTCGCGCGCGACGGGATCGAGCATCTCGATTCCGATCTCGCGGACTTCCGCGCTGTCGTGCGCGCCCACATCCACCCAGAGCTCGTCGATGGTTACGTGCGTCTCCGCGTTAGGCTGACCGCGACGGAGGTGCGTGCTCGGCACGCCGATCACGCCCGGGACGGGCCCGGACTTCGTGTGCACCAGGATCCGCTGCCCCTGGTGGAACTGGTCCCATAGAGGATGACGCCGGGCGTTACCGGCGTAGTGGAGGCGGAGGTAGCCGTCGGGCGTGATCGCGCTTACGGCGTAGCCGGCTTCGTCGAGCCCACACGCCACTACGCGCAGTGGACGTCCGCTCCCGCGGGACAATACGAGGTTGCCGATCGAGTCGCGCTTCCAGCCGGGGAGCGAGCGCGAGATCGACATGACGGCCGAGAGCTCGCGTCCCGGCTGGGCCTGCAGCGCGATCCACGATCCGACCGCATCGAGTGTGACATCGTCGGGGGCGGTAACCGGCCCCTGAGCGTGCGTGTGAGAGGCGACGGCCGCGCACAATACGAGTGCCGACAGCGTGGCGCGCACCCTGGAGTCAGACATCGGGGAGAACACGGTCGATCCCTTCGACAATCGTCTCATCGCTTTCCTGTCGGAGAGTGAATGCCAGTTCATCGTGAACCGCTTCGCCATCGGGGCGAGCGAGTCGTCCACTCTCGTCGAGCTGCACGCCACCTCTTGCCACCGCGCACGCTGCGCGCGGGAGGAGGAGATGCTCGACGCGCAGCACACGAGCCGCGAGAGCTTCGGGAGTGTCGCCGGGGAAAACCGGGACCGGCCACTGCGCGATGATCGGGCCGCGGTCATACTCCTCGTCCACGAAGTGCACGGTCGCACCGCTCACACGCGCTCCCTGCTCGATGACGGCGCTGTGCACCCGCCGCCCGTACATTCCAGGGCCGCCGAAGGCGGGGAGGAGCGCCGGGTGGATGTTGATGATTCGCCCGCGGTACGCACTGACCACCGATCGCGGGACCAGCCGCAGATAGCCCGCAAGGACGATGAGCTCCACACGGTGCTCGCGGAGCAGGTGCTCCAGGTGTTCGGCATCCGCGCCGCGCCCCTCGAGCACGGCGCGGGATACTCCCCACTTCCGAGCACGCTCGAGCGCCCCGGCTCGCTCCTGGTCCGACGCGACGAGAACGATCTCCGGTACCTTCGTGTGCGTCGCTCCGCTCTCTCCGAGGAGGCGCAGATGATCGTACAGCGCCGCGAGATTCGAACCGCCTCCCGATGCCAGCACCCCGATGCGTTTCAGCATGCGCGTGATCTTATACGTGATGGCGTGGTGGGGGAACCGGGTCGAGGCCGAGTGACTCGAATCGGCACGGACGTCTCACCCACGCAGCACGCGATCCACCGCCTCTCCGAGATTGCTCACGAGAGCCAGGTCGGCGCGGGCGCGCGCAAGATCGGAGGGAGGTGTGTCCGGAGACGGGACGAGGATCGCGTTGCCGCCGAGCTCCGAGGCAGGGGAGACATCTCGCCACCGATCTCCTATGAAGGTCGAGCGCGACAGGTCGATCGAGTGCTCGGCGGCCGCGGTGCGGAAGAGCAGCGTCCCGGGCTTCCGGCACTCGCACCGCGTGGCGCCGTCGGGTGACGGGGCGTGTGGACAGATGTACGTGGCGTCGACGCGAGCGCCGGCGCGGGCGAGGAGCTCCTCGATGCGCGCCCGCACAGAGTCGTACTCCGCCTGCGTCAGCAGACCGCGGCCGATGCCCGACTGATTGGACACCACGATCACCGGTATCCCGGCCGCATTCAGCCGAGCGATCGCCTCGGCGGCCCCGGGAATGAGCTCCACGTCCTCGGTGCGTCGCAGGTAATGCGTGTCGACATTGATGGTACCGTCCCGATCCAGGAAGACGGCGGGACGCGGCGGCACGTCGCGCGGTGCCGTCACGACAGGGCAGTGAGCACCGCGTCCGTGAGCGCGTCGTCGTCGCGCTCCGGTACCGAGCGAAGATCGAGGAGGAGACGGCCTTCCTCGATTCTTCCGATCACGGGACGTGCGGCACCCCGTAGTCGCGACTCGAAAGCCTCCGCATCGCCCTCGAGCGCTACCGCAGCCGATGGGAGCTGCGTCGTGGGGAAGGATCCACCGCCGACGCTCGCACCGCTCGGCACCACGGCAGCAGGATGATTCGCCGCCGCCAGCCGCGAGCACAACGCGCTCGCCCGCTCGCGCACACGCTCCAGCGGCGCGGTCAGCATCGCGAGCGCCGGGACCTCACTTACCGCAGTCACCGGATCACGATAGAGAGCGAGCGTCGCTTCGAGCGCGGCGAGCGTGAGCTTGTCCACTCGCAGCGCACGCGTCAGCGGGTTCGAGCGCATCCGCTCGATCGACTCCCGCGTCCCGAGCGCGATCCCCGCCTGCGGACCACCCAGCAGCTTGTCACCGCTCATCGTGATCACTCCGGCGCCGGAGCGTACGGCGTCGGAGACCAGCGGCTCGCCGCGCAGACCCCACTCTTCGAGCGAGACGAGCAGTCCGCTCCCCAGGTCGCTGATGATCGGTGGCCCCTCTGCGCCGAGCTCGGACGCGAGCGACTCCACGGAGACCTCGGCCACGAAGCCCTGCATGGTGAAGTTGCTGCGATGCACCTTGACGATGGCGCCCGTCATCGGCGTGATGGCGCCGAGGTAGTCGCGCAGGTGCGTGCGGTTCGTGGTCCCCACCTCCACCAGCTTCGCGCCGCCACGTCCCATTACATCGGGGATGCGGAAGCTGCCGCCGATCTCCACCAGCTCGCCGCGCGACACGATCACCTCGCGTCCCAGCGCCAGCGTGTTCACCGCCAGGAGCAGCGCGGCGGCGCCGTTGTTCACCACCATCGCGTCTTCCGCGCCGGTGATCTCGCACAGGAGAGCAGCGCAGTGCGTGTGCCTGCTCCCCCGGGTACCTCTGTCGAGGTCGTACTCCAGATTCGAGTACCCGGCTGCTACCTCGCTCATCGCCGCGATGGCGGTGGCGGGGAGGGGGGCGCGTCCGAGGTTGGTGTGGAGCACCACCCCGGTTGCATTGAACAGCGGACTCAAGGACCGGCGCTCCCGGTCCGCGAACGCGGCCTCGATCGCGGCCGTCCACGCTGCTTCATCTCGCGGCGCACGCTCCGGCTCGCGCCGCGCGCGCTCGAGAGCCTGGCGCACCGCGTCCACCACGAGCGCCCGCGGCGCCCGCTCGAGGAGCCCCCGCGCCGGCGCGGCGCGCAGCAGCGTGTCCACGCTGGGGAGCGCGCGGCGCGGATCGCTCATCGTCGCGTAACCCGATTCGCGGTATCGGGCGGCACTCTCCGCGAGGTATCCGGCGGTGCTCGCCGCGATGTGTCCGGCGGCGCTCCACGTGTGGTATCCCGGGGTGCGGCACGCGACGTATCCGGCCGACCGGGGGGCGGTACCGCGCCCGGCAGCGCACCCGGCGCGGTCGGCGCACCCGGTTTCGGAACGGTGAAGACGAAGCTTCCGGTAGATGCCTTGTCGAGAAGATTCTTGATCTCGCGCCACGCGATCCTGTACGACGCCCCCGTGTCGAGTGGTGCGCCGGTCACCACCACGACCTCGGAGGTGGGGCTCGGCCGGCTCGGCTTCGGCGCTGGTGCGCGCTGTGTCGTATCCGTCACGTTCCCCTGTGTGCGTCTCCGTGCCGCGGTACGGAGCGAGTCGGCCCTGCGAGCCGAATCCGCGGCCTGCGTCGTGTCGCCCGGCGCGGCGGTGCGGGCATGCGTGCTGTCCCAGACGAGTGCCGATTCGGCGAGCCTGATCGGTACCACGCTCGAGTCGGCCGCCTTGAGGCCGAAGAGCGTCGAGTCGATCTTCGCGGACGGATCGAGCGGCTTGTCGAAGCGAACTCGGAGCGTGACGGAATCCACCGCGGACACCTGGTTGATGCGCGCGCCGATGGTGTCGTGAATGAACGCGAGGAGCTCCACGTTGCTGCTGTCGCGCAGGATCACCGCGGCGGTGTCCCACGGCTCGCGCAGATCTATGAGCCGGTCGTTGTTGGCATCCCCGAATGCGCGCACGGTGTACGCGCCGGGCGGGACGTGAGGGATCGTGAAGCGGCCCGTCGAGTCCGCGCGGGCGACGTACACGATGTTCGTGTCGGCCACCGATATCGCCTGAGCCCAGGCGTTGGTGATCGGCCGGCCTTCCACCCAGTCGAAGACGACCCCGCCGACGTGACTCGACGGGATGCTCGCTCCGGTCGAGAACACCGTCACCACCGGCTCCTTCCGCACGTTGCCGCGCAGGTCCGAGAGCCCCGGAAACATGGTGATCGTGTAGGCGGTGTTCGGCTGGAAGTCGTGTTCGCCGCGCACGGTCAACCTCGTGCGGTGCCACCCCACGCGCGGCTCGCCGAGCTGCGGCGAGATGACCACGTTCTTGTTCAGATCGACGCCGGCCGCCTGCTCGTTCAACACCTCGTCGAACTGGAGATTCACTTCCTTCGGGTGCACGTTCACCGCACCGCTCTCCGGTCTGACGGAGAGCAGCTTGGGGGGCACCTTCTCCTGCGGCCCACCCGGAGGGAAGCCGGGTTGTGCGCACGCCGCGGCGATCAGCGCGGCCGCTGCCGCTGCGATCAGGCGCCGCACAGCGCCTTCACTCGGCCTCTGAGCTGCTCGCGCCGCGCCGTCCACTCCTCGTGCTTGCGTCGCTCGGCTTCCACCACCTCGGGCTTGGCGCGCGTCACGAACTTCTCGTTCGCGAGCCGCGCGGCGAGCCCCTCGAGCTGCGCCTCGAGCCGCTCGAGCTCACCACCCAGGCGCGCGCATTCCTTCTCGATGTCGACCACGCCCGCCAGCGGCACGGTGAGCTGCGAGCCGTCGCTCAGCAGCGCGTGCACCGCGGCACCCCGCGCGCCGTCTCCGCTCGCGGTCCCTGCGCTCTCCACGCGCGCGCGCGCCATCTGACCGATCACCGCGGCTTCCTCCGCGAACACTCCCCGAGCGCGGGGAGTGGCGCCAACGAGAGTGGCGTCCACGGTCTTTCCCGGCGGCACATCGTACTCCGCGCGCGCCTGGCGGATTCCCACCACGGCCTCGCGCACCAGCTCGAAATCGGCGGCCGCCTCGCGCGCACGGTCGCCGGCGCCCTCACGTCTCCGCGGCCATGCCGCGCGGGCGAGGAACTCCCCTTCCGCGCGCCCGGGAAGACGCTGCCAGAGTGTCTCAGTTATGAACGGCACCACCGGATGCAGGAGACGGAGCGCCGAGTCGAAGACATGCGCCAGCACCGCGCGCGCCACCTCCCCGTCGCTCCCGCCGCGCGACATGCGCGGCTTGACGCTTTCCACGTACCAGTCGGCGAGCTCGTTCCACACGAAACGGCGCGCCGTCTCGGCGTAGTCGTTCAGTCTGAGTCCCGCGTGCAGCTCGTCGCTCGACCAGCGTTCCCCGTTCGCGGGGCGCGCACGTCCGAGCGCCGCGTCGCACTCGGCGATCGCCTGATCCAGCCGCTCGAGTATCCACTGATCCGCGCGTACCAGCCGCTCGGCCGGAATGTCCGCCATGCTCGCTACCCGGGCATCACCGATGTTCGAGAGCAGGAAGCGGCCGATGTTCCAGAGCTTCGTGGCGAAGTTGCGGCCCGGCGCGAACGACTGCTCGAGGTTCGACGGATCGAGCATGACGTCCGTACCGAGCCCCATCCCCGAGATGACCGTGAAGCGCAGTGCATCCGCCCCGAAGAGCCGCACCACGTCGAGCGGGTCGATCCCGTTTCCGAGCGACTTGGACATCTTGCGATGCTCCATGTCGCGCACGGTGCCGTGCAGCAGCACTGTGTGAAACGGCGCGCGGCCCGCGAAGTAGTAGCCGGCCATGATCATCCGGGCCACCCAGAAGAAGAGGATCTCCGGCGCGGTCACCAGCACGTCGGTCGGGTAGAAGGCGCGGAGGTCGACCGAATCTTCGTCTGGCCAGCCGAGCGTGGAGAGGGGCCAGAGCCAGCTCGAGAACCAGGTGTCGAGCACGTCCTCGTCCTGGCGCACCGCGCCGCCGCACTTCGGGCAGGCCGTGATGTCCTCGCGACTCACCACCGGCTCGCCGCCGCAGGCATCGCAGTACCACACCGGGATGCGGTGTCCCCACCAGAGCTGCCGCGAGATGTTCCAGTCGCGGATGTTTTCCATCCAGTGGACGTACACGCCCTCCCACCGCTCGGGGACCAGGCGAATCGTGCCATCGCGCACCGCCTGAAGCGCCGGCTTCGCGAGCGGCGCCATCTTCACGAACCACTGGTCCGAGAGGCGCGGCTCCACCACGGTGCCGCAGCGGTAGCAGTGGCGCACCGCGTGCTGGTGCGCTTCCACCTTCACCAGCTGCCCCGACTTCTCGAGCATCTCGACGACGCGATCGCGTGCCGCGAAGCGGTCGAGGCCGCGCAGCGATTCCGGAACCCGCCCCGCCGCATCGCTCACTTCCGCCATGTGCGCGGTGGCGTCTATCACCACCGGCATCGCGAGCGCGTGGCGCACCCCCACCTCGAAGTCGTTCGCATCGTGCGCGGGGGTGATCTTCACCACGCCGGTGCCGAACGACGGATCCACGTACTCGTCCGCGATCACCGGGATCTCGACGTTCGCGATGGGGAGGAGCACTCGCTTTCCGACCATCCCCGCGTACCGCTCGTCGGAGGGGTGCACCGCGAGCGCCACGTCGCCGAGCATCGTCTCTGGACGGGTGGTGGCCACGACGAGCGTGCGTCCCGCCTCGCCCACCACCGGATACGCGATGTGGTACAGCTTCCCCGTGCTGTCCTCGAACTCCGCTTCCTCGTCGCTCAGCGACGTGAGGCAGCGCGGACACCAGTGAATCACCCGGTGTCCCTTGTAGATCAGGCCATCCTCGTACAGTCGCACGAACGCTTCACGCACCGCGCGCGACAGCTCCGGCGACAGCGTATAGGCGGTACGCGTCCAGTCGCACGAGGCGCCGATGGCGGCGAGCTGCTCGAGGATCACGCCTCCGGTTTCGCTCACGAAGCGCTCGGTGCGCTGCACGAACGCGGCGCGCCCCAGGTCGAAGCGCGTGCTCCCCTCGGTGGCGAGCTGCTTCTCGATCACGTTCTGTGTGGCGATCCCCGCGTGGTCGGTGCCTGGAACCCAGAGCGCTTCGTCACCTGCCATCCGCCGCCAGCGCACGAGCAGGTCCTGCACCGTGTTGTTGAGCCCATGGCCCATGTGCAGGACGGCGGTGACGTTCGGCGGCGGGATGACGATCGTGAACGGCGTCCGATCGCCACCACTACGCTCGGAGCACTCGGCGCGCGCGGTAAAGACGCCCGCCTCTCTCCAGCGGCGATAGACCTCCGGCTCGTGGGCGGCCGGGTCGTATTGCGGGGGTAGTTCCGATTCCATGGTAGACCTAAAGATAGCGTCCGCGGCCGATGGAGCGGAGCCGCGGACGCCGAAAGTCGAGCCGCCCGTCGGATGAACCGATGCTGTGCCGGTCAGCTCTCCGGTCGCTCGACCGATTGCGTGGGTGGAGCCGCCTCGGGGTTGGCAACGTGGTCCGCCTTGGGTACGCCGGTCGGTGCCTCCGGTGCGCCGCCCGTGCGGTCACCCTTTGTCGCGCCCTTCTTCCCGCGCGCTCGCCGCTCGGCGATTCCCTCGATGTCGCCTGCCGCTTCCTCTATGGCGTGCTGCTTGTCGAGCCAGCGCGACTCGAGTGGGGGCTTGGGGTCCGAGTGCCGGTCCGCTTCGCGCGAATTCCCCTGCCGGCGGCGTCCGGTGCCCACGCGCTGTCCCTGCCACTGCCCGCCAGGGAGCGGCTCGTCGGTCTCTTCCTCCTCGCGGATCTCGTCGTCTCGATCGGGTGGCTGCGTATCCACATCATCCTCCGATGAAAGCCGGTTGACCACTGCGTCTACGCCAGTCACCCGACGCGTCACCGCCTCCGCTCTCCGGGATTCCGCTTCGTTCCTCACCCACCCCGAAAGCTCGATGACGCCCGCGCCCACCGACGCGATGTCTATCGCGCGCTCGGAGAGCACGGGGTCTTCCTCGAAGGCGGCGAGAACTTCCTCCTCGAGGAGAGTGGCCCCCTCCTCTTCCACGTCATCCAGATCGTCCTCACCGTAGCCGTGGTGCAGATCCGAGCCGTCGTCGTAATCGGGGAAGCGACGGCTGATGCGCGCGGCGATCCCGGACAACCCGCCCAGCTTCTGAGCCATCACGACGCCCACCGCGAAGCCGGCGAGCGCACCAGCAGTGATGCTGGCGACGATGCCGCCGATGGATGGACTTTCGTCGCGATAACGGATTCGTGACATATGCGCTGACCTGTAGCGGAGGTGATCGCGTAACGATAACTTGCCGTAGCGCAAAGGGCGAGAAGGTGCAAGATCGAGACCAGCCACAGCCCGGCGCTCTTTCCCGCAGACCACCTGTAGCCATGATCGACCGACCGCACGATGAGCTGACGCTCACGCTCCCCGATGGGTCCACTCGCACGGTGCCGTACGACACGCTGCCACGCGATGTGGTGGCGTCCATCGGTCCCGGCCTTGCGCGCGCCGCCCTGGCCGTCGAGGTGAACGGGAAGGTACAGGATCTCGTCACGCCGCTGCGCGAGAGCGGCACGTTCCGCGTCCTCACCGAGCGCGACGCCGACGCGCTCGCGGTGCTGCGCCACTCCGCGGCGCACGTGCTCGCGACCGCGGTGCGCCGGCTGCGTCCAGCGGCGAAGATCGGCTTCGGTCCCGCCATCGACGACGGCTTCTACTACGACTTCGAGGTGGACGAGCCGTTCACCCCGGAGGACCTGGCCGCCTTCGAGGAAGAGATGCGCAAGGTGGTAGCGGAGAAGTACCCCTTCGTGCGCGAGGAAGTCGATCGCGGCGAGGCCGAGCGTCGCTTCGTCGAGGATCCGCTCAAGCTCGAGCGGCTCTCCGAGCTGGGCGACGACG
>JBIQMO010000109.1:0-11895 GCA_044463245.1 Gemmatimonas aurantiaca
TCCGCCGCGGTGCGCGGATCGATCGCCCCGCGGTTGTTCTCGCCGTCGGTCAGGAGGATCATGACCTTCGAGTGACCCGGTGCGCTGCGCAGCCGGTTCGCCGACGTCGCGATCGCGGTACCTATCGCAGTACCGTCCTGCAGCTGCCCCGCCTGAAGGTTGTCCACGGCCGCGAGCACCACGGGGTAATCCACCGTGAGGGGAACCTGCGTGAGCGCTTCCCCGGCGAAGGCTACCAGTCCGATTCGATCGCTGCGGCGCTCGAGGATGAACTGCTTCACCTTGTCCTTCGCGACTTCGAGCCGGTTTTGCGGCTGAAAGTCCTCGGAGAGCATCGAGCTCGAGAGGTCGATCGCGAGGACGATGTTGATCCCCTGCGAGGAGACGTTCTCCGCGCGCGCGCCGGTGCGCGGCCGCGCGAGCGCCACGATGAGCCCCGCGATCATGAGATTGCGCAGCACGAAGAGCGCCCGCGTGATGAGGCTCCCCGAGCGCGGGCCGCGCGCGAGGACATCGGTGCGCGAGAAGGTCACCGCGTCCGGCTGCCGGCGGCGTCGCACGTACCACCACACGGGGAGCGCCAGCAGGAGGAGGAGCACCCATGGCGACGCGAAGCCAAGGCCGACGAACGTGCTCATGCCGCCCTCCCCGCCTCGCCGCGGGCGCTCTCGGCCGCGGCACGCGCGCGCTCCTCCTCCGCTTTCACCGCGCCCTCCACGTCATCCACCAGGGAGCGCGCCTCCGCACCCAGCTCCTTCGCCCGAGCGGCGGTTACGGCGCGCCGAGCGAACTTGATGAGGTCACTCTCGGCGAGGAGCGGCGCGAGGCGGCGGACATCCACCTCCGCGCGACCGGTGATGGACGCGAGCAGCTCGGTGCTCGTGAGCGAGCGCCTCGCATCATCGCCGAGCCGCGCGGCGAGGTAGTCGCGTGCGGCATCGGTGTTGAGCGCCACGTAGCGCCCTCTCTCACCCGCCTCCAACAGGCCGAGCGATGCGATCCGATCGAACTCGCGCACCGCAGTCTCGTAGACATCTTCCCCGGCACCCCCCGATCGGCGCGGGCGCCTGCGCCGCCACCACCAGAAGAGCAGCGCCAGCAGAGCGAGCGCCGCCAGACCGGCGAGGAGCCAGTGCCACCAGGGGCGTCCCGCCACCAGGACGCCGCGCGCCGGCTTGGGCACGCGGAGAGCGCTGTCCGCCGGGAGAACGCTGCGCACGCGCACCGAGTCGCCCGTTATCGTCACGCGGCGGTCGGTTCCATCGGTGGTGACGACGAGGTCGCCGAGTCGCGATGCCTGCCAGCCAGTGTCCCACGCCACCAGCGTGTAGATGGCGGTCTGCTCGGTGAAGGCGCTGTCCGAGGACGCACGCACGTCGCGTGGGTCGACCGCTTCTACCGTGAGTCCGCTGTCCGGGCCCGGCGGGAAGGAGATCTGCGACCCGCGCGGCGCTCGTACGCGTACCAACACCTGGAAGTGCTGGCCGACGGTGATGGTGTCGGGGCGCACGAGCACACCCATCTGGACGTGCTGCGCGCCGGCGTCAGGGGCGCGCACCGCGCCCGGAACGGTGTCCTGCGGCGCGAAGAGCGCGAGCGAAGCGAGGAGAAGCCGAGCTATCATCGCCGGTGGATCCTCGTCTCGCGGCCGCGGAAGAAGCGCAGGAGCGCTTCGGTATAGCTGCGGTCCGTGCGCACCGCGATCTCGTCTATGGCGAGGCGACGCAGCAGATGCGTGCGCGCCTCTCGCTCGTTGCGCACCTCCCGCTCGAAGCGCTCGCGCACGATCCGCTCGCTGGTGTCGACGTCCACGGTGACGCCGCTCTCCGGGTCCACGAAGCGCACGAGCCCCATGTCCGGGAGCGTGAGCTCGCGTGGATCCTCGACGGTGACCGCGACCACGTCGTGCCTCCGCGAGAGGATCTTGAGTGGCCGCTCGATCCCCGGCTCGAGGAAGTCCGAGATGAGGAAGATGATCGAGCGATGCGGAAGCAGCCGCGCGAGCGAATCGGTGGCCGCTTCGATGGACGTGCCGCGTCCCTCCGGCTCCCACGAGAGGATATCGCGCACCAGCCGCAGCACGTGCTTGCGTCCCTTCGCCGGCGGGACCACGTGCTCCACCATGTCGGTGAAGAGCAGCACGCCGACGCGATCGTTGTTGCGAATGGCGGCCATCGCCAGCACCAGGCTCAGTTCCGTCGCGAGCTCGCTCTTGAAGCGCGCCACCGTTCCGAAGCGCTCCGAGCCGGAGAGATCCACGGCCAGCATCACCGTGAGCTCACGCTCCTCCACGTAGCGCTTCACGTACGGGTGACGCATCCGCGCGGTGACGTTCCAGTCGATGGAGCGCACCTCGTCGCCCGGCTGGTACTCGCGCACCTCGGCGAACTCCATCCCTTGCCCCTTGAATACCGAGTGATACTCCCCGGTGAAGACGGAGTTCACGAGCCCGCGCGTGCGCAGCTCGAGGAGCTTCACCTGCCGGAGGATCTCGGGGTCGGGGAAGAACTTTCGGGCCGAGCCACGCGGCTCGGGCTTCGTCGAGTCGCCTGCCGGAGCGGGCACACGCCCGTCCGCGCCCGCATCAGCGGGGACGGCGCGGGCCGCGGCCCGCGCACGCCTGCCCCGCCCGCCCCCGATCACGGAGCCTCGATCGCCGCCAGGATGCGCCGTACGATCTCGTCGCTCGTCACCTCTTCGGCCTCGGCTTCGTACGTGGTGAGAACGCGGTGACGGAGGATGTCGGGCGCCATGGCCTTGACGTCGTCGGGCGTGACGAAGTTCCGGCCGCGAAGGAACGCGTGCGCGCGCGAGCCCTGCGCGAGGAAGATCGTGGCGCGCGGGCTCGCGCCGTACTCGATGAGCTGACGCAGGTCGCCGAGCCCCGCTTCATCGGGAGCGCGCGTGGCGTGGACGATGTCGACGATGTAGTCCATCACCCGGTCATCCACATACAGCTCCGCAATGCGCGAGCGCTCCTCGAGGATGGCGCGCGGCGCGGCCACGTGCTCCACCGCTATCGGCTGGCCGGATGCCATGCGCCGCATGATCTCCTTCTCCTCCGCGCGACTCGGGTAGCCCACGTGGAGCTTGAGCATGAAGCGGTCTACCTGCGCCTCGGGGAGCGGATAGGTCCCCTCCTGCTCGATAGGGTTCTGCGTGGCGAGTACGAGGAAGGGCTCCTCGAGATGGTACGTGGTGCCGCCGATGGTGACCTGTTTCTCCTGCATCGCCTCGAGGAGCGCGCTCTGCACCTTCGCCGGCGCGCGGTTGATCTCGTCGGCGAGTACGATGTTGGCGAAGATCGGTCCCTTCTTCGCGCGGAACTCCCCGGTCTGCTGATCGAACACCTGCGTGCCGACAACGTCGGCCGGGAGAAGGTCGGGCGTGAACTGGATGCGCTGGAAGGTGGTGTGGATCGTTTCGGCGAGCGTTCTCACCGTCAGCGTCTTGGCCAGGCCGGGAACGCCCTCGAGAAGGACGTGTCCGCCGGTGAGGAGTCCGATGAGGAGGCGTTCGACCATGTACTCCTGGCCCACCACGCGCCGGCCCACCTGCTCGAGGATGTTCCGTACCAGCGCGGTATCGGCCGCCGGCACCGCTCGTGTCGTCACTCGTTCACTCCCGGGGATGAAGAGAGGTCAGCTGTCGATCTTCGCATGTATAACGGCGGGGGAACGACGGGGTCAGGTCTTTAATTTCGAGCAAGCCCGGCCATGGCCGGGCTTGCTCGAAATTAAAGACCTGACCCCGTCATCGCTTTATACGCACGCCGTGGTCCTCCTCCTCGAAGATCCACACCGCCATGCGCGGCGGCGCTATCGGGGCATCGACGTCCACGGCGGTCCAGCGCGCGCTCGATCCGGTGGAGTCGTCCCTGGGTATCGCAGCCATGGCGGCCGCGCGACTGATCCACTGCTCCATGTTGGATGGACGGAGATCCACCCAGCCGCGCTGCGCGGTGTCCGCGCCGCGACCGTCGGGAGAGACCACTACCGTCTCCCCGCGCAGTATCGAAGCGCCATCTCTCAGTAGGATCGGGAGGCCGACGGACAGAATCTGCCGCCGCAGCGCGGGGTCCCGCTCGCGCAGCAGTTTCTCGGCCTCGCGCGAGAGCGCAGAAGGCTCGGCCGCGGCGAGCGCGCGCACCGACGGGAAGAGCTTTCCGAGAATGAACGCCTCGTAGAGGAGCTTGGTGAGGCGCGGCGGACCCAGCATCTCGAACGCGACGGAGCGTACGCCGTGCGCGGCCTCCAGCTTCTCCAGCCCCTCGATCGCCACCGTGCGCAGATACCCCGCACGGTAGGTCGGCCCCATCGTGGCTCCGTCCAGCGCACCTATGATGTCGTGTCCGGTGGGGCGCCCGGTCACTTCCATCACGACCGCCTCGGCGATCTCCTCCGGCGTCACCAGCTCCATCTGGCCGAGCGAGCTGACCGTCTCGAACTCGTCACGAGCGAAGACGCCGTTCTCACCGACGTTGATGAACACGTTCTCGAGTGGAGTGCCGCTGTTCACCCATCCGCACGCGCCGGGTGCAAAGGCCGCGTCGAGCGGGATCGGCCGCTCGCAGTCCACCACCTCGAGGACCTTCCCGCGTCTACGAATCGGCCCGTACGCGATCTCCTTCCAGGCAATCGCCGCGGTCGGCTTGATCTCGATGGTCGCGGGAGCGTCCGCCGTGCGACCCAGGAGGAAGAGGAAGATCGTCTGCGCACCGGCCACAGCGGACTTGGACATCAGGGTGCGCGATGGCTTCTGCTCGCTGTGCGTGTACGGTATGTCGAGCCCCATCCCTCCGGTTCCACTCGTCCCGATCTTCACGTACGCCTGGGTACCGGCTCGGCGCATCCCTCCGTAGAGCACCTCCAGGTGACGGATGAGCTGCGGGATCGGAAGCGTGAGAAGGTGACGCTCCACGGTCTCGCGGTCCACCGCGTTGGAGTCGGCGGCCGCGAGGAGGTGCAGCGCGCTGGCGTGGCCGTCCTGGTAGGCCACCGCGGTGGCGGTGTTCACGCAGTCCACCACGAGATCGGGCTCGAAGCGCACGAGCCACGAGTAGAGCTGGTTGTGCTCCAGCGGTACGCTCCCGAAGGGACCGAGGTAGTCGTCCACGACGCGCCGCCGCGCTTCGGGATCGGAGAGGATGCTCTCGCGCGAGCGTCGCGCCAGGTCTTCGGGGACGAAGATATTCCCCCAGACGCCTTCCAGGGCCGTCGCCCCGGCACGTGGCTCCAGCTCCGCCAGCGCGGCCGCCACTTCGTCGCTCGTGAGCCCGGCGATGACGATTCGTGCCGGCTCGAAGGCGAGGAGTCGTCTCGCAACTGCCATCCCCACCAATCCGGTTCCACCCAGCAACAGCGCAGTCGAGTCACGCAGCTCCATGGTCCTCTACCCCTCCGAATTCCCGTCACTCACCAATGCTCGAATGATCTCGTGCTCCTTCCTGGTGAGCACGCGCGTCTCACCGATGGGAAGACGCCCGAGGGTGACGGGTCCGTAACGCACCCTCACGAGACGCTCCACGAAAAGCCCCAGCTCCTTGCAGAGTCGCCTCACCTCGCGATTGCGGCCCTCGGTGATCGTCACCGCAAGCTCCCAGCGACCACGTGCGGCTGCCAGCGGCCTGGCTGAAATATGGCGCGGGAACACGAAGCCGTCCTGCAGCTCCACTCCACGGCGCGCCCGGCGCACGGCCGACTCCGCGTCACCCGTCACCGTGGCGACGTACTCGCGCTCCACTTCGTGTCGCGGGTGCATGAGCACGTGCGCCGCGGTACCATCGTTCGTGAGGAGAAGTACACCCTCGGTGAGGAAATCGAGCCGCCCCACGTAGGTGAGCCCGGGAATGTCGGGGACCAGCTCGAAGACGGTGGGCCGGCCTCGTGTATCCGAGCGCGTGCAGATGACGCCCGACGGCTTGTTGAGCACGACCCAGGCCTCCGCGGCGGGCGCCGCTACCGGCTTGCCGTCCACGAGGATCGTGTCGCGCTCCGGCTCCACGACCTGCCCGATCTGCGCGATCTGGCCGTTCACGATCACGCGCCCGGCCGCGATGAGCTCCTCGGACTTCCGCCTCGATGCCACTCCGGCGCGCGCGAGCGCGCGCTGAATGCGCATCGGCATGACGCTCAGAGCGCTCTTGGCTCCGCGCGCAACGCCACCGCGAGCTCGTCGGCGCGCGGCAGCTCTCCGAGGTGTCGCAGCGCGAACTGCTCGAGGAACTGAGAGGTGGTGCCGTAGAGGAGGGGACGACCGAGTCCCTCCGCGCGGCCGACTACCTCCACGAGCCCACGCTCCAGAAGCGTACGCAGGAGGCTCCCCGCGGAGACACCGCGAATCTCCTCGATCTCCGCGCGGCCGATCGGCTGGCGGTAGGCGATGATGGCGAGCGTCTCGAGCGCGGCACCGGAGAGACGCTGCGGGCGCGCGGCCAGCTGGGCGCGCTCGATCGTCTCCGTGTACTCGGGACGGGTCAGGATCTGCCACCCGCCGGCCAGCTCGACGAGCTCCACGCCATGCCCTTCCTGGTCGTAGTGCTCGCGAATCTCATCGAGCGCCATGGCGAGCGCCGCGGGTGTGGCATCGGGGTCGAGCGCGGCCAGCTCGTCCACGGGAATGGGGCGGCCGCTCGCGAAGAGCGCTGCCTCAAGCAGCTTCGCCAGCGGCGTCACGACTGATCTCCATCGAAGCGAACGGATTGGGCTGGAAGACGCGAAGCTCGCCGCGTCGCGCGAGCTCGAGAAGGGCGAGGAGCGCGGAAAGCACCTGCCATGGCGCGGCATCGGGGGTGACGACATCTCCCCAGTGAACGCGCGCACGACTGGCGAGCACGCCGAGGATGGTCGTGATCGCGCCATCCACGTCGAGCGCGCGCGCCACGACCTCGTGTACCTGCGGCTCGCGCGAGATGCGCAGCACCCGATCCACCGCGGCAAAAAGCTCGGGGAGTGCGAGCGCGAGCGGCCCGCGCGGCGGAGGCACCGGATCGTTGGGGCAGTAGCCACGCGCGAAGCGGTTGCGGCGATCGTCGCCGAGGCGCTCGAGCACATCCACCACCTCGCGCATCTGCTGGTACTCGAGGAGCCGCCGAACCAGCTCGGCGCGCGGATCGTCCCAGCTCTCGTCGTCGCCATGTCGCGGGAGCAGCATCTGCACCTTGATGCGCAGGAGTCGCGCGGCCATCTCGAGGTATTCTGCGGCCTCGCCGAGGCCGAGCGAGTGGATGCGCACGAGGAACTGATCGCAGATGCGCGCGATCGGGATGTCGGTGATCTCCACCTGCTCCTCGCGGATGAGCGTGAGGAGGAGGTCGAGAGGACCGGAGAATTCGTCGAGCTCGACGATGAACGACGATTCGCTCTCGTATTCCGTCGGCGCGTAGCCAGCAGAAGCGAGCGACTCGGGCGCTTCGAGTGAAGTGGCCGTCACGCTTTCAGAAGCCGCCGCTGAGCAGGAAGGGCTGCACCCAGCCGCCGAGCGCGACCCTCGAGACGAGCCTGATGGGTGCGAACACGAGGCCGGGAGCGAAGAGTAGAACCGCGAAGACGATGATGAGCCCGAACTGCCCGGCACGCTGATACTGCAGCGCCCAGGCAGGCGGCAGCAGATACTTCATCACGTGCGATCCATCCAGCGGCGGGATCGGGACGAGGTTGAAGATCGCGAGGACGATGTTGATCATCACGCCGTAGAGCATCATGGTCTGCAGGAGGTAGAGCTCCGGCAGCGCTGCCTGTGCGCGTCGTCCTATCATCCCGATGAGTACCACGAGGACGATGCAGCCGATGGCGATGATGAAGTTGACCGCCACCCCGGCGAGGGAGACGATGATGTCGCCCTTCTTGAAGTTGCGGTAATTCCTCGGATTGACCGGCACCGGCTTGGCACCGCCGAACATGAAGCCGCCGACGTAGAACGTCAGGATCGGGAGAATTATCGACAGGAACGGGTCGATGTGCTTGATGGGATTCCACGTCAGTCTGCCGAGCTGGTACGCGGTCGCGTCGCCCTGCCTGAGCGCTGCATAGCCATGTGCGTACTCGTGCGCGATGATCGAGAAGAGCAGCACGGGCGCGAGCAGGAGGAAGTTGCCTACCTTGTCCAAATTCTACCGGGCGGAGGTGGGATCGGCGGGAGGAGCCGGATTAAGTTCGCCTGGCGGCGCGCTCGCACGCACTCCGGCGTCAACGGCGCGAAAGCTAGCGCGGCGTAGGATCGGTGTCAAAGTCATGCAGCGCCTTGACATCCATCATGGGCGTACCTAGCTTTCCGCGCTTGCATCGCCCGCGTGCAGCAGCCAGAGAGGCCTGCCCCGCGGGCGATGTGCCGCCGGAGCGCTGCACGTCGCTCCGCGCGATCTGGAAACCGTACCGGAGACAGTCTTGCCGAATATCAAGTCCGCCAAGAAGGACATGCGGAAAGCGCGTGTCGCGACGATCCGCAACCGCGCCAACCGCTCTGCGCTCCGCACCGCTCTCAAGCGGGCCAGCGCCGCCGAGGCCACTGATGAGCAGCGCCGTCAGGCGGTCGTGCTGCTCGACCGCGCCGCTCGCAAGGGGCTTATTCACAAGAACGCGGCGGCCCGTCGCAAGAGCCGCCTGGCCAAGGCGGGCAAGTAACGCCTCCTTACGGCGGACGGGCGAGTCGACCACGATCGGTCGACTCGCCCGTCTTCCATCCTCCCCCTTCGATCAGCCACCCGAGGCGCCGAAGCGAAGCTCTATAGCGCCGCGAGCTCCGCGCCGCAGCGCTCGCAGTACCACTCCGTGGGGTAGTTCAGCGTCCCGCACTCCTGGCACTTGAGCGTCTTCACCTGCTCCGCCGCCATTGACTCCTTGGGACTGACAGCGTCGCCCGAGGTGTGAACCACACCCGGGTCGGGCGCCGCCGGGCGCCCGTGCGAGCTGTTCGACGCCGTTGCTCCCCCCGCGCCCGCGAGCCTTCCCGGCACCACACCGCTCCCCACCGCGGCGTTCTCACCGCTCGAGTGGGAATCCGTCATGCTGCGCAGGAACTCGAGGTCGTCGAAGGGCCCGAGCTCGGGAGAGCGCTCCACGGCGAAGTCGGGGTCGCCCTGCTGTGCCGGCGCTGCCGAAGGCGTGTGGCGGCGGGGCGGCTCGGGGATCTTCTCGAAGGCGAGTTGCCAGTCATCCGTGCGTCCCGCAGCTCCAGAGCCGTCCACTGCCGCCGGCTGATCGCGAGGAGCGGGTGGTGCCGGAGGAGGGGGCGGCGCGACGGTGGGGGACACCGGAGGCGCCTTGGGCTGGGGAGCGGCCGAGGGGATCCCGCCGGCCTCGAGGAGCGTGCGGAGACGGCCCAGCTCCTTGTTGACCTGCTCGCGCTGTCCGTTGAGCGCATCGAGCGCCGCATTCGTCCGCTCGCGGACCTCGCGCTCGGTCTCGATGCTGAGCTCACCCACCGTGGCACGCAGCTCGATCTCCGCAGCCTCGTCGCGGTGCTTCGCCTCCTCTATCTCGATCGCGCCGAGGCGCTCCATGAGCCCCTTCTCGTGCTCCTGAAGCGCTGTAGCATGCGCGGCGAACTGCTCCACCACGCGCTGCAGGCGAGCCGTGTAGTCCGCGTGCACCCGGTTGTAGATGTGCTCCGGCGTCGTGGCGCGCTTCGACTCGAGAGCCGCTATCCACGCGCGGTAACGCTCACGCTCCTCGAATAGAGCGGTCACCTGTTCGGTGTTGACTGCTGTCTCCGTCATCGATCTCCCCGCTTGCTCTCGCGAGCCGAGCTCTCGGAATCGGCTCCTTGTACGGTCGGGCGCGAGCGCGCCGGCGACAGCGCGGCGACCTGCGCGGGCGTGAGCTCGTTCACCCGACCCAGTTGGCGCGCCACCAGCGTGATGCGCGCCGCGTGCTCCAGACTTTCCATGCGTTGATGCGCCACCAGAAGCGTCGGTCCCGTGGTGACCGCCCCATGGTTGGCCAGCAGGAACGCGTCGTGCGCGCTCAAGTAGGGCTCGCACTCGTCCGGCAACGACGCCGTCCCCGGGGTGGCGTACGGCACCAGGGGAACCGCGCCGAGCTGCACGATCAGCTCCGGCAGAACGTAGCTATCGAACCCCAACCCGGCCACCGCGAAGCCCGTAGCCACCGGAGGATGCGCGTGCACCACGGCGCCGACATCGGGTCTTCGTGAATAGATTCTAACGTGTAGAGTGACTTCCGACGAGGGTTCGCGGTAACCACTCACCCGACGCCCATCCATCCCCACCACCACCAGATCGTCGGGTCCGACGTCCACCTTCGAGATTCCCGTGGGCGTCACCAGCACGGTATCGTCTGCGAGACGCACCGACACGTTTCCATCGGGTCCCGCGATCAGCCCGCGCTCGTAGAGCCGCCTGCAGACGCCGACGATCTCCTCGCGCAGCGCGCGATCGTCCACCGTCTCCCTCACTCCTCCAGGCGGAAGACCACCCTGCCGCCCACGATGGTGTACACGGCGCGTCCGCGAACGCGATCTCCAGCGTATGGGGTGTTTCTCCCCTTCGACATGAACTTCGCGGGGTCCACCACCCACTCGCGCGCCGGATCGAACACCGTGACGTCGGCCACCGAGCCCGCCGCGAGCGTTCCGCCGCCCAGATGGAAAAGCCTGGCAGGCCGAGTCGACATCCGGTCCACCAGCGTGGGGAAGTCGATGATCCCCTTCTCCACCAGCTCCGTGACCACCAGCGCGAGCGCCGTCTCGAGCCCAACGATCCCGAAGGGCGCGTCGGCGAACTCCCGCTCCTTGGCGTCGTAGTGGTGCGGAGCGTGGTCCGTCGCAACGAGGTCGATCGTTCCGTCGCGCAGCGCCTCGTGCAGCGCCTCGACATCCGCCTCGGTGCGCAGGGGCGGGTTCATCTTCGCGCTCGTGTCGTAGTCGCCCACCGCCGCCTCGGTGAGCGTGAGGTGGTGCGGCGTCACCTCGGCCGTGACGTTGATCCCACGCTCCTTCCCCCAGCGGATGAGCTCCACACTCCCCGCGGTGCTCATGTGCGCGAGGTGGACGTGTCCGCCAGTGCGACGCGCGAGGAGGATGTCGCGGATCACCATGATCTCCTCCGCCTCCGACGGTATCCCGCGAAGACCGAGCCGCGCGCTCATCATCCCCTCGTTCATCGAGCCGCCCCTGGCGAGTGTGGGCTCCTCGCAGTGATCGATGACGGGGATCTCGAAGGCCTGCGCATACTCGAGTGCGGTGCGCATCAGGTGCGCGCTCACGACGGGCTTCCCGTCGTCGCTCACCGCGACCGCACCGGCCCCCACCATCTCGCCGAACTCGGCGAGCGCCTCGCCGCGCTGCCCCACGGATATCGCGCCGATGGGGTAGACGCGTGCGGCCGCGGCGCGTAGCCCCTGACGGATGATGAACCCCACGGCCGCCTGGTTGTCGGTGACCGGCTCCGTGTTGGGCATCGCGCACACCGCCGTGAAGCCGCCCGCGGCCGCGGCGCACGCGCCGGTTGCCACCGTCTCCACATCTTCACGTCCCGGCTCGCGGAGGTGGCAGTGCACGTCGATGAATCCGGGCGTCACGTAGAGCCCGGAGCAGTCGACCACCTCCGCGTCGTCTGGGGTGCCGAGCGAGCGGCCTATCGCTTCCACCTTGCCACCGCGGAGGAGCACGTCCGCGGTTTCATCGCGCCCCACCGACGGGTCTATGACGCGCCCGCCACTCAGGAGGATGTCGCGCCCCGCCGTCACCTCTCCGCTCCCGGTGCCGACGCCTTCGCCGATTCCGCCAGCTCCGGACGTCCGCCCGCGAGCAGGTAGAGCACCGCCATCCGAACCGCCACTCCGTTGGTCACCTGGTTGAGTATCACGCTGTGAGGGCCATCCGCGACGTCGGAGTCGATCTCGACGCCGCGATTCATCGGCCCGGGGTGCAGGATGA
>JBIQMO010000110.1:0-11808 GCA_044463245.1 Gemmatimonas aurantiaca
ACCCACGCGTCGATCACGATGCCCTTGTCGAGCACCCGGTCGAGCACGTCGATCAGCGAACTGCCGCCAGGGGACCTTTCGACAGCCATCGTGCTTACTCCGTAGCTGAGGGTTCAGGGCCGGCGCCCTCGGGACGCGCGGACCGTGGTTGAGCTACCAGGGTCTCGAGCCGGCGCTCGATACGATCGAGCCGGGATTCGAGGTCCACCGCGCCAAGCGCGTAGGGGGGAGGGGCCACGGCGGTGAGCCGCGGGTCGTACCGCCACCAGTTGAGGCCGATCGCCTCCGCCTTGTCTATGGAGCAGACGAGCAGGCGTACCTGGATGGTGAGGAGTTCCACGTTCGCGAGGTTGATCTTGATGTCGCCCGCGATGACCAGGCCCTTGTCGAGAACCCTGTCGAGGATCTCCACGAGACCGTGGCTGCGCGTGGGCGCTAGATACTCGGGCAAGCGTTATGCTCCGGATATTGGATAAACTTCTGCTTCACCTTAGGCGACCCAACGGGCCGAGGTCGATGTTCAGCTCCTCGTCGGTCACGCCGAAGATCGACTTGATATCCTGCATTCGTTCGTCGAGCCGCATGAGCGCGAGCCCCAGACGCTCGATCTCGCTCTCGTCCAGCGTCCCCCCGTCCATCCGGCGCACGGCCTGATGCTCGAGGACATCACGCAGCAACTCTATTATCGTCAGAACCAGCCGAGCGAGCCCGTTCTCGGCGGCCGCCGGATCCACGTCTATCCGTTCCGGCAGCGACGGTGCAAGCTCACCCAACTCCTGCTCGAAGGCCGCCGCCGTCCCGGGCGATGCCCTGACGGCGGGATCCCCGCCCCTCCCCGAATCGTCAATCATCGGCGAGGCGCGCAAAACTGTATGGAGCCCATGGCCCGGAAACGAGCAGCCGCAGAGCCGGGTCGGCCGTGATGAGTGAATCGATTGCCAGACGATACTCCCCGACCGCCTCTCGCGCCAGCAGATGCGACACAGCGAAAGAATGGGTCCCAAGCATTACCGGGGAACATACCTCCTCGCGGACGATCCCGTCCACCGCGCGCGCCACGCGGGCCTGCAAGAAATCGGCCTGCCTCTGCACTTCCGCGGACGCCCGCTGCCGCTCCCGGAGCCGAGCCAGATACGCCCGCCCCGCGCCCACGGCGGGAACGCTCGCCGCACCGCCCCCTTCCAGCGGAACGTTCGCTCGTTCCGTATGCTCCGCCGCCGCTGCATGCCGGACGAACCCACGGTCCGATGCGGCCGGAACACCGCCCGCTCCCACGGAATCTTTCGATTTCGGGAGAAGAATCCTCACGGTCATCTCGACCCCGCCGCGAACGCGCTCGAGTGAGCGCACCAGCAGATCCACACGCGCCTCGAGCGCTCGACGCAGCGCGGCGTCGCCCGCAAAGCTCTGGCCAAACCGAGCCGGTAGAGGCGTCTCCTTCGCGAGCGCGGCACGCACCACGTGATCGTGCAGCCGCACCTGCTCGGTCGTGGCCGGGCCCAGCTCCTCCGGGAGATCGCTCACCCACGCCCCGAGACGCCCCGCGACATCCACCACGCGAACCTCTCCGCGCGAGATCCCGCGCAGCTCTTCCGGCGGCGCGCGCCCGGGCTCAGTCAGGCAGTACAGGTAGATCGCCACGTGGGCCCGGAGAGCGCTCCAGCGTCTCCACTGAGGTCAGATAGAGCGAGATTCCCAGGCGTATCAGATCGATGTCGGCCACCGAGATGGTGACGTCACCCACGATCACCACGCCCTTGTCGAGAACGTGGTTCAGCAGCTCGCCGAGCACGAGACGCTCCTCGTCCGCGATGGGCTCGATCTCGTCGCCAGCCATCAGTCGCTCGTGCGCGCGAAGTGATACGCCGGCCATGGACCGGTGAACTCGAAGCGGAATCCACGGGGCTCGTAACGCTCCACCAATGCGCCGAGCGCAGCGCGCAGCTCATCCACGTTCTCGCGTTTCACGAGGAACGATGCGTCGAGCACCGCGCGTCCTCCGGCGTCGGGATCCGGCGTGGTAGGAAGCTGCGAGCGCACCACCTCGACCGAGTTGGCCGCGAGCGTCGATGCGACCTCGGCCGCCACGGTAGCGCCGCTCCGCGAATGCTCCTCCCGGCGTGCCCTCTCGAGCTTGCGCTCGAGGAGATAGCGCTGCCCCGGCGTGGCCTCCGCGGCGAGCTTCTCGAGCTCCGCGATGCGCGGATCGCTCCCTACCAGCACCGTGTCATCCGCCGGCGCGGCGCGCTGGTAGACGCGCAGCGTATACTCGCGTGCACCGCGCACGCGCTCGAGTGTCTTCGCGAGCGAGTCGCGCCGCCGGCGCAGCATCGACTCCACCGAATCGATGCCCGAGAAGAGCGTGAACATCGTGAAGGGAACCACCTCGGCGTGGTCACTCGCCCAGGTGAGCACGGCGTCGTGCGCGGTGGCCCGCGGCCCCACCCACTCAACGTCACCGACTCGTGCTTCGATCGGGTCGCCCGTGTAGTCGCTGCCGGAGACGAAGGAGCAGAGCGCGGTGAGATCCCCGTCCGCCACCGCCACGACGGCAGCTTCCTCCACGCCGCGCGGCGCCGCGGAGAGATCCACCGCACCCGACGCGACTCCGTACACGTAGACTACCTGCTCCTTCTCTGCGTGCTCGTCAGTGGTCACCGATCGGAACGCTCCTCCAGGTTGCCGACCACTCGCGCAAGGCTTCAGCTCCGCGCGGAGCCGGCAACGTTTCTGGTGACTCAAACTGCGCGAGCGGACGCGCGAGAGGAAGAGGCGCGGCTTGCGTCTCGCCCGCGCGGTTCCAGAGCACGCCCGCTACGGACACACCCAGCTCGCCGACCTTCTCCACGAGCCGCACCGTCTCGCCGCGCACCAGCTGCTCGTCGAGCGAAACCACCAGAACACTCGCCCGCGATCCGTCGTGCAGCAGCGCATCGAGCGCGCGCGTGCGCCGGGCGAAGGCGAGGAGCTCCTCCGCGGCCTCGCCGAGCGGCACCACCTGGCGATAATCGAGCATCAGACGGAGCAGGCGATGCGTCCACGCTACCGCCTGCGCCGGAAGCTCGAGGAGGCGAAGGAGATGCCCGGTCGGCGCCGGGTCCACCACGATACGCTCGAAGCCACCTTCCGCCAGCAGCTCGCCGAGAACGGTGAGCGCGTGCAGCTCATCGAGTCCCGGCGGAGAGAGCGCGAGCAGATCGCGCACTACCCGCCTGTCGTGCGCAGCGTCCATCGCGCCTCGCATCAGCGAGTCGAAGAGACGATCCACCCGCTCCGTGTACCGCTCACGAAAGCGAGCGAAGGCCGCCGAGGCATCGAGCTGCTGCGCGGAAAGTCGCTCGACGCCGGCGACGGGCGCGATCTCGTCGCCAATGGGCTGCGCGAGCGCATCGGAGATGGAGGGTGCGGGATCGGTCGAGACTATCAGCGTACGCTCACCTTCATCCGCCAGTGCGATCGCCAGCGCACACGCAGTAGTGGTCTTGCCCACGCCACCCTTCCCCGCCACGATCACGAGCGGCGCCACTCGGGGAATGAGTGCCGCGAGTCCGGCAGCGCGGCCGGGGCGTGCACCGGTGCCTCCTCTCGCCGTGCCACCCACCGTGATGCCGGCGTCGCGTGCACGGAGAGCGTCGCCCCACCGCCGGATTCCCTCGATACCGGTAGGCAGGTGCACCAGGGGTCCCACCTCGAAACGCGCCACGTCCGGTAGAGCACGCTCCAGCTCGCGCAGCGCCGTCGCGCCCGCCGCGTCCAGCTCGGACGGCAGCGCGTTCACCACGACCGCGCGCGGCGGGAGCCCCATGCTCGTGAGACGCGCCGCGTAGCGCGCGCTCTCCTCCACCACCAGCTCCTCCGCTCGCACCACCAGCACCACGGCAAATCGCGCCGGATCCATGAGCGATGCGCGAAAGCGGGCGAGCCGCGCACGCATGGAGCCGAGGAAACGGTCGACAGCGTCCTCGCGATAGCGATGCGTGAGCGCTTGCACCATGAAGCGATGCTTCTCCTGCATCGCATCGAGCAGTTCGAGCAACGCTTCGAACGATTCGGGGAGCTCCAGCAGACGCAGCGTGTGGCCGGTTGGCGCGGTGTCCACCACCAGCCTCGTCCACCCCTCATCTTCGATATCGAGGATGGTGAGAAGCGCCATCGACTCGTCGATGCCCGGAAGCGCGGCATCGATTATTCCGGCGCTCTCCTCCCTGCTGAGATAGGTACCGCGGTCGAAGAGCTCGATCAGCGTCTCACGCCACTCGGCGAGAAACCGCGAGTGTGCCGCCGCGGGATCGAGCTGCATCGCATGAAGCCCGGGAGCGGAGTGGATCGGCGTCGGCGAGCCGCCGAGCACGACGCCTGTCGCATCGCCGAGCGAGCGCGCCGGGTCCGTGGAGAGGAGGAGCGTTCGCTCGTCGCTCTTCCCGCGCGCGGCCGCGCGCAACGCCAGCGCGCTCGCGCACGTGGTCTTCCCTACTCCGCCCTTCCCGCACACCAGCACCCTGGGCGGAAGCAGATCGAGGAGCGCATCCAGCCCGCTCACTCGTCTCCGCTGCTTTCTACCTCCGCGGCCGCTCCCCCTTCCTTCGCGACGCGCACCGCTCCCGCGGGCGCCTGCAGCCCGAACTGCTCTCGCCAGTAGCGGACCTCGCGCAGCCGCTCCATGAGCTTCGCCTCGCGCCGCAAGTACTCCTCGTCGTCGATGTCCCCCAGCTCCAGCAGCAGTTGCAGTTCCATTAGCTCCTGCTTCACCGCGCTGTCATCCACCAACTCTTCTTCCACCACCTTCTGCACTTTCCCCAACGACCACCGTATCCCGGCCACGGGCCCGGCGATGGGAAGGAAGAGGAGTTTGGTGAGGAGAGACATGACGGCAGGGTTCAGGAGGTAGGGGGAACTACAGGGTTCAGCAACCAAAGGGTTCAGGGTTCAGGAACTACCTCGGGGTAGAGATCTCGAACGTGGAGCAGGTCCTGAACCATGAACCCTGCCTCCTGAACCCTGCAATTCCCCCTGCCTCCTGAACCCTCTCCCCATCACCCCTCCGCCCTCTCCAGCTTCAACTTGATGTTGACGAAGTTGTACGGGGGCCAGGGGCCGGTGTACTTGAAGGTGAGGAGATCTTCGTACTTGCGGGAGATCTCGCGCACCTTCTCGTCGAAGAAGCGCTCCCGGTCGCGCTCGACCAGGAAGGCGGCGTTCATGATCATGCGGTCGCCGATCGGCTTGTTGCTGCGGCTCGCCACCGCGACGTTCTTGAGAGCTTCGTGGATGTCGGCCACGAAGGCGTTCCCCGTGTCCTCGAGCGCGCCCTCCACGAGGCGGCCGAGCTGCATGCGGGCGAAGTAGGTCGAGCTCTGCGCGTTGCGGTCGATCTCATCCTTCAGGCGGCGGATCTCGTCGTTGTCGCGCTCCAGCGATGCGATGACCCGCTCCCTATCCCACAGGACCTTGAGCCCGAACTCGATCTTGTCGCGCATCTTGTCGAGCACATCACTGAAGGCCTGATAGGTGGAGCGGAGCAGCTCGCAAACGTCCTCCTCCGACCGGAAGACGGTGCCGAAGGACATCGGGATCACGGTCCACTCGCGCATCACCGTCTCGTTCACGAACTCGTGCGCGAGCACGTTCTCGCGCGTCGGATCGTAGATCACGATCGGCGTGTCGCTCACCACTGCCGCGAGGTCGCGGTAGTGCACCGTGTAGACCCGGTTCGCTCCCTCTCCTATCCCGATCGTTCCGAAGTCGCGCGGCTTCTCCTGCCGGGTGATGCAGTAGACGTACTTGCCATCCTCTGTCGTGCTGGAGGTCGACAGGTTCTCCACGCCGGTTGCATCGCTCATTAAACCCTCACTGTGCTGTACAGCGGGCGCTCATCCGCCCGACGTCTCATCGCCCCAGCATCAGGGCGAACACAACCCATACGAGTATCGCGCAGCCGATTCCCGCCTTCGCAGCCACCGCCACCAACCGTCCGATCAGCGCTCCCGTGGCGACCCGAGTGGCCGCGCGGATCTCGACCTTTCGCGTGATCTCGGCCAGCCACGCACCCGCGAACGCTCCCAGGAATGCGCCTATGAGCGATCCCACCAGAGGCACGGGAACGCCCAGGACAGCTCCGACTATCGACCCAATTATGGCGCCCCACCCCGCGCGACGCGACCCGCCGTAGCGGCGAGCGTACTTCCCGGCAAGGAGGAACTCCAGGAGCTCTCCCAGCCCTGCCAGCAGGGCAACCGCGACCACGGTCCACGCGCCTATCGCACCCGCCGGCCCCACATAGCTGTAGAGCAGCACAGCTCCCACCATGACCCAGAGGCCCGGAAGCCCGAAGGGAATGAGCAGGAGCCCGGCCAGAAGTGCAGCAAACAGGAGTAGCAGCGCCATCTCAACCTGCCTCGGCGATCACCCGCCGCACAAGAGCGGCAACTTCCGCGACTCCGTCGCCCCGGAGTCGCGCCAGATCGTCGGCGGGCGTGTGGATACGTGCCACCGTTCGCCACTCGCCCTTGCTCAGTGTGACCACCTTCCACCCCCGGTCCGCGAGCGCGACGCCGTCGACCAGTAGCCCTGGCGGGAGCCGCCCGCACGAAATCTTAACGCCGAGCTCGCGCGCGGCTATAGTCAGCGAACGCAAGAGCTCTACCGGCAGTGCACGAGGGTGTGTTACCCGGACCACGCCTCGATCGTCCACGCCGTCGACGTTGATCGCGGTCGCGACGCCCCGCTTCCGCGCCCACGCACGCGCCCCCGCCAGTCCCAGCTCTTCGCCGCTGGTGAGCAGCACACCGATCGAACGATCGGCCGGCGACTCCTCCGCTGCCAGCAGAACGGTCGCGACTCCCGAAGCGTTGTCCAGCGCGCCGGACGAGCGCGAGCCCACCACGCTCGCCGCCACGGGCGCCCCAGCCAGGACACCGACGATGGTTATCGCGGGCCACCACGCCGACAGCGGCACGCCGATGATCTGCAGCGCACTCACTGCCAGCGCGACTACCCAGACACCGAGCGATAGCATCACTCCCAGCGCTCGTATCGCGATCGGCAGCGGCTGACTCTTCGAGTCGAGATGCGCTACGAGCCAGACATCGGGATTCGCGTCGCCACGCGGCATCGCCGACGGCCGCTCCGCTCCGCGCACCGCCGCGAGGTTCACCGAGCGCTCGCGCCACCACGGAAGCTCGAGAACGCCGAAGCGCGCGAGCCACCATGCGACAACGAGCAGCGCGGCCCCGCCGAGCGCCAGCACGAGCAGCGCGCCCGTCGCGTGCCCGCGGAAGCCGACGTGTCCAGCCGCCGCCATCATCACGATCACCACGGCTCCGCAAAGCGGCGTACCGAAGCGCCCGGGAAGCGCCGAGAATTCGAACGGCTCCTCGCTCACCTCGAAGCCTGACGAGCGCAGCACACCCGCGCAGTAGTCGCGCGCGGCCGTCTCCGCCGGAGAGCCGGCGGGGCGCGGTACGGCGGCGAGCCGCTCGAGATGCCGCCGCGCCGCAGCCGCGCGGCGATCAGGCAGCGCGCACCATGCCGGCGGCACGTATCGATTCGGCCACTCTTTCGCGCCCGCTCGCGGGGAGGGCGAGCAGGGGCGCGCGCGGCTCGCCGCCCGCCAGCCCAATCAGATCCAGCGCCGCCTTGATTCCGGGGACACCGAGCGTGCCCACGACCTCTCTGTTGAGGGGCGTGAGCCGCTCCTGCGCACTCGAGCCTCGCGCGTCGTCCCCAGCTTCGAATGCGTCGCACACCTCCAGCGCGAGCGACGCGGCGAAGAGCGATGCCGCGAGGATGGCGCCGCCCGCTCCCATCCGAAGCGCGGGAAGAAGTGTCCCCGCGTGGCCGGTGAGCACCGTGAAGCTCTCGCTCCTGAGCGCGATGTACTGCGTGAGGAGCTCGATGTCGCCCGAGCTGTCCTTCATCCCGATGATGTTCTCGTGCTTCGCGAGCTCGCCAACCAGTCGCGGCGAGATAGCGAAGTGCATGTACTTCGGAATGTTGTACAGCATCACCGGCACCGGGCTCTCGTCCGCGACGCGACGATAGTGCGCGGAGAGCGCTTCGTCGGTCATCGCCGGCCCGTAATAATGCGGCGCCACCACCAGCACCGCATCCGCTCCGCGCTCGGCGGCGTCGCGCGCGCGTGCGACCGTTGCACGAGTGGATTCCGCACCGACGCCCACGAGGAGCAGCCGATCGGATGGCACACGCGAGCGCGCGATCGCCGTGAGCTCCCGACGCTCAGCTTCATCGAGGAGCGACGCCTCGCCGGTGGATCCGGCCACCAGCACTCCCGACAGCCCCTCTTCCAGATGTGCGGTGATGTTGGCGCCGAATGCTTCACGCGAGATCTCGCCAGTTGCCGGCTCGAATGGAGTGACCACCGGCCCGATGATGCCACGCAGCTCCACCGCCATCAGTACCCCGCCTCCTTGTCCACTACGTTCTTCATCTCTCTTCCCTCCACGTAACGATGCCAGTTGTCCACGAAGAGGGAGAGCTCACGCTCCCAGAATCCGTGGGGCGACACCGCCGAAACATGGGGGGTGAGAAGAACACTTGGCAGTGCCCAGAGCTGGCTCGAAGCCGGCAGCGGCTCCTCCTCGAAGACATCGAGAACCGCGCCGCGCAGCCGGCCCGACCTCAGCCGCTCCACCAGGGCGCCTTCATCCACCAGCGATCCGCGCGCGACGTTCACCAGTATCGCGTCGCGGGCGAGACGGTCGAGCACTTCGCCAGTTACCATGTGCTTCGTTTCCGATGTCGCCGGTGCCGCGATCACCAGAACATCGGTCTCGGAGAGTAGCTCGTGCCACCCGTCGGGCCCCACTACGCGCTCGAAGCCATCCGGAATGCCGCGCTCGGGACGACGACGCACTCCCGTGCAGCGCGCGCCGAGCATGGTGAGGCGTGTGGCGAGCGCGCTCCCTATTCCGCCCGCGCCCACCACCAGCACGCGGCAGTCGCGCAACTCGCGCACCGTACTCCCCGGGCCCGCGAAAGCGCTCTTGTCCCAGACGCCCGAGCGTCGATGATCCACGGCGACATCGAACGACTTGAGCAGGTAGAGGATCCCGCCTAGCATGTACTCCGCCATCGGCACAGCGTGCACGCCCGCGGAGTTGGTCACGATCACGCCGCTGGCGCGCACCTCGGTGAAGAGGAGCCCTCCCACACCCGCGGACGCCGAGTGGATCCAGCGCAGTCGCTGCGCGGACGTGAAGAGGGCGCGCGCCATCCCATAGCCGAAGTATGCCTCGGCTTCCGTCACGGCAACACGTACCTCTTCGCTCGGTGCAGCGCCGCCGTCACCATCCGACGACGTGGGCGCCCCCACGAAGACGAGCTCCCAGCCCGGCGGCGCCGACGCCCGGAGACGCTCGGCCCCCTCGGCCGGAAGCGCCCACGCGCTCGCGCGCGCACTCAGATCCACCACGAGGCGGCGGCCGTTGACGCTGGAGGTCATCGGCACGCTCCGGCGCGGGTCGCGCCGTCTCGGTGAGTGGGTAGCTCTACGGGCGATTCAGGTCTTCCAGATCGGCCTGAGTGGTATCGGGTGACTCCTCGTCCAGCGCCACGCTGCGCGAGGTCTCCTCCAGCGCCGAGAGAGCGGCGCCATCCGGAGTCGTGGGAGTGAAGAAGCTGCGAAAGACCGTGCCGCCGCAACGGTCGCACGTCACACCATCCGGTGGCGGCTGATCGGCGTAGTACCTCTCCTTTCCGCACGTCAGGCACACCAGTGTGAGCATTCCATCCGGTCCTTTCTCGTTCGGCATATACAGCTCGCGACGAATGACGGACGCTCTTCATGCAAGTCCCATGCGCTCTTTCACCTCACGCATCGTCTCGGCCGCGATCGCTCTGCAGCGCGCCGCGCCCTGCTCGAGCACGTCGCGCACGAGCTCCGGCTGCTCGCGCAGCGCGGCCGCTCGCTCGCGTATCGGGTCGAGCTCGCGTCTTATCGACTCGAAGAGCACGCGCTTGCACTCGATGCACCCCCATCCCGCCCCGCGACACTGGACCGCCACGTGCTCCACCGTGGAGGGGTCGCTGAAGGCCCGGTGGAGGTGATAGATGTTGCATACCTCTGGCGTCCCTGGATCCGTGCGCCGCACGCGCGCCGGATCGGTGACCGCGGGGCGCAGCTTCTCCCAGATCGAATCCGGCTCTTCCAGAAGTCCGATCGTATTACCGAGCGACTTCGACATCTTCGCGCGCCCATCGAGTCCCATGATGCGCCGCGTGGCGGTGAGCAGCGGCTGCGGCTCCGGGAAGTAATCGACGCCGAACTTCGCGTTCCAGCGCCGCGCAATCTCGCGCGAGAGCTCGAGGTGCTGCAGCTGGTCCTCCCCCACCGGCACCGCCTGCGCCCTGTAGAGGAGGATGTCGGCCGCCTGCAGAACCGGGTAGTTGAGCAGACCCGCGAGCACACTCTCCTGCCGCGATGACTTGTCCTTGAACTGCGTCTGGCGTTCGAGCTCGCCGAGCGGCGTCACCGTATTGAATATCCATGCGAGCTCAGTGTGCTCGGGAACCATCGACTGGATGAAGAGCGTACATTTTTCCGGGTCCAGTCCGGCTGCGAGGAGCGAGATCACCATGTCCGACGTGCGCCGCCGCAGATCGTCGGGCTCGTAATTCCCCGTGATGGCGTGATAGTCGACGACGCAGTAGATGCACTCGTGCTGGTGCTGTAGTTGCACCCAGTTGCGTACCGCGCCGAGATAGTTGCCTATGTGCAGCTCGCCCGAAGGCTGGATACCGCTGAAGATCCTCATCATTCCGAGCAAGCTATGAGTGCCGAAAGAGCCGTGCAAGCACACCTGACCTCGCCTGAAGCGTACACCGAGCGGGCCGCCGCGCTCCTCCCTCACATGGTGGCGGCGGCAGCCCGCGCCGCCGATCTGATCGCGAGCCGCGCGGGCGAGCGCGCCGACCTCGAATGGAGAGTCAAGGCGCACGCCGACTTCGTGAGCGACGTGGACACCGCCGCCGAGCGGATCATCCGCGACACGCTCGGCCAGCTCGTTCCAGGGTCGAGCGTCATGGGAGAGGAACTCTCGCCCGGAAGCGCGCCCGGTGAGGGTACGCACTTCATCGTCGATCCGCTCGATGGCACCACGAACTTCCTGCACGGCTACCCGGAATACGCCGTGTCGATCGCCCTGGTGCTCGACGGTGCTCTGGCTGGCGGCGTGGTGCAGAATGCGGTGACGGGCGAATGCTTCAGCGCGTACATCGGCGGCGGCGCCGAGCGCAATGGATCAAGCATCTCCGTGTCGCGCAACGAAGACCCCGCCCGAGCGCTCATCGGCACCGGCTTCCCCTTCCGGAGCTTCACGCACGTGAAGCGCTACCTCCGTCAGTTCGAGGAGGTGAGCCGCGCCACCTCCGGCCTCCGCCGCGCCGGCTCCGCAGCACTCGATCTCTGCGACGTGGCATGCGGCCGCTTCGATGCATTCTGGGAGCTCGAGCTCTCCCCCTGGGACTTCTCCGCCGGCGTCCTGATCATCCGCGAGGCCGGAGGCATCGTCACCACCGTCGATGGAACCGACGTTCCGTACACCCCGTCCTCCATCGTCGCCGGCAGCGCCGCAATGCAGCCGTGGCTGTTGCGGGTGCTCCAGGAAGCCTCGTGATATTTGCACCAGGCCGTCATCGTGATCGTGAGGCTGGCTGGATTGGCGGGTTCGAGTGCGACTCGGTGAACTGCGCACGCGGAGGGCATCGCGCTGGGCCATAACTGCGCACGCGGAGGGCATCGCGCTGGGCCATAACTGCGCACGCGGAGAGCGCGGAGGGAACGGCGAGAGG
>JBIQMO010000111.1:0-11703 GCA_044463245.1 Gemmatimonas aurantiaca
CGGGCTCGACGCTGCGTGCATTGGAACGTCTACGTGACGATCATCCCGAACTTTCCGGGCATGCAGCACAACCGCGGCCACTCCCTGGGGAGCAGACACACATCATCGAACAGCACATGTTGATGGTGTTGACGCGGCGTGCGAAGTGAATCACGGGTGATCCGGTGAAGAGTTCCGAAATTGGTGGGCGCATGTTATGCGCGGTTGCGGTGTCTGTCAAGCGGCGGCGTCTCCTGTTGTCAAGCACTCTGGTTTTCGCGGCATGAGAAAAAGCTGGCTGTTTGCATTCACGGTGTTGCTCGTTCCATCAGCGCTCGGCGGATCGGCGCTCTGGGCACAACGGGTCGACTACGACCGCGACGCCAGGCGCTGGACGCTCGGCTGGGGACCGGTCATATACCGACGGTCGCGTGGGAGCTGCCGAAGGGCGACTACACGCTGAGATAATCGACTCGCGCGTCTTCCGCGAGCATCCGGGCTGGTGTCTCTCGTACAACGGGAGGCCGGTCATCACCGCCGACCGCTGCCAGCTCGACTTCGCGAAGCCCGAGGTCAGGCGGTGGGCTAGTGCCACGATCGACCGGCTGGTGAGCACGTACGACCTGGACTGGATCAAGATCGATTACAACATCGACATCGGCGACCGATTCGATCCCGCTCCCGGCGATCGCGCCGGACGCCGGCTCGCCGACCATGTCACTAGCTACTACGAGTGGCTCGACGGCGTGCGCGCCGCGCATCCCGATCTCATCATCGAGAACTGCTCGAGCGGTGGTCTGTGCTTCGACATGGGAGTCATGGCTCATGCGCACACTAGCTGGCTCTCCGACTTCGTGGATCCGAAAGCGTCGCTCGAGTTGGGCTACGGCTGCACGCTGCAGTTCGTGCCGGAGATCTGCAACCACTGGATGGTAGGGGACAGCGACAAGGGCGAGGTGAAGCTGGCGAGTGCGCCCGGGTGGTGGGACTTCATGTTCCGCGTACCATTCACGGGTCAGTTCGGCATCTCGAGCCGCATCTGGGAGTGGAACGCGGCGTTGCGCGAGAGAGCAGCGGCGAACATCGCTCTATACAAGCGCATCCGCGGCACGATCGCCGGGGCCGACGTCTACCATCATCTCACGCCGCCCCCCGATCGCTACACCCCGACCGGGTGGACGGCGCTGCAGTACGTCACGCAGGGCGGGCGGCGGAGCGTGCTCCTGGTGTACCGGCTCGCGCGCGGAGTCCCGTCGCGACACTTTCGTCTCCGCGGGCTCCGGCCGGACGCGGTCTATCGAGTGGTTCGGGACGGAGCGCCGATCCAGCGCGCCACCGGAGCCGAGCTCGCGAGCGCCGGGCCCCCTATCACACTCGATGCGGAGTGGCGCTCGAGCGTCGTGGAGATCGAGGCGGAGCGGTGACGTACGCGTAAGGATAGGCACCGATTACCTTCCCGACGCGGAGCGACTCGACAACCCCAACGAGGCGTGACCGACCGGGTCATGCCGCACCAGTACACAGCGCGAGTGTGAGAATGAAAAAAATGATTGCCGCGATCCGAGCGGCGGCGTCGCGATCGGTTTCGAATCATTTGGGGCTCGGTACGGCGATGGCGCTCTGTATCGCCCTCAGCCTCCCCGCCACGGCTTACACGCAGGTCAGGGCGGCCACCGCGGACACGGTGGTAGTGAAGGGAGGCTGGCTCTTCGATGCGGTGCACGACGACGTCCGGAAGAACACCGGCATCGTGATCGTGAGCGGCAAGCTCTTCGAAGTGGATGCCGATCTTTCCGGTCGCGACCTCTCGGGAGCACGCGTCGTGGAGCTGAAAGACGACGAGTACATCCTCCCCGGGATCTTCGACCTCCACGCGCACTACAATTTGAACCTCTTCGGCCGCAACAGGCGCGACGAGGTAGTGGTGCAGCCGGTCGTGTATCTGGCGAACGGTGTCACATCCACCTTCCCCGCCGGCGAGTACGATCCGGAGGACATGGCGGCGCTCCGGCAGCGCGTAGACCGCGGCGAGCAACCCGGTCCGCGCATCTACAACTCCGGCCCGTACTACGGGAGCGTGCGCAAGGGGTGGGATCCCGACAAGCTCACGCCCGATTCGATCTATGCAGAGGTGGATTACTGGGTCTCGCGCGGAGTGAAGGGGTTCAAAGCGAAGGGGATCGGCCCCGTGCAGCTCCGTGCGCTGATCGAGCGCGCGCACCAGCACGGACTCACGGTCACCGGGCATCTGGGGTCCGGGTACCGTGGGAGCGTCAACCCGAGGGATGCGATCATGATGGGGATCGATCGCGTGGAGCACTTCATGGGTGGCGACGCCATGCCCGCGACGCGCTCCGCCTACGCATCGCTCGTAGACCTGAACGCGGACTCACCGGAGGTGCGCCGGGAGTTCCAGCTCTTCATCGACCATCACGTCTACTTCGATGCCACGCTCACGGCCTACGGCTACGACGCGAACAACGACGGCGACGAGGCGTTCGAGCACTGGGTGGACGAGACGAAGTTCCTCACACCCTACATGCGGTCCGAGTTGAAGAAGCGGCCGCCCCGTAAGGTGAGCGAGCAGTTCGACCGTATCTACCGCGTGAAGCCGAAGGTGCTGAAGGCGTTCTACGACGCCGGCGGCGGCGACCTCATGACACTGGGCACCGACCACCCGAGTACCGGCGAATACCTGCCGGGGTTCTCGTCGCACCGCGAGATGTTCGCGATGGTCCGCGCGGGGATCCCGCCGGCGAAGGTGCTGGAGATCGCCACCATCCACGGCGCGCGCGCGCTCGGCATGGGCGACCGGCTCGGTACCATCGAGACGGGCAAGCTCGCCGATCTCTTCGTGGTTCGTGGGAATCCGCTCGAGGATATCCGCAACACTCGCAAGGTGCAGGTCGTGATCAAGGGAGGCACGGTCTACGATCCAGCCGCACTGCTCGAGTCCGTGGAGGGGAAACTCGGCCCCTCGGGCCCGGAAGATGCCGCCAACTGGTAGCGGAAGCTCGCCGCGTCGCCGGGAGGCCGATGCTGCGATCCCGGCAATGCGACGCGAGGTGAGCGGGACGTAGCTCGACTACATGTCGATTCGGATCGCCACCGTTCGTCGTTGGGATGGAGCCGCAGAAGGCGCCTCCTCAACGCCCGCACAAGGAGACCCGACATGCCCATTCAGAAGATCACCCCCTTCCTCTGGTACGCCAGCGAAGCCGAGGAGGCCGCCAATTTCTACGCCTCGATCTTCCCGAGCTCGCGCGTCACCCGCGTGACTGCGCTGCCGAGCGAGTCGCCGAGCGGCCCGCCGGGCTCAGTGAAGGTCGTGGAGTTCGAGCTCTTCGGACAGCAGTTCACGGCGATGAGCGCGGGGCCGCTCGATCAGTTCAATCACGCCATCTCGCTGGTCGTGACGTGCGAGGACCAGGCCGAGATCGATCGCTACTGGGACGGGCTGCTCGCGGGCGGCGGCACTACCGAAGCGTGCGGGTGGCTGCGCGATCGTTATGGGCTTTCCTGGCAGATCGTGCCGGCCGTGATGGCCGAGATGATGGCAGACCCCGATCGCGAGCGCGCGAAGCGCGCAGCCGACGCGATGCTGAAGATGGTGAAGTTCGACATCGCGATGCTCGAGGAGGCGTACGCGGGCACGGCGGTGTAGCGGAGCGTCGTTGCGCCCCGCTGCGTTGAGCCGGCTCCACTCTCCCGCGCGGGAGAGTGGAGCCGGCTCACGAGCTCGTGCCCTGGACAGGTGGATGTCCGAGAGGCCGGCTCACGACTCCGTCGATAGGTGTTCAATCCGGCGGCGCTGGTGTGACCGTGAACTCGACTTCGTTCGAGTGATCCAGTGGAAGGTCCCCCATGCTATCCCCGGTAAGCACGTACACATGTGCGACCAACGTGTCGCTTAATAGCGCTGCCGGCACGACCGCAGTGATCTGATGACTGCTGACGAACGTGGTGTTCAGATAGGTGGTGCCATCCTTAGTGCTCCATTCCACCCCACTGTTATCGTGGGGCTTGCCCCTGAACCCCGACCCTGACAGGATCAACGTCAGATCGGGACTGCCGGCGACCGCACTCGTGGGTGATATGGAGTCGATCATGACGCGGTGCGGCAGTGCCGGCATGACGGTAAAGGCGACTTCATTGGACTTCCGCAACAGGACGCCTTCTACCCGATCACGCTTCTCCACGTGCACCTGCGCGAGTACTGTGTCGCGCAGCAGCGCAGCCGGAACCACTGCAGTGAGCTGGGCACTATCGACCACCGTGGTGGTCAGATCGGTGGTGGTGTCTTTGGTGTGCCATACTACCTGAGTGAAAATCGGGCCCGAGCCCAGGAATCCCGCACCTGCCACGGTGATGGTGAGGTCGGAGCTGCCAGCGGCAGCGTCGAACGGCGAGATGGACTGGATCGCGGGCAACCCCTGTGGCGGGGGCTCAGTCGTATCGTTACTGCAAGCCGCGACCGATCCGCTCACTGCCACGCGCTCGAGCAGCTGCTCTACGCGCTCCGCCGCCAATTGGGGAACGGTGTCCTTCTGGGCACCAACCCTGTCGCGCTGAACACGGAAGTCATCGAGAGCGACATCGACGATTTCCAGCGCGCCCTCGAGCGAAGTGCGTTGGAGGAAGCGGTGTCGCTGTATCAGGGCGCTTTTCTGGACGGCTTCTTCCTGAGCGACGCACCGGAGTTCGAGCGGTGGGTGAAGACGGAGCGCGATCGGCTCGCCCAGTGTTGCATGCGCGCGCTCGAATACCTTGCCCGGCGAGACGCCGAGCGTTCTCCAGCCGCGGCGCTCGAGTGGTGGGGTCGGCTGGTTGCGATGGATCCGTATGCTTCGGGACCGACGCTCGGTCTGATGGGTGCGCTCGCGATTAATGGCGACAGCGCGGGCGCGCTCAGGGCGGCGCGAGCGCATCAGACACTGGTTCGGGAAGAGCTGGATGCGGAAGCAGATCCTCGTATCTCGGCGCTCGCCGAGCAGCTCCGAGCCGGACTGAGTGCGGGGCCAGCGGCGACGCCGACGCCTGCACCGGTCGCGCTTCCGTACTCCTCGGCGGATCACGCTGACAACCAGCCAGCGCTCGTCGCTACCGCGGCGGAGCCCGCCCGCAGCGCCGCGCCGATTGTACGTCCTGGATGGCGCGTCTTCCGATTCCTGGCCGGTGGAGCTCTGGTGATCGGGCTGGCCGTAGCTGCCACCTGGGCTGTCGCCCGTGGGTCACGCGACGAAGGGTCAGTCACCGATCTCGCGGACACGCCCGCTCTGATCGTGGCACCGTTCGGTGTGAGCGCGACCGACTCCGGACTTGCCTATCTCCGCGAAGGACTCGTCGACCTCGCCTCGGCCAAGCTCACCGGTGAAGGCGGCCTGATGGCAACGGATGAGCCGAGTGCGCGGAAAGTCTGGCGCAGTGTCGCTCATGCGGACGACGGCAGCATCGATGCGGAGACCGCGCTCCGCATCGCTCGTCGCGCCGGAGCCAACTTCGAGCTGAATGGTACCGCTTCGGTGCGCTCCTGCTCGCCCAGGGAGCCGCGGTCGACGTGCCGGATGCCAGCGAACGAGCCCGCCTCACGTTCGAGCGTGCGTTGGCGCTGGACTCCGATTTCGTGGCGCCACTCGGCGGCCTCGTCGAGGTGGCGGCGCTCGCACGCGACACGGCGGCCGTGCGCCGGCTCGGTGCTCTATACATCGCGCACGACTCCACGGGTGACGATGCGGATTACGTACGCTGGCGCGTTGCCACGCTCACCGGCGACGAAACCGAACTTCACAGACTTCGCAATCGCTTCGGCTCGATCGCCACCCAGAGCCTCGTGCGGATAGAGTGGACCAGTCAGATGGACGGGATCGCACTCGACGATGCCGAACGCGCGGTGACGGTGCTCGTGCACCGCGCCGGCGAGCGCCTGGAGCGCACCCGGGCTATCGCTCAGGCTCGATGGCTCGCGCTGAATCGTGGACGTCCGCGGGCCGCGCTCGCGTTGGATGACAGCCTGGTGAGTCTGGAGGGCCAGCCCTATTGGGGTCTCGGATTCCGCATCCTGTACGCTCTCTACTGGGACGCAGACACGGGCGCCGCGGCGGCAGCGGTGCCGGTGATGGAGGGGAATCGCCGTACGGTGGTGGCCGCTACATCCAGTGCGGCCGCATCCGCGGGTGTCGCCGCGGCGCTCGTTCGCCCGGAGCAGTGGCGGCTCTGGCACGGCGACTGGAGTCTCACACCGCGGATCATCACGCTCTTACGCCGGAGCGCCGCGTCCGACTCGGAGGATCCCGTTCCCGGCGTACAGGCCGCGATGCTCGATGCAATCCTTGCGTCAGAGACGGGGCGGCCGGACGCCGAGCGCGCGCTGGAGAGTCTCGATTTGCTGGCCAGGCAGGGCTGTTGCACCGCACCTCATTATGCAAATCTGGTCGTCGCCAGACTGCGCGAGCGCGCTGGCGATCTACCCGGGGCGCTCCGTGCAGCGAGGCGGGCCCGATGGGTCATGCCTCCCGAGTACCTGTCAGCCAGTCTCCACGAAGAAGGTCGGCTCGCGGCATTGATGGGCGATCGTGAGACGGCCATTCGAGCATACCGACACTTTCTCGTGCTTCAGGACTCGGCGGAGGCCAGTCGGCGGGACGAGGTCGAACGAGTGCGCGCCGAGTTGAAGCGGCTCGAGCTGCCGCCGAGGTAGCCCATGCCTGCTCGTCTCCACCGTGCGCTCTGCATGTTTGCCCTGACGGAGATACTCGGTGCGAGCGGGACATCGCTCGCGGCTCAGGGGGCACGACCGCTACCGTCGCCGGCTACGTGATGACGGATGAACGGAATCCGTTGACGGGCGGCGAGATACTGGTCATCAATCGCGCGACCGGGATCGTAGCGCACGGGATGACCCGACGCGACCGTTACGAGGTGCCCAACATCGAGATCGGCGGTCCCTATCTGATCATCGCGCGCGCCATCGGGTGGTGAAGCTGCCGAGCACCGCTTTGCTGGAACAGGTCGGTCAGACCGCCGGCTCACCTGCCGAATCACAACCGATCTTCAGATTCCGTCCTGGCTTCGCTCCGTTCAGCAGCGACAATCCCGACTCGTATTACCAGCTCCAGCTCGCCGTACGGCACTCCTTCTGATGCGGCCGCGGACGCTACCGCAACCGTCAGGTAGCCGAGAGCTCGTCACGGAGATGCTGCAGCATCTCCATGATGCGCTCCACGCCGGGCGCCGTCACCAGAGTAGCAGCACCGCTGTCGATCGTCGATTGCAGCGACGCATGGGCGCGTGACAGGTACTCGCTCGCCTCGTTCACCTGCTCTACGAACCGCCTGCGCCGTTCCACGTCCGCGGGACCGCTCACCGCGGGTAGCTGCACTACGCGTTCGGCGTACACGGCGGGTGATGCTTCGGTCGGCGTCTCTCGCTCTGTAGTGGTGGTGTCTTCGCCGGCCGGCTTCGCCTCACTCTCCGCCGGCTGCGCGGCCGCCGCTGCACCGCGAGCGGACATGAACTCGGCGTAGCGCTCAGCCACATCGCGCGGGATGCGAATGCGCTTGAGGGCGGCCGAGAACGAGCTCGGATTGGAGTAGCCCAGCGCACGTGCCACCTCGGAGAGCCGCAGGCCGGTGGCCTGCGCGGCGCGGACGCCACGGACGAACTGCTTCGCCTCCCGCTCGGAGAGCATCTCCGCTGCGAGTCCGCGCGGACGTGCTTTGCGAGCGGATTTGCGTCCCGCGCGTCTGGCCGTTCCGCTACGCGCACGCTTGCCGGCGCTCCTTCCACCGCGCTTCCGATTCGTGCCGTCGCCATTGCTGGCTGCGGCGGTCGATCGGGCTGCCGCGCGCGCTCCACGCGTGGAGCGTGATCGCGGCGTACTCCTGGAGGAAACGATCTCCTCGAGCTTCATCGCACGCTCCGCGGATGTACCACGGTCCTTGGACTGCATGATCTGGTGAAGTGCGGAAGCGCTCACATCGAGTGCCTGAGCAATCTGCCCGACCGTCCACCCGTTGCGACGCAGCGTCGCGAGATTGCTGTGCAGCTTCCTGCGTTCCGTCCTCGTGAGCGTGGATCTGGCTGCCATAAATCCTCGTATGAATTAGTCGAGCCGTTGCGGCTGTGTCGTTGCGCTCGGTAGATGCAAAGGCTCGAGCGTACTTTTCGCGGGCATGTGTGTATGCGACGACGTGCCGCCCGGCGCGATTCGTCAGACAGCAATATCTTGCTGAGCAATGTGAACGGCAACTCACTCGCGCGAGGAAGGCGGTATGAACGATATGTCCATCGCGCATTTTCGAGGACGGCACTGCCAGGAGCGAATGACTACACAACTGTTGTCGCGCGGCTGCGCAGTGCTAACGGCGAGTTGACTCAACTGTTTGCGGGCGGAACAGTCGCCGCCGCATCTCCGCTGTCTTTCCTGTTACGAATGTCCCGCGATCCAGCGAGGTGTCGATGATCATCGTCCACGTCCACGTGCACGTGAGGCCCGACTCCGTCGACGCCTTCGAGACCGCCACGCTCGAGAACGCGCGCAACAGCGTCCGCGAACCGGGAGTGGTGCGCTTCGATGTCATGCGACAGGATGACGACCCTTCCCGCTTCGTCCTGATCGAGATCTATCGCACCGCGGACGACCCCGCGCGACACAAGGCGACTGCGCACTACGCGGCGTGGCGAGATGCGGTGGAGTCGATGATGGCGGAGCCGCGCACGAGCGTGCGGTATCGCGCGATCTTCCCCGAACCGGCCGGGTGGGAGCTCGCACGGTGAGCTTCGATCTCGCACTTCCTTCGCGGATTCTTTTCGGGGAAGGCCGCCTCGCCGAGGTAGGTGCGCTCGCGACCGGCCTGGGCACGCGCGCACTGGTGGTGGAGGGGAGGAGCGGCAGGGCGAAGCCGCTCCACGATCTGCTGCGCGACGGCGGCGTGCCTACCGCGCGAGTGACCGTGGAAGGCGAGCCCACCACTACTCTCGTGGAAAGCGGCGCGGCGCACGCGATCGCCGAGCGCTGCGATCTGGTCGTGGCACTCGGCGGCGGAAGCGTGATCGACGCAGCGAAGGCGATCGCCGCACTCATTACCAACCGCGATCCGATCCTCGACTACCTCGAGGTGGTGGGGAAGGGGCGGCCGATCACCGAGCGGCCGGTGCCACTCATAGCGATTCCCACTACCGCAGGCACCGGTGCGGAGGTCACGCGGAACGCGGTGCTCATGGTGGAGGAGGCGCGGGTGAAGGTGAGTCTGCGCAGTCCGCTCATGCTCCCCGCCATCGCGCTGATAGATCCCGTGCTCACGTACACGCTTCCGCCCGCGATCACGGCGAGCACCGGACTCGATGCGCTGACGCAGTGCATCGAACCGTTCGTGACGCCCATGGCGAATCCGATCACCGACTCCGTCGCGCGCGAGGGGATGCGTCGCGCATCTGGCGCGCTCCGCCGCGCATTTCGAGATGGGAGCGACGTGGATGCGCGGCACGACATGGCCGTCGCGAGTCTCTGCGGCGGGTTGGCACTCGCCAACGCGAAGCTCGGCGCCGTGCACGGCTTCGCCGCGCCGCTGGGCGGGATGTTCCCCGTCCCGCACGGCGTTGCCTGTGCGTCGCTCCTCCCCGTGGTGGTCGAGACCAACGTGAGGGCGCTCAGAGCGCGCGCACCCGATTCACCTGCACTGGCGCGCTACGCTGAAGTGGCGCGGACGCTCACGGGAAGTGCCGACGCGCGCGCCGAGGATGGAGCGGCCTGGCTGCGCGCGCTGGTCGACGAGCTGGGAATCCCCGAGCTGGCGACGTACGGTGTGCACTCGGATCACGTTGATCGCGTGGTGGAGAAGGCACGAAGGGCGAGCAGCATGCGAGGGAACCCGATCGAGCTGACGGACGGGGAGCTGAGCGATGCGTTGAGGAGCGCGATCTAGCTCTCGCGCGCGGAGTTCCAATCCAGATCGTTCGCGCCAGGTACGAGCGGCGCGGCATCGGGAATGCACGAGCACGTCGTCATGCGCCGCCGCACGAAGTGCCTGATCTGTTCGTACGTCGCCGTCACGGCAGCCGTTTTCGCGGCTGGCTGTGCGCTATCGCCAGCGTCAACAGCGCGGCGTGCGACGCAGCTCGAGCTCGACGGGTATCGCGCCCGGCGCGGCACGCTCGTCGCGGCCGAGACTACCTTCACAGGGATGCGTGGGCGCTATGCCACGTACCGCGTACGCATGACGAGCGATGCGGGACTCGCCGCGACCGGCCGGCTCCTCGTCCCCGAACGCGCGACCGACGCCGGTTCCACGCTTCGTCGCCATCCGGCGGTTCTGCTGAACGACGGACGGGAGCTCGACAGCCGGGCTCTCGACCACCTCCCGCCCGACTTCGGCGACGTCGTCGTGCTCTCGCTCGATTATCCGGCGGAGCTGCCCTTCGAGATCCGCCTCGTCGATGTCCTGCACCACTCGCGAAGCCTGCGCGAAACTGCCGAGCGGGTGCCTTCGCTCTTCTCACTCGGTGCAGCGTACCTTGCCGGCCGAACGGATGTCGACTCCACCCGCATGGCGATTGCCGCCACGTCGTTCGCCGTCCCGTTCGCCGTCATCGCCGCGGCCGTCGATGAGCGCTTTCGCAATGTGGCACTCATCTACGGCGCGGGTGAGCTCGACCGGGTTCTGGCCGCCAACCTCGCGCTCCGTCCGCGCGTGCTGCGACGGCCCGCCGCCTGGTTGGCGACGCGCCCGTTCCGCGGGCTGGAACCCGAGCGCTACGTTCCCCTCATCGCGCCGCGACCGCTCATCATGGTCAACGGGATCGACGATCCACAGATGCCACGGGAGGCAGTGGAGGCATTGTACGCCGCCGCGCGCGAGCCGAAAGCGCTAGTCTGGCTGCGTACGGGCCACCTGATGCCGAGCGACAGCGCGCTGATACACGCGCTCGTGGATACCGCGCTCGCGCGACTCCCGGTGCTCCGCGGCGGGCGTGATGGCGGAGCGGCAACGGGCCAGCGATACCGCTCGATGTCTATCAGGATCGGTGCGGATCGGCGAACGAGCCATTCGCCAACTGGTGCTGAATCGCAGCAGCGATGAGCGGGGCTATCGAGACCACCCGTACCGCCTCCGGCTCGCCCTCCGGTCGCGCCACGCTGTCGGTGACGAACAGCTCGCGCACACCGGCGTCCAGAAGTCTCGCGAGTGCGCCGTCGAGAAGGAGCGCGTGCGTAGCGGCCACGCAGCACTCCGCGCGCGCGCCGGCGGCACGGAGTGCTCGAATGCTCTCCACAAGCGTGCCGCCAGTGGCGATGATGTCGTCGATGAGCAGGCAGGTCCTGTCGCGCACGTCGCCCACGATATGGGTCACCGCGGTCGCGGTGCCGCTCTCGCGCCGCTTGTGCAGCACGACGAGAGGGGCGCCGAGTCGTTGTGCGTACTGCGTTGCCATCGGCACGCGTCCGGCGTCGGGCGACACGACCGGGATCGACTCCAGCGCGCTACCGAGCCGATCGCGGATCGCATCGCACACTGCGGGCACCGCGGTGAGCGCGTCCACCGGGATTCGAAAGAAACCTTCCACCTGCGGGGTGTGCAGATCCACCGTGATGACGTGATCCACCCCGCCGCGCTGCAACAGCTCGGCGACCAGGCTGGCCATGATCGGTTGCCGAGGGCGGCTCCGGCGATCCGCGCGCGCATAACCGAAGTACGGGATGACCGCCGTCACCCGTTCGGCCGACGC
>JBIQMO010000112.1:0-11610 GCA_044463245.1 Gemmatimonas aurantiaca
GCTGCCGTCCGCGGAAGCGGACGCGACCCTTCTTCATGAAGCCATCGTACTTGCGAAGCAGCAGGTGCTGCTGGAGCTGCTGGACTGTGTCGAGGCCCACACCGACGACGATCAGGAGCGACGTACCGCCGAAGAGGAACGGCACGTTGATTATCTGACCGATCCACATCGGCAGCAGCATGATCAGCGTGAGGAAGACCGCGCCCGGAAGCGTGATCCGCGACATCACCCGATCGATGTACTCCGCGGTCTTGGCACCCGGCTTCACGCCGGGGATGAAGCCGCCCTGCTTCTTCAGGTTCTCCGCGATGTCGATCGGGTTGAAAATGATCGACGTGTAGAAGTACGTGAAGAAGACGACGAGCACTGCCGAGAGCACGTAGTAGAGCCACGTACCGGGCTGGAGCGCCTCCGCCACCCGCTGCATCAGCGGCACGTTCTGGAAGAACTGTGCTATCGTGCCAGGCACCACGATCACCGTCTGCGCGAAGATGATCGGCATGACGTTGGCCGCGTTCATCCGCAGCGGAATGAAGTTCCTGGCGGACTCGCGCTGCCGCCCGCGGGCCATGGTGCGCTGCGGGATCTGGATCGGCACGCGGCGCGCGGCCACGGTGATCGCCACCGTGAACGCCACCACCGCCAGCATGACGATGCCGAGCAGGACGAGCTGGAAGACCGAGAGCGCGCCGGTGCTCACGAAGTTGACCGTCTGGACGATGCTCGGCCAGAAGCGCTCGACGATCGAGAAGAAGATCAGGAGCGATGCGCCGTTCCCCACGCCGCGCTCGGTGATCTGCTCGCCCAGCCACATCACGAACACCGCGCCCGTGGTGAGGAAGAGCGTCATCTGGATTCGGAAGCCGAATCCGGGGTCCGCCACAGCTCCCTGCAGCGACTCCATGAAGAGCGCGAAGCCCCACGCCTGCATGATGGCGATGCCCACCGTCATGTAGCGGGTCCACTGCTCCACGGTTTTTCTCCCCTGTTCCTCGCGCTGCATCTTCTCGACCTTCGGTATTACCGCGCCGAGGATCTGGAAGACGATACTCGCGGAGATGTAGGGGATGATTCCGAGCGCGAACAGCGTCGCACGGGAGAGACCGCCACCCACGAACATGTCGTACAGTCCGAGGAGGCCGCCACCCTGCTGGTTCTGGAAGAAGGCCAGCAGCGCGTTCACATCGATCCCGGGTGCGGTGATGTGCGCGCCGATACGGTAGACCACGAGCACCAGGAGCGTGAAGCCGATCTTCGACTTCAGCTCCGGCGTCTTGAAGAGGTTGGCTACCGCGGCGGCCGGGTTGCTCTGCGCCATGTTACTCCTCTACGCGGCCTCCGGCCGCGACAATCTTTTCGCGCACCGACGCGCTCATCTTCACACCCCGGACCGTGACTGCCCGGGCGAGCTCGCCGTTGGCCAACAGCTTTGCGGGACCACGTCCCTTACGAATGAGACCGGCCGCCACCAGCGACTCGGTCGTCACCTCCTCACCTTCCGGAAGGCGAGAGAGCGCGTCGAGACGCACGACCTGATGCTCCACGCGCGACAGGTTGGTGAAGCCGCGCTTGGGGAGCCGACGCGTGAGCGGCATCTGGCCGCCCTCGAAGTGCGGCTTCCCGCCGCCCGGGCCGTGGTGACCCGCGCGCGCCTTGATACCCTTGTGACCCTTGCCGGAAGTCTTGCCCGTCCCCGAGCCGGGACCACGACCCAGGCGCTTGCGCGCGCGGTGCGAGCCCGGAGCACTACGGAGATTGTGAAGGCCGATCTTCTCGACCGTGTTTTCGTTCTCGCTCGCCATTCCTCGTCATTCCTCCACAGGGGTCACCTTCACGAGGTGACGCACCTGCTGTAGCTGTCCACGCAGCGCCGGCGAGTCCTGCTTCGTCACCACATCCTGGTGGTGCCTGAGGCCGATGGACTCCAGCGTGCGGCGCAACCGCGCCGGATGCCCGATTTCGCTGCGGACCTGCTCGATCCGGACCTTCCCGGTCGTCAGCGTGTTCTTATCGGTTTTGGCAGGCCCCTTACCCGGGTGCCATACGAAAGTCCTGGCCATCAGACGGTCTCCTTCGACACTGCGCGCGACTTGTAGTGCAGGCTCGAAGGCTCGATACCCCGTTCGCGCGCGATCTGCTCCACCGTAGTGAGGCGGGTGAGGCCATCCATCGTGGCGCGGACCATGTTGTGCGGGTTGGCCGAGCCGAGACTCTTGGTGAGGATGTCGGCGACGCCGGCACACTCGAGAACCGCGCGCACCGCACCGCCGGCGATTACGCCAGCACCGGGCGCGGCCGGCTTGAGCAGCACCCTTCCGGCACCGTGCTCGCCCACCACCTCGTGTGGAATGGTACCACCGGTGAGGGGCACCTGCACCATCCCACGACGCGCTGCATCGACCGCCTTGCGCACCGCCTCCGAGACCTCGTTCGCCTTACCCGTGGCGACGCCCACGCGACCCTGCGCATCGCCCACCGCGACGAGCGCGTTGAAGCTGAAGCGCCGGCCGCCCTTGACGACCTTGGCCACGCGGTTGATGGCGATGACGTTCTCCACGAGGTCGCTCGACTCGCGTCCGCCCTCGTTGCCACGGCCGGCACCGCGTCCTCCGCCCTCGCCGCCGCGACCACCACCCTGTCCTCCGCGGCCGCCACCGGGGCCGCCGCGACCACCACCTGGTCCGCCGCGTCCACCGCGCCCGCCGCCGCGTCCACCGCGGCCGCCACCCGGGCCTCCACGCCCTCCACCGCCAGGACCACCGCTCCTACCACCCTGGGGCGACGGAGCGGCGGCACTCATTCCCGATCCCACGTTCTCGTTGTCTGCCATTATCAGAACTCCAACCCGCCTTCGCGGGCGCCGTCGGCCACCGCCTTCACGCGGCCATGGTACTTGTATCCAGCACGGTCGAACACCACCCGCGTGATGCCTGCCGCCTTCGCCCGCTCGGCGATCGCCTTGCCGACGTTCAGCGCACGCTCGGACTTCTTCCCCTCGCCGTCCTTCAGATCGGAGACGGTGAGAATAGTACGACTCGACTGATCGTCCACGAGCTGCGCGTAGATGTGCTTCAGCGAGCGGCGTACGACGAGCCGCGGGCGCTCCGGCGTACCCTCCACCCGCTTGCGTACGCGCAGGTGCCGGCGGTAGCGCTGCTCGGTGCGCGTCTTCGGCTTGTGAATCGGTCTCATCGCTTACTTGCCTCCCGCCTTGCCGGCCTTCCGCCGGATCTTCTCGTCAGCATACTTGATGCCCTTGCCCTTGTACGGCTCCGGCGGGCGCAGACCGCGGATCTCCGCGGCCACCTGACCGACCATCTCCTTGTCGGCGCCTTCGATCACCACACTCGTGGGCTGCGGCGCCGTGAGCTTGATCCCCTTCGGTGCACGATACTCTACCGGGTGCGAGAAGCCGAGCGCGAGGAAGAGACCGTACGGCCTCGTCTCGGCGCGGAAGCCCACGCCCACGATCTCGAGCTGCTTCCGGAAGCCGCGCTCCACGCCCTCGACCATGTTGGCCACCAGCGTACGCGTGAGTCCGTGCAGCGCCTTGTGCTCCTTGTCGTCCGAGGGACGCTTCACCACCACCGCGCCGTCCTCGAGCTCCACCTTCATCTCCGAGTGCAGCGTGCGCTGCAGCTCACCGTTCGGACCCTTGACTGTGATCTTGTGACCATCGAGCGTCGCCGACACGTTCTTCGGCAGCTGGACCGGTCTCTTTCCGATTCGCGACATGGCTTCGTTGCTCCTACCAGATGACCGCGAGGAGCTCGCCACCAGTGCGCGCAGCGCGCGCCTGCTGATCGGACATCAGCCCCTGCGAGGTGCTCAAGATTGCCATGCCGAGTCCGTTGCGCACGCGCGGAATATCCTTGACGCCGACGTACTTGCGGAGCCCCGGCGTGGACACGCGACGCAGCTCGCGGATGACCGGCTGGTCGCCCGCGGCGTAGCGCAGATAGAGTCGGAGGATCTTCCGGCCCTCGTCGGTCTCGAGAGTCTTGAAGTCCCGGATGTAGTTGTTCTCGAGGAGAAGGCGAGCGATCTCGCCCTTCAGCTTCGAGGCCGGCATGTCGACGCGGCGATGCTTCGACCCGCATGCATTGCGGATCCGCGTCAGCATGTCGGCGATGGGATCTGTCATGCTCATGTAATGGTCCTATCGTATCCGTTATGGACGTTTAGGAATGGCTTCGGCTCACCAGCTCGCCTTCCGCACTCCGGGGATCATCCCGTTGAGCGAGAGCTCGCGGAAGCAGATGCGGCAGAGGCCGAACTTCCGCAGGTAGGCGCGCGAGCGGCCGCAGCGCTGGCAGCGATTGTGCTGCCGCACCTTGAACTTCGGCTTGCGCTTGCTCTTTTCGATCATGGCCTTACGAGCCATCGAATCTATCTCTCTGCTTTGAGTTTCTCACTGAGCCCCGAAGGCCGCTCATCGGCCGCCGCTGGCTGAGGCCGCCGGCTAACGCCGGGGCTAGGCGTTCACCACGATCGGCTTCTCTTCACCGCGGAAGGGCATCCCCAGCTCCCGGAGGAGTGCGAGCGCCTGATCGTCGCGGTCGGTGCTCGTCACGAACGTCACGTCCAGGCCGTGCACCTGCTCGACCTGGTCGTAGTTGATCTCCGGAAAGATCACCTGCTCCTTGAGGCCCACGGAGTAGTTACCACGCCCGTCGAAGGAGCGCGTCCCCAGCCCGCGGAAGTCGCGAATCCGGGGAGCCGCGATCGTGATGAAGCGATCGAGGAACTCCCACATGCGGGCGCCGCGGAGCGTCACGCTCGCGCCGATCTCCTGCCCCTGGCGAAGGCCGAAGTTGGAGATCGACTTCTTCGCCTTGGTGCGCACGGGCCGCTGGCCGGTGATCACCTCCAGCTCCTCTACTACACCGTCGAGGAACTTCGGCTGCTTCACCGCCTCACCCACGCCCACGTTGATCACGATCTTCGTGAGCTTCGGGATCTGGTGGACGTTCTCGAGCCCGAACTGCTGCTGGAGATGCTGGCGCACGGTCCCCTCGTAGTACACCCTGAGCCGCGGAGCCGGTGCGGGCGTGCCGACACCGGGATGCTCGCGCTGCGGGGAGCGGTCGCCGCCGCTCTTCTTATCCTGCTTCTTCCCCTTCGTTGCCATTTCCAGATCCTCGCTCAGCGCGGATGGGGAATCGAGTCCCCGCTCTTGACGCTGATCCGCTCCTTCGTGCCATCCTCATCGACCCGCGAGCGAACCCGCGTGGGCTTGTCTCCCTTGGGATCGAGGAGCATGACGTTCGAGTGGTGAATCGGCGCGGGAAAGTCGACGATCCCGCTCTGCTCTTCGGCGGTCCGGGCCTTCCGGTGCCGCTTGACGATGTTCACTCCATCGACCACCACGCGCCCGGTCTTGGGGTAGGTGCGGAGGATCTTCCCTTCCTTCCCCGCTTCCTCACCCCGCATCACGCGAACGGTGTCGCCCTTGCGGACGGGCATCGATACGCGCTCCGCGTTGATCGCGTGGCGATTTCTGTTCTTCGTCTTCGCGCGCTTGGTCGCGCGGTAAGTCAGATTGCGCATCTCAGAGCACCTCCGGCGCGAGCGATACGATCTTCATGAACTTCTTCTCGCGCAGCTCGCGCGCTACGGGGCCGAAGATACGCGTGGCCCGCGGCTCGCCAGCATCGTTGATGATCACGACTGCGTTCTCGTCGAAGCGGATGTAGCTCCCATCCTTTCGGCGAGTCTCCTTGGCCGTCCGGACTACCACGGCCTTCGCCACGTCGCTCTTCTTCACGGTGCCGTTCGGAAGCGCGTCCTTCACCGCCACGACCACCGTATCGCCCAGCCCCGCGTAGCGGCGGCGGGTCCCGCCCAGCACGCGGATCACGAGCGCGCGCTTCGCGCCCGAATTATCCGCGACCTTTACCATCGACTCCTGCTGAATCATGTATCCCTCTCAGCGCGCACGTTCGAGTATCTCGACCACGCGCCACCGCTTGTCCTTCGACAGCGGCCGGGTCTCCATGATGCGCACGGTGTCGCCGGCCTTCGCGGAGTTGTCCTCGCTGTGGGCCTTAAGACGCTTGGTGCGCGTCACCATCTTGCCGTAAAGCGGGTGCGGGAAGCGACGCTCGATCGCCACCACCACCGTCTTCTCCATCTTGTCGCTGACCACGAGGCCCACGCGCGTCTTGCGCGATCCGCGCCGCGCGCCTCCCTCGCTTTTCACTGTCTCGGCCATGTTTCCTTGCACTCCTCGCTAGCGCGACGCCCGTGTCGCGGATGCGGACGCACCACGCGCCCCCTGCCGCTCGCGCAGAATCGTCTTCATCCGCGCTATGTCCTTGCGAATCACCCGGAACCGCAACGGATCCTCGAGCGTCTCGGTGGCGCTGCGGAAGCGAAGCCTGAACCGCTCCTCCTCGAGCTCCGCGATGCGGCTCAGGATCTCCTCCTCGGTCAGCTCCCGGATCTCCTCAGCTTGCATCGGTGTGCGCCTCCTCTCGTACAACGAACTTCGATGGCACCGACAGCTTGGCTGCCGCCAACGCCATCGCCTTTTCCGCCGTCTTCCGGTCCACGCCCTCGAGCTCGAACATCACTCGCCCGGGCTTCACAACGGCAACCCAGCTTTCCGGCGACCCCTTGCCCTTCCCCATGCGGGTCTCGGCCGGCTTCTTCGTTATCGGCTTGTCGGGGAAGATGCGGATCCACACCTTGCCGCCGCGCTTGATGTGGCGCGTGAGCGCCACGCGGGCAGCCTCGATCTGGCGGTTCGACACCCAACCCGGCTCCAGCGCCTGGAGACCGTAGTGGCCGAAGGCCACGGTGGAACCACGGGTCGCGACCCCACGGGTGCGCCCCTTGAACATCTTCCGGAACTTTACGCGCTTGGGACTCAGCATTTCTCTAGTGCTCCCTTACGAACCCGTGGAGTAGGTGCTCCCGCGCCGCGAAGCCGAGGGCTCCTCGCCGTGGAAGATCCACACTTTCACGCCGATCGTGCCGAAGGTGGTCCTGGCCGTGGACGTGGCGTAGTCGATCTTCGCGCGGAGCGTGTGCAGCGGCACCCGCCCCTCGTGGTAGCCCTCGACGCGCGCGATCTCCGCGCCGCCCAGACGGCCGCCACACTTGATCTTGATCCCCTGAGCGCCCATGCGCATCGCACTCTGCACCGCACGCTTCATCGCGCGGCGGAAGGAGATACGCTGCGCCAGCTGGTGCGCGATCTGGTCGGCCACGAGCTGCGCGTCGAGCTCGGGACGCTTGATCTCCTCCACGTTGATCCCGACTTCCTTCCCCGTGAGCTGCGCCAGCTCGTCGCGGAGCTTGTCCACCTCCGCACCCTTCTTCCCGATCACGACGCCCGGACGACCGGTGTGGATGGTCACCACCATCTTCCCCGGCTTCCGCTCGATCGTGATGTCGGCGATCGCCGCGTGCCCGAGGCGCGCCTTGAGGTACTTGCGCAGCAGCTCGTCTTCCTTGAGGAGCGCCGGGAAATCCCGGTTCGCGTACCAGCGCGACTTGTGGTCGTGCGTGATCCCCAGCCGGAAGCCGATCGGATTTGTCTTCTGTCCCATTAGCGACCTTCCTCGTCCGCGACCACGATCTCGACGTGGCTCGTCCTCTTGAGAATGGGAGTACCACGCCCCATCGCGCCCGGCATGAAGCGCTTGAGCTTGGGGCCCTCGTTCACGACCGCGTGCTTCACGAAAAGCAGGTCGGTATCGAGCGATTCGTTCCGCTCTCTCGCCTGGTACTCCGCGTTCGCGATGGCCGACTTCAGAACCTTCTCGATCTGCTTGGCCGCGTGCTTCTTCGAGAAGGCGAGGAGCGCGAGCGCCTCGTTCACGTTCCGGCCGCGAATCTGATCGATGACCAGCCGCATCTTGTACGGCGACTGCCGCGTGGTGCGCTGAACCGCCCGGACCTCAGCCATGATCACTTGCCTCCCTTCGCGCCGCCGGCCGGCGACGCCTTACGGTCGGCCGCCTTGTTCCCGCTGTGACCGCGGAAGAGCCGCGTGGGAGCGAACTCGCCGAGCTTGTGGCCCACCATGTTCTCCGTCACGTACACGGGGATGAACTTGTTCCCGTTGTGCACCGCGAAGGTGTGACCCACGAACTCCGGTGCGACAGTGCTCGCCCGCGACCAGGTCTTCACCACCCGCTTTTCGTTTCTCGCGTTCATGCTCTGCACCTTCTTCAGGAGCGACTCCTGCACGAACGGACCCTTCTTGATGCTTCTAGCCATGGTAGATGTCTCTGGTTGTCGGGCAGCGCTGCGTCCGCCCCTCGCTCATCGGGTAGCCTTGCCGCGCTTCCGGCCGCGGACGATCAGCCGCTGGGACGACTTCTTCCTGTTGCGCGTCTTCGTCCCTTCCTTCTTGCCCCATGGGCTCACCACGTTCCGGCCGCCGCGCGTGCGGCCGCCGTGCGGGTGATCCACGGGATTCATGACCTCGCCGCGCACCTTGGGACGCCGACCCTTCCAGCGGGTCTTGCCAGCCTTCCCCCACGAGATCAGCTCGTGCTCCTGGTTCCCCACCTCGCCGATCGTGGCGAGGCAGTTCCCGTGCACCATGCGAACCTCGGAGGAGCCCATGCGCAGCGTCACGTAGTCGCCTTCCTTCGCGACCACCTGAGCCGACATACCGGCCGAGCGCGCGAGCTGCCCGCCCTTGCCGATCTTCAGCTCGATGTTGTGTACGTCCGTCCCGAGCGGCACCTCCCTGAGAGGTATCGCGTTGCCGAGCCGGATATCCGAGCCGGGACCGGAGACTACGGTGTCGCCCACCGAGAGCCCGCGCGGGTGGAGGATGTAGCGCTTCTCGCCGTCGGTGTACTCCACGAGAGCAATGCGCGCCGAACGGTTGGGATCGTACTCGATCTCACGAACCGTCGCGGGAACGCCGAACTTGTCGCGCTTGAAGTCGATGATCCGGTAGCGGCGCTTGTGACCGCCGCCGCGCCGACGCATCGAGATGTGGCCGTGGTTGTCCCGCCCGCCCGACTTGGTGATCGGCGCGAGCAGCGACTTCTCGGGCTTGGTCCGCGTGATCTCGGAGAAATCCGAGACGGTACGGAAGCGCGTCCCCTTGGTAATCGGTCTGAATTGACGAATTCCCATCTGTCAGCCCTCGAAGATCTCGATCGTCTCGCCTTCACGCAGCGTCACGATCGCCTTTTTCCAGTGAGCGCGCCGCCCCACGGTCCTTCCGGACCGGCGGGTCTTGCCGCGCTGGTTCGACGTCCAGACGCCGGTGACGTGGACGCCGAAAAGCGTCTCCACGGCCTGCTTGATGAGTCCCTTCGTCGCGTCGGGGTGCACCTGGAGGGTGTACTCCGAGCGCTCCTGATACGCCGCCGAGCTCTTCTCGGTGACGATGGGACGGATGATCGTTTCGTGCAGCGTCGGCATCGGTTATTTCCCCTTCTTCGGCTTGGTCGAAGTCTTCTTCGCCGCCGTCTTCTTCGTGGCGGCAGACTTCCGCGCCGTGGTCTTCTTGGCAGCCGCCTTCTTCGTGCTCTTGCGGGCGGCGCTCTTCTTCGCCGGTGCCTTCTTCGCGCTCGGACGCGTCGAGGAGGCGCTCTTTCTGGCAGTCTTCTTCTTGGCGGGCGCCTTCGCCTCGGCCTTCTCCGCCGGCTTCTTCCTGGCCTTGGGACGCGGACGCGGCTTCGACTCGGGCTCGCTCTCCGCTATCGGCTCGAGCTGATGTCCGATCGCGCCGCCCTCGATCACGACCGTGTCGGACCAGAGGATGTGATAGGTGGAAGCGTCGCTGTAGGGCATCACGTGCACCGTCGGGAGGTTCCGCCCCGAGCGATAGACGTTCGGCTTGATCCCATCGGTGAGGATGAGAACCTTCTGCCCCGTGAGGCCGAGCCGGTCGACGAACGCCGCCAGCCGCGCGGTGCGCGGTGCGTCGTACTCGAGGCGGTCGACGACCACCACCGCGCCCTCTCTGGCGCGCGCGTTGAGCGCGCTCTTGCGGGCCAGCGCCTTCACCTGCCGCGGCACGCGCTCGGTGTAGCCGCGCGGGCTCGGACCGAAGACGGTGCCACCACCGACCCAGTGCGGCGCGCGGGTCGAACCCTGCCGCGCACGACCGGTCCCCTTCTGCCGCCAGGGCTTCTGATTGCCGCCGATCACCTTGCCGCGCGTCTTCGTGGCCGCGTTCCCCTGGCGCTGATTGGCGAGGAACGCCTTCACCGCCTGGTGCATCACCGGCATGTGCACGGTGCCGTCGAAGGTCTCACCCGGAAGCGGCACGCGCTCCCTCGCGGTGCCGTTCCCGGTGTACGCGGCTGCGTCGAACTCTCGTATAGTCTCAGCCATGATCAACCCTGCTTGCGGACGAGGACGATCCCGTTCGTGGGACCGGCGATCGAGCCGCGGATGTAGACCAGGTTCCGCTCCGCGTCCACCTTCTCCACGCGCAGGCTTCCCTGTGTGTGCCGCTCCGCGCCGTAGTGGCCCGGCATGCGCTTACCCTTGATCACGCGCGACGGATTCGTACCGGCGCCGATCGAACCGGGACGGCGATGCTTCGTGTTGCCGTGCGTGTTCGGTCCACCGCCGAAGCCGTGGCGCTTCACCACGCCCTGGAAGCCGCGTCCCTTCGTGGTGCCGGTGACCTTCACCCGCTCGCCCGGCTCGAAGATCGCCACCGTGATGACGTCACCCACGTTGTACGTGGGGATCTCCGGCTCCTTACCCGGCGCATCGTCGAGCCGGAAAGAGCGCAGTACCTTGGGCGGCGCATCGAGCCCCGCCTTCGCTGCATGCCCCACCTCGGCCTTGTTCGCGCGCCGCCCGCGCGGAGTGCGCTCGCCGTTCCCCGACTCGCGCCGCACGCGCTGCTTCCCGTAGCCAAGCTGCACCGCGGCGAAGCCCGCCTGCTCCTTGTCGAACACCTGGAGCACAGAATTCGGCTCGGCCTCCACGACCGTCACCGGCACCTGTTGCCCCGCCTCGTTGAAGATCTGGGTCATCCCCAGCTTCCGTCCAATTATGCCGATCATGCCTTCCTCGTTTGAGTCACTGGCGACGGCGCGCGCAGCGCGCCGGTCAGTAATGCCAGTTGGACCTTTGAAGCGGGGTTCAGGAGGCAGGGTTCAGGGTTCAGTTACTGCTCTTGGGGTGAGGACTCTACCCCGAGGTAGTTCCTGAACCCTGAACCCTGCCTCCTGAACCCTCGCCCCTCTACTCTACCTTGATCTCCACATCCACCCCGGCCGGGAGATCCAGCTTGGTCAGGGCGTCCACCGTCTGGGCGCGGGAGTCGAGGATGTCGATCACGCGCTTGTGCGTCTTCAGCTCGAACTGCTCGCGCGACTTCTTGTCCACGTGCGGCGAGCGAAGCACAGTCCACCGCTGCGTCTTGGTGGGCAGAGGAATCGGGCCCGACACCTGTGCGCCCGTCTTCTCGGCGGTGCGTACGATGTCCGCCGACGCCTGGTCGATCACTGCATGATCGAACGCCTTCAGACGGATGCGGATTCTGCCAGCCATAATTATGAGTCTCGTGTTACTGGATTCTGGATCGATCGCTTGATCGCCGGTTCCGTGGAAACGGCTTACTTGATGATCTTGGTTACGACGCCGGCGCCCACGGTGCGGCCGCCCTCGCGG
>JBIQMO010000113.1:0-11588 GCA_044463245.1 Gemmatimonas aurantiaca
AACTTGCCGATGGTCTTGTTGTAGACGGCCATGTCGCGCTCGCCCTGCAGCACGTGGATCTCCACGGTCGTCTGGTTGTCCTCGGCCGTCGAGAAGGTCTCGGACTTCTTCGTGGGGATCGTGGTGTTCCGCGGGATGAGCACGGTGGTCACGCCACCCAGCGTCTCGATGCCGAGAGAGAGCGGGGTGACGTCGAGGAGCAGAACGTCCTTCTGCTCGCCGGTGAGAACCGCGCCCTGGATCGCGGCGCCTATGGCCACGACCTCGTCGGGGTTCACGCCCTTGTGCGGCTCCTTCTTGAAGAAGTCCTTCACCACCTGCTGCACCTTCGGGATGCGCGTCGAGCCGCCGACGAGGATCACCTCGTCCACGTCCTCCGGCTTCATCTGCGCATCGGCGAGCGCCTTCTTCATCGGCTCGAGCGTGCGCTGGATGAGGTCATCCACGAGCTGCTCGAACTTGGCGCGTGTGAGCGTGTAGTTGAGGTGCTTCGGGCCCGACTGGTCGGCCGTGATGAACGGCAGGTTGATGTCGGTCTGCTGCGTGCTCGAGAGCTCCATCTTCGCCTTCTCCGCGGCCTCCTTGAGGCGCTGGAGCGCCATGGGGTCCTTGGAGAGGTCGATCGTCTGGTCGCGCTTGAACTCGGCTACGAGCCAGTCGATCACGCGCTGGTCGAAGTCGTCGCCGCCCAGGTGCGTGTCGCCGTTGGTGGACTTCACCTCGAACTGGCGCGATCCTTCGACGTCGTACAGCTCGAGGATCGAGATGTCGTACGTGCCGCCGCCCAGGTCGAACACGGCCACCTTCTCGTCCTTCTTCTTGTCGAGGCCGTAGGCGAGCGCCGCGGCCGTGGGCTCGTTGATGATTCGCAGCACGTCGAGACCCGCGATGCGGCCCGCATCCTTGGTGGCCTGACGCTGCGAATCGTTGAAGTACGCCGGGACCGTCACCACGGCCTTCTCGACCCGGGTGCCGAGGTAGTCTTCCGCGGTCTGCTTCATCTTCTGCAGGATCATCGCGGAGATCTCGGGCGGCGTGTAGCGCTTCCCCTGGACGTCCACGGTGACCTGGTCGTTCTGCCCAGCTACGATCTTGTAGGGGACGCGCTTGGTCTCCTCGCTAACCTCGGAGATCTTGCGCCCCATGAAGCGCTTGATCGAGAAGACCGTGTTCTGCGGGTTGGTCACGGCCTGCCGCTTGGCGACCTGACCCACCAGCCGCTCGCCATCCTTTGTGAAGCCCACCACGGACGGCGTCACACGTCCCCCCTCGGCGTTGGGGATGACGACCGGGTCGCCGCCCTCCATCACCGCTACCACGGAATTCGTGGTTCCCAGATCGATTCCAATGACTTTTTCGGCCATGACTCCCTCTTCGATGGTTTAGCTATTGCGCAGCCGTTCTGCGCAACCCTTCCACGCTTGCGAACGGCTGCGAACCGCCGGTAGGTTCTCGCAAGCTTGAGGCCTCGCATCCGCGCCACATTGGCAGAGTTTTACACCTTCCCACGGTAGGAGCGGCAGTATGATCCGACGCAGTGCCATGATCGGCGCGGTCGATTGCGCCGAAAGGGCAGGGAGGGGCGGATGATACCGATCGGCGACGAGCTCCCCACGCTCCGCACTCCGTGGATGAACTACCTCATCCTCGGCCTCATGTGGGCCGTCTGGTTCCTGGTGGAGGGAGGGGGGACGAACCAGGCGCTCCTCGCCGCGCGCGTCTGCGACCTGGGGATGGTGCCGGGCGAGCTCACCCGGCTGGCCCCGCTCGGCAGCGGCGTCCCGGTGGCGCCGGGGATGGCGTGCGTGGTGGACAACTACTCCATCAACGCGCTCACGCCGCTGACCTCGATGTTCCTCCACGGCGGGTGGATGCACATCATCGGGAACTCGCTCTTCCTCTGGGTATTCGGGAACAACGTGGAAGACAGCATGGGCCCAGGGCGCTACCTCGCCTTCTACCTGATCTGCGGCCTCGCCGCAGCCGCCGCGCACGTATTCTCGCAGCCCGCCTCCCCCGTCCCCACTGTGGGCGCCTCGGGCGCGATCTCGGGCGTCATGGGTGCCTACCTGCTGCTCTACCCGAGGGCACGGGTCAAGATGCTGTTCATCTTCGTCGTCTTCTTCAAGGTCTTCCACATCCCAGCCTGGATCGTGCTCCTCTGGTGGTTTGCCGTCCAGGTGATCAGCGGCCTCCCGGAGCTGAGCGATGTGAACGCCGCCAGCAACGGAGGGGTAGCCGTCTGGGCCCACGTGGGCGGCTTCGTGGCCGGCGTCCTCCTGATCAAGCTTTTCGCCGACCGGCGCCTCGTCATGCGCCATAAACAGATACATGGAGCGAGGTACGGGTACTGAGGGGGATGCACGACGGGGTCAGGTCTTGAATTTCGAGCCGTATGGGCAGTAGCCCATACGGCTCGAAATTCAAGACCTGACCCCGTCGTGCATCCCTCCCCCTATGCACCACCCCGCCCGGGACGCTAACTTCTGCGCGGCCCCCCGCGCGGCGGGGAGAGCGGGCACTGGCCGGGTCGCGGTAGTGGACTCCGCTGCGTCGGTGCCATCTGACTATAACCGACAATTACTCGAAGTAGAGAGCGATCACGTGCGTCTCATCCCACGCGATACCGCGTTCTTCGAAATGTTCGAGGAGCTCACCAAGCGGCTCGGTGCCTCCTCGCGTCTGCTGGCCGAGCTCTTCGCGGATCCCGGCCGGCTGGAACACTTCGTTGCGCTCATCAAGGAACAGGAGCACCAGGCCGACGTCATCACCCACGATATCATCTCGCGGATAGATCAGTCGTTCGTCACCCCCATCGACCGCGAGGACATTCACCTCCTCGCCTCACGGCTCGATAACGTGATAGACCTCGTGGACGGCACGGCGCGCCGCGCGGCGATGTTCCACATTACCGAGGTGCACGCCGCCGCGCGCCGGCTCTGCGAGGTGCTGGTGAAGGCCACCGACCACATCGATGCCGCCGTCCACAAGTTGAAGGATTCGAAGTTCGTCGGCGAAGAAGGCGTGATAGTGAAGAAGCTCGAGGAGGAGGGCGATGCGCTCTACCACCAGGCGGTGGGGGAGCTGTTCAAGGGCACGCCCGATCCGCTCGAAGTCATCAAGTGGAAGGAGCTGTACGACACGCTGGAGCGCGCCATCGACCAGTGCGAGGACGTCTCGAACGTCCTGCAGAGCATAGCGCTGAAGCATGCCTGATCGGTGATCACGTACATCCTGGCGATCATAGCGGTCGCCTTCATCTTCGACTTCAGCAACGGATTCCACGACTCGGCCAACTCCATCGCGACGGTCGTGGGAACCCGTGTCCTCAAGCCGCTGCACGCGGTCATCTGGGCCGCGGCTTTCAACTTCCTCGCCGCTTTCACCGTCGGCACCGCCGTCGCCAAGACCATGGGCGCCGGGATGGTGGAAGTCTCGGTGGTGGACCCGAACGTCATCCTCGGCGCGCTCCTGGGCGCGCTCTTCTGGAACATCATCACCTGGTACTTCGGCCTTCCGTCGTCCTCCTCGCACGCCCTGATCGGCGGTTACGGCGGCGCCGCGGTGGCGAAGGCGGGTTTCGGAGCCATCATCCCAGCCGGATGGACGAAGACGCTGATCTTCATCGTTCTCTCCCCGGTGATCGGGATGATCCTCGGCTTCGGCCTGATGGTCGCGGTCTACTGGATCTTCCAGCGCACCCCGCCCGGCAAGGTCGATCGAGTATTTCGCGTGGCGCAGCTGGCCAGCGCCGCGTTCTTCTCCCTCTCCCACGGCGCCAACGATGCTCAGAAGACTATGGGCATCATAGTGGGGCTGCTGGCGTCGTCGAACGCGCTCTTCGCCGCCGAGACGGGCTTCCTGCACCACCTCTACGTCCCGAACGCGGAGCACATCCCCTACTGGGTAGAGATCGGCGCGTACACCGCGATCTCGTTCGGAACCCTCTTCGGCGGCTGGCGCATCGTGCACACGATGGGCTCCCGGATCACGAAGCTCCGCCCCGTGGGCGGCTTCGCCGCCGAGACTGGCGGAGCGCTCAGCATCCTGCTCGCGACGAAGTTCGGCATCCCCGTGAGTACCACCCACACCATCACCGGGGCCATCGTCGGTGTCGGCGCCACGACCCGCCTCTCTGCGGTACGGTGGGGCGTCGCCGGCCGCATCGTGTGGGCGTGGATCCTGACGATCCCCGCCGCGGCACTCATGTCCGCCGCCGTGTGGTGGGTGCTGCATGCGGTGCTCACCTGAGTCCTTCGCGGGGCAGACTTCATCGCGTCGAACTGCGCACGCGGAGGACGCGGAGGTGAACTGCGAGAGGACGCGGAGAAGAGCGGTCAGGAATGCGAGCCCGCATCGAGTCGATCGATGTGTATCCTGCGGGTAGGGGACGAAGGGAGATCGTTCACGACGCGAACGAGACCTTCTTTCAGGACAGGGCCCCCGAAGTTGATCAGCAAGCCGACCGGGAGATCCAGGAGGCGAACGTAAGTCAGCAGTTGCGCCTTGTGAACCGGCTTGAGTTGCTCGACGGATTTGATTTCGACCGCCACGGTCTCTTCCACGAGCAGGTCGAGGCGTAGCGCTTGCTCGAAGTGGAAGCCGTCGAATTCCAGAGACGCAGCTTTCTGTCGTTCCACTCTGAAGCCACGACGTCTGAGCTCCGCGGCCAGGAGCGTCTCGTAGACCGACTCGAGAAGTCCAGGACCGGTTCTGCGATGGATTCGCAGAGCAGCATCTACGATCTGGGCAGTGATGTCATCCGGCTCTCTCATGAGAGCCAAGGATAACTGCCGCTCTCTCGACGACGGACATCAGCAGCGCTCGCGTCGCGTCGAAATACGGCCGCCTTTCTCCGCGCCCTCTCTTTACCCCTCCGCGTCCTCCGCGTGCGCAGTTCGACGCGATGTAGCGAGCCCCCACGCTGCTCTCCCGCCGGGGCAGCGGCACGCGCACCGGGAGAGCCGTTCAAGCCTGTGCGCTGTGCCTGATGGTTCTCCCCTCCGCCAGATAAACGGCATCTTCGGCGATGTTCGTCGCCAGGTCGGCGATGCGCTCGATGTTGCGGATGACGAGGAGGAGCTGGAGCGACGCGGATATCGAGGACGGATCGCGGCGCATGCTCTCCTCGAGTTTACGGAAGTTTGCGTCGTGCCGCTCGTCCACGGAATCGTCGCGCCGGCAGACGTCTCGACCCAATGAGGGGTCCGACCGGACGAAGGCGTCTATCGCATCCACCAGCATCTGGCGGGCGTCGGCGGCGAGGGCGCTGATCGCGGGTTGAGGGGGGATGACGATCCCCGCGGCATCCAGACGCAGCGCGGCCTCGGCGATGTTAACGGCATGATCGCCGACGCGCTCGAGGTCGCTCGAGAGCTTGATGGCGCCGATCACGAAACGAAGGTCGCGCGCCATGGGTTGCTGGAGAGCCAGGAGCGATACCGCGATGTGCTCGATCTCCAACTCCAGCACATCGAGGTTGCGGTCGCCGGCGATCACCAGGCCTGCCTTGTCGGGGTCGCGCTGGAGGAGCGCATCGACGGCGAGATCGATGGCAGTCTCCACGTGGCGCGACATGTCGAGGAGGTGGTGGGTGAGCTCCTCGAGCTGTTCGTGAAAGTGGCGGTACGCTTTCTCGGTCTGGGTGCTCATCCGAATCTCCCGGTGATGTAGGCTTCGGTCTGCTCGTTGCGCGGGTTGGTGAAGAGCTTCTGCGTCGGGGCGCTCTCGATGAGGCGCCCGAGGTAGAAGAAAGCCGTTCGGTCGGACGCGCGGGCGGCCTGCTGCATGTTGTGCGTCACGATCACAACGGTCACCTCCCGTCTCAACTCGTGCAGGAGATCCTCGATGCGCTGGGTGGCGCCGGGGTCGAGCGCGCTGGCCGGTTCGTCCAGGAGGAGTACCTCGGGATCGTTGGCCAGCGCGCGCGCGATGCACAGCCGCTGCTGCTGGCCACCCGAGAGTGCGAGCGCGCTCCAATGCAGGCGGTCCTTCACCTCATCCCACAGCGCGGCGCGCCTGAGCGAGCGCTCCACGATGTCATCCAGCTCCGCGCCGCGCGCGGCGCCGTTGATGCGTGGGCCGAAGGCGACGTTGTCGTAAATCGACCTGGGGAAGGGGTTCGATTGCTGGAAGACCATCCCCACGCGCCGGCGCAGGAGCACCACGTCGCTGCCACGCCCGTAAACTTCGTCGCCATCTATGCGGATCTCGCCGCGATGGCGAACGCCCGGGATGGTGTCGTTGAGTCGGTTGATGGAGCGCAGCAGCGTGGACTTCCCACACCCGGATGGGCCGATGAAAGCCGTGATCGCGTGCCGCGGGATGCGGAGCGTGATGTCGTGCAGCGCTCGAGTGCTCCCGTACCAGAAGGAGAAACGGTCCACCGAGATGGCCGTGTCGGCATCGTGAGCCTGCGTTTCGATCCTCGGTTGGATGGCCGTGCTCATCCGAATCTCCCGGTGATGTATGCCTCGGTGCGCTCGTCGGCCGGTGCGGTGAAGAGCGCTTCGGTGGGCGCGGTCTCTACCAGCCCGCCGGCGAGGAAGAACGCCGTGCGATCGGAGATGCGCGCTGCCTGCTGCATGTTGTGCGTGACGATGACGATCGTGACCTCGCGACTGAGCTCGTGCACCAGCTCCTCGATGTGCTGCGTGCTGATCGGGTCGAGCGACGCCGTGGGCTCGTCGAGGAGCAGTACCTCCGGGTCGGTGGCGAGCGCACGCGCGATGCACAGCCGTTGCTGCTGACCGCCCGAGAGCGCCAGCGCGCTGCTACCCAGGCGGTCCTTCGTCTCATCCCAGAGCGCGGTGCGCCTCAGCGCCCGCTCCACGGTCTGGTCCACCTCGTGCCCGCGCGGGCGGTGGCCGAGCACTCGCAGGCCGGCGGCGACGTTGTCGCGGATGGACATCGTGGGGAAGGGCGTGGGGCGCTGGAAGACCATCCCGATGCGCTTGCGAACCGCGGTCGGGCTGACACCTGGCGAGTAAATGTCGCGTGCGTCGAGGGTGACCTGCCCGCTCACTCGGGCGGTGGGCACCGTCTCGTGCATCCGGTTGAGGCAGCGGAGGAAGGTGGACTTCCCGCAGCCGGATGGACCGATCACCGCGGTGACCTGCCGGTCGGGGATGTCGATGGTCACGTCGCAAACGGCATGGTTCCGGCCGAACCAGGCATCGAGGTGCGCTACCGCAATCCGGGTGGGAGTGGGCATCGCTTCGGCCTCGGCACCGCCTTCCGGCGCGCCGCGTGCTGCGATCCGCGTCTGGTCGCTCGTGGTGAGAAGCATCTCAGGCGCCGTTTCCGCCGGCGAACCGGCCACGCGTGGAGAGGCGGGCGATGATGCTGATGACGAGGATGAGAGCGATGAGGACGAGCGCACCCGCCCACGCGAGGCGGTGCCATTCGTCGTAAGGGCTGATGGCATAGGTGAAGATCTGCAGAGGTAGAGCCGCGATGGGCTGGCCAGGCGACGCGGACCAGTACTGGTTGCCGAACGCCGTGAAGAGCAGTGGCGCTGTCTCGCCGGCGACGCGTGCGAGCGCGATGAGCGCGCCCGTGACGATCCCCGCGCTCGCGGTGCGGAGCACGATGGTCAGAGAAGCGCGCCACCGAGGGTAGCCGAGAGCGAGCGCCGCCTCACGGAGGGTCGAGGGGACGAGGTGCAGCATCTCCTCGGTGGTCCGCGCGATCATCGGTATCATCATGGTGCCGAGCGCGATACCTCCGGCGAGCGCGGAGAAGTGTCCCATCGGGCGCACGATGATCGTCCAGATGAAGATCCCCGTCACGATCGACGGCAGTCCGCTGAGCACGTCGCTGAGGAAGCGCACGCCGTTCGCCAGCGCTGTCCCGCGGTGCTCGGCCAGGTACAACCCGGCGCCGACTCCAACCGGGAGACCGATGCCGGTGGCGATCGCCATGAGCATGAGTGTGCCGACGATGGCGTTCCCCATCCCGCCGCCCTCCTCGCCGACCGGCCGAGGCGCGTGGGTGAAGAAGTCCACGCCGAGCGCCCCAGCACCCGTGCTCACGAGATGCCAGAGGATGAAGAGCAGCGGCAGCGTGGCGCCCACCGCCGCGATGGCAGTGAGCGTGACCATCGCAGCGCTGCGCACGCGCCGCGCGCGGAAGCCGCGGCCGAGCCTCGCGGTGTGGGCGGCCGCGCTCACCGCGATCCTCCATGCGATACTCGCCGCACCAGCAGTCGCGCCAGCGCGTTGACGATGATGGTGATCACGAAGAGCGTGAAGCCCACGGCCATGAGCGCCGAGAGATGTGCGTCGCTCGATGCCTCGCTGAACTCGTTGGCGATGAGCGACGCCATGGTGTAGCCGGGCGCCAGGAGCGACGCCGAGATCTCGTGGCGATTGCCAATGAGCATCGTCACGGCCATGGTCTCGCCCAGCGCGCGGCCGAGACCGAGGATGATCCCACCGATGATTCCGGACCTCGCGTACGGAAGCACGGCGCCGCGCACCATCTCCCACTTGGTCGCGCCGAGCGCGAGCGCCGCTTCACGCTGCGAGCGCGGCACCGCCAGAAGGACTTCGCGCGATACGGACGCGACGTACGGGAGCACCATGATGGCCAGGATGAGCCCCGCCGCGAAGATGCTCGGCCCGTACGCTGGGCCGGAGAAGAACGGCGTCGCTCCGAGACCGAGCTTGTCGCGCAGCAACGGGATCACCGGATCGCGCAGCAGAGGGAGGAGCACGAAGATCCCCCAGAGTCCGTAGACCACGCTCGGAATCGCGGCGAGGAGGTCCACCAGGAATCCGATCGGCTGTCGCAGCCAGCGCGGGGAGAGCTCCGAGAGGAAGATCGAAACCCCCAGCGCCAGCGGGACCGCGATGGCGAGCGCGATGATCGACGAGATGATGGTCCCATAGATCGCCGGCGCCGCGCCGAACTCGCCGGCGACCGGGTCCCACGCGCTCGACGTGAGGAAGTCGACTCCGAAGCTGCGGAAGGTGGGCCAGCCGGCGGAGAGAAGCTCCCACGCTACCAGAGCGAGAAGGAGGGGGACGCAGAGCGCAAAGAGAGTGATGGCGACGCGGTAGATGACATCGCCCAACGAGCGCTCGCCGAGGACGTCGGGTGCGGGTCGCTCCACCGCCGGGCTGCGCAGCCCGGCGGTGGAGGTCGGGACATCGTGCGATGCGGCGCGTGCCATGTCAGAACGTCACCTGCCAATGCAGGTACCAGTTCTCGGAGGTATCGCCGCCAAGGCCATTCACCGGTTCGGTGCGCTGGTAGTCCAGTGCGAGCGCCGTCTTCGTTGTCGGCTCCCAGAAGACGCCGCCGAGCAGGTAGCGCAGCTTTCCGCTGGCCTCGCGGTCCGGGGCGAACTGGTCCCAGCGGACGACCAGACCCACTGGCGAAGGTCTCGCACCCGGAGCCCACTCGAGAGGGCGAGCGATGGCGAAGGCGCTGTACAGCTCTCCGGAGTTGCGCGCCACGTTCCGGTCGACCGGCGTCGCGCCGGATTCGCTGTCGTCGATCCTGCGAGCCCACTCGCCGCCGAGAGTGAGCCGACGATCCCGGATGCCGGCGAACACGCCATAGCGGGTGCGATCGAGCGCCGACGTCACAGGGTCCGTGGGGTCGGTCGCGAAGCGGCTGGCACTCTTCCCGGAGTAGATCCAGGGGGAGATGGTGAGCGTGCGCAGGAAGCCGTCGCTCCTGCCGAGTGGAGTGAGCGAGACGCGAGCCGCGAAGTCCTTGAAGCGATCCGACTCGGGATGTTCGTAGCCGCTGCCATTGACCAGCGTCGCGTATATCTCGCCCGCCCTGCCGGGGAGCGCGAGCTGCGCGGCGACTCCCAGATCGGCGGACGCGAAGAAGCCGTACAGCTCGGTGGGGACCCGGTTCAGGTAGCGCGGCCAGAACTCCTGCTGGTGGTCGATGATCACGTTTTGCAGCATCCCGACTCGCGCAAGAGCGGAGAATCCGTCCGGGTCGGAGCTCCTGGCGACGTCGGCCTGCAGGTAGGCGTACTTGAGCCGCACGATCCATCCGTCGTACGCACCGCTCGAACCATTCTGCTGTTTGATGTCGGTCGTGACCCGCACGCTGAAGCGGTCGCCGGCGGGCATCTTGAAGTTCAGGTAAGCTCGTCCGATGTCGAACTTGTTCGGCGTCTTGCCCCCGTTGGCGGCTTTACTGGCGGCGTCCGTGGAGATCTGGTAGTTGCCGAAGACGAGCCCGGAGAAGTCGAGCCCCGGCTTCGATGGCTGCGCGGGCTTCACCCTCTCGCTGCTGTCGGCGCTGCTGCGGGTGGTGCTGTCGGCCCTGGTGCCGGCGTCGCGAGCCACCGAACCCTGTGCGATTGCGAACTGGGGTGCGATGCCTGCGAGCAGCAGCACCGCCAGCGTATTACGAATGAATGTCATGGTCGTTGGTTCAGGGAACATGGGGCCCCCGCTCCTTCGGGGACGATGTGGTAGGTGTGCAGTTCCTGTTTCCTGTTGTCTTCTCACTTCCTCGCCACCGTGATGCTCCCGATCCTCTTCTCGAGCTGTGCGACTATGGACGGGGGCAACGGAGCGTAATCGAGCGATGCGGCCGATTTCTCGCCCTCGCGCAGGTACCACCTCAGAAACCCGAGGAGTGCTTCGGCCTTCCTGGCGTCGCGCTGTTCGCGGTATACCAGCAGGTAGGTGAAGGACGAAATCGGATAGGCGTCCGCTCCGGGCGCATTCACGATCGAGATCCGGTAGTCGGTGTCTTCCGGCAGGTTGCCGGCGGCGCCCGCGGCGGCGGCGGTCACCGACTCGATGGTCGGAGCCACGAAGTTTTCCGAGGTGTTCTGGATGCTCGCGTAGGCGAGGTCGTTCTGCTTGGCGTAGGCCAGCTCCACGTAGCCGATAGAGCCAGGCAACTGCTTGACCTGACCCGCCACTCCCTCGTTCCCCTTCGCGCCGAGTCCCGTGGGCCAGGAGAGCTCCTTCCCCTTGCCGGGTCCGCTCTTCCAGGCGGGGCTCACGGCGGCGAGGTAGTCCGAGAAGATGTATGTGGTCCCGCTCCCATCGGAGCGGTGCACGACGAGGATGTCGCTCGCCGGAAGCTTCACTCCGGCGTTGAGCGCACCTATCCGGCTGTCGTTCCACGTGGTGATCCTGCCCAGGAAGATGTCCGCGAGCACCGGGCCGCTCAGCTTCAGCGCGCCGTTCACGCCGGGCAGATTATACGTGACCACCACGGCTCCGAGCACGGTGGGGAAGTGTAGCACTGGAGACTTCAGCTTCGCCATCTCTCCATCCGTCATCGGTGCGTCGGATGCTCCGAAGTCGACCGTTCCCTCCGTGAGCTGGCGGATCCCGCCACCCGATCCGATCGACTGGTAGTTGATGCGTACGCCGGTCTCGCGCGCGTAGTCGGAGAACCACTTGCTATAGATGGGATAGGGGAAGGTGGCCCCCGCTCCATTGATGTCCTGCGCGCCGCCGCATGCGACACCGAACCCGAGTACGAAAGCCGCCGCCGCGATACCGCGTGTGCGGGTGTGCATTCTCATCTCCGTTGTGTGAGCATGCGCGCAAGGTGCGCCCGGCGAGTCATGGTTCTGCACGGGGCGTGTAACGCTT
>JBIQMO010000114.1:0-11498 GCA_044463245.1 Gemmatimonas aurantiaca
CGTGAGGGCCGTAGCCCTCACGGCTCGAAATCAAAGACCTGACCCCGTCCTCTCCTTCCACACCTCCACCTTCTCCAGCACATCCCCGACGGTTATGCACGCCATGCGGTCGCTGTGGCGGGCAGTGAGGAGCCGGCCGGCGCGCGTGGTGGGGCCGTAGGCGCTCACGATGAGCTCCTGCGAGGCGCGGTAGGGACCGGTACGGAGGGGATTGCTGAAGCCGATCAGGCTGATCACCGGGCGCTGCAGCGCCACGGCCATGTGTAGCGGGCCGGTATCGAGGGAGATGACGAGTGCGGACGCCTCGAGAATACTCACGAGACGGCGAAGCCCGCTATCGAGGAGCGAGACGGCGGCCGGGCTGGTGTTCGCCATGATCACTCGTTCCGTGTCCACCTCGCGCGGAGAGCGGCCGCCGACCAGGACCGGCTGCACGCCGAAGTCGGCGTACAGTGCGTTGGCGACTTCGGCCCAGCGCTCGGCGATCCAGTCTTTCTCGGTGCGGCTGCTCCCGATCACGAGCGACGCGAGCGGCCGGTCGAAGCGCGAGACGAGATCGCTCTGCCACTCGCGCTCCGAGTCCCACGGTCCCAGACGCCACTCGATCGGCTCGGACGCGACGCCCAACGGAGCCAGGAACTCGAGGTACTCGTCCTGGATGTGCGTTGGCGGCGCCGGTGGGATCTGCACGTTGGTAAAGAGCCAGTTCAGGTCGCGTGCCCTGGCGCGATCGTAGCCGAGCCGCACCGGAGAGTTGGTGAGCGCGGTGAGTACTCCGGCCTTGAAGTAGTCCTGGAGCGCCAGCGTGATGTCGAAGCTGCGAGCCGCCAGCTCGCGGCGCACGTCGAGAAAGGCGCGCCGCCCCTTGCGTCGATCCAGGACGATGATCTCGTCCACGGCGGGGTGGCCACGCACCAGTGCGGCGGCCCCGGGCTGCAGTACCCAGGTGATGTGGACCGTGGGGTCGTGCCGCTCGAGCGCGTTGATCACCGGGAGCACGTGTACCGCGTCGCCCACCGCGCTCAGCATGACGACGCAGACGCGGGCGCCGCGCGGGAGGGGGATCTTGCTCGCTGGCGAAAGAGGACGAAGCAATGGGGAGAAGGGCTGCGATGAGGTGATCGGCTCGCCAATAATGTATATTCAGATCGGACTCTAACCACGTGCATGCCGCCAAGCTTGCCGCTGCCGCGCAGCATCCTGGTCATCCAACTCCGTCGTCTGGGTGACGTCGTGCTCACCACGGCGCTCCTCGACGATATCACGGGCGCGTTCCCGGACGCGAGCGTGGATTATCTCGTGGGCCCCGCCGCGGCGCCGCTCCTCGTTGGGCATCCGCTCATCCGCGAGCGAATCGTCTTCGATGCCGCGCGCCGCGGCGCCATGACGCGCGAGATCCGCTCGCGCCACTACGACTGGGTGGTGGATCTGCAAGGGAGTCTGTCCACGGCGCTCCTGACGCGTGGCTCGCGCGCGAAAGTGCGGCTCGGCTGGCGGATGCGCGGCTGGCGTCTATGGTACACGCAGGCGAAGTCACGCAAGGGGCCTGTGGAGTACGTCGTTCGCGAGCGGCGTCGACTCCTCGAGCTGGCGGGCGTTTCGGTGGGCGACTCGCTACCGGGCATCCATCTCTCCGCCGAGGAGCGCGAGCTCGGAGAGCGCGATGCGCGGGCCTGCGGTGCGCCTCCAGACGCTCCACGCGTGGGACTTCTGCTTTCCACGCGTGAGCCGGCCAAGGACTGGAAGGTGGACGGCTTCGTGGATGTAGCGCGCGCCCTGGTTGCCGACCGCGTCACTCCGCTCGTATTCCAGAGCGATGGTGACCACGAGAGAGTAGAGCGGATCCGCGCCTTCGTGCCCGGCGTCGTGGTCGTGCCTCCACTCCACCTGCGTCGCTTTCTCGGCGTTCTCTCCACCACATCGGCCTTCGTATCGGGCGACACGGGCCCGGCGCACATGGCGGATGCCCTCGGCGTGCCGCGTGTGACGATCTTCGGCCCCACACCGAGTGAGGCGTGGAGTCCGGGGCTGCCCACCACGGTGGCGGTGAAGGGGCCTGGCGCTCGTTTCGTGCGACTGCGCGATCGCGCCTCCCTGCACGCCGAGGGGTATGATTTCACCGGCGGGGTGACGCCGGAGATGGTGCTGGCGCCGCTGCGCCGGCTCCTGAGCGAGCATGCGTACCGTGTACCACGGTGCGACGCGGAAACTGCCGACCGCTCCGATGCACGCCGACTGGTGAAGTGACGATGAAGAAATTGCCATCGCTCGCCCTGCCAATTCTGGTCGCCATGTCGGTCCCGCTCTCGCGCGGCGCGAGCCAGATCGCGCGCGGCACGGTGACCGAAAGCGTGAGCGGTGCCGCGATCCCGGGCGTACTCGTGTCGCTCGTCGACGAGGGCGGACGAGCGGTGAGCACGGTATTCACGGACGATCAGGGGAACTACGACATAAGCGCTCCGTCCGCCGGACGCTACGCGATCGAGGCCAAGCGGATCGGCGTGCGGCAGAAGCGCGGTGCCGCGTTCACTCTCGCGGCGGGCGAAACCCACCGTGAGAACGTGGTCCTCGATCCGGTGGTCTCGTTGCTCGCCGGAATGAAGATCGAGGGGCAGAGCAAGTGCGTCGCGCGTCCGGGCGACGACGCGCGCACCGCGACGCTCTGGGAGGACGCCAGGGCGGCGCTCACCGCCACCGTGCTGACGGCGCGAAAGCCGATCTCCGGGATCGTCACCCGCTTCACTCGCGAGCGCGATCCCAAGGATGGCAGGATACTGAGCTCCGACCACCAGAACGCGCGCGGCGACATCAGCCGCCCCTTCGTGAGCATTCCAGTGGACCAGCTCTCGCGCGAGGGCTACGTGGTGCCTCGCGACGATGGCTCCATCGACTTTTACGCGCCCGACGCAGACGCGCTCCTCTCCGAGCAGTTCCTGCACGACCACTGCTTCCGCGTCGTTCCAGGAGGGGCGGAGCGCGTGCGCATGGTGGGGCTCGGCTTCGAGCCGGTGAAGGGGCGCAAGGTGGCGGATATAGAGGGCGTGCTCTGGATGGATGCGGCGACGGCGGAGCTCGAGAGCATCGAGTTCACCTACAGTTCGATCCCGAAGGTGCGCATAGATAGAAAGTTCGGCGGACTGGTGCGCTTCACCCGCCTCCCCAGCGGACGCTGGATCGTGAGTGCCTGGGTGATCCGCATGCCGCTCATGGCGGAGAACCGCCGTGAGCGCAGCACGCTCCCGGGCGACCTCGAGGTCTCTGCCTCATCGAAAGTGGTGGTCAAGGCGGTCCGGGAGGAGGGCGGGACGGTGCTAATCGATCGTGGCGCGCCGCCCCCGCGCCGCGCGATAAGCGGTGTCGTGATCGGCGGGACCGGGGTGCCGGTGGTCGGAGCGCGCGTGAGTGTCGCGGGCACTTCGATCTCCGCGAAAACGGGAAACGATGGTCGCTTCGAGATTGCCGGCATCCCGGAAGGGCTCTACAGTGTGGTGGTGACCACCGCGGAACTGGACTCGCTGGGAGTCACCGGACCGGCAGACACCGTGCGTCTCACGGCGCGCGGCGGCCCCGATGTGACACTCACGGTTCCATCGCGTGCTTCGCTCGCGGCGGCGATGTGTCCCGACTTGCCGGCCGATCAGCGGCTCGCGGCACTGCGCGTGCTCGTGGTGGACAGCGCCAGCGGTGCGCCGCTGAGCGGCGTGGGAGCGCGCATCTGGTGGAAGAGCTACAGCAAGTCGCTGGATGACAAGACTCTTACCGAGCGCACGGACCGTATGCAGGCGAAGCTCGATTCGCTCGGGAGCTTCACGATCTGCGGGCTGCCGGCGGAGCACGACATCTTCGTGGAGTCGCCACGCGGTGCGAAGATTACCTTCAGCGACACGCTCAGAGCCGCAGCCGGAGAGGTGGGCTGGCGGGTGGTGCGTGTGACGACGAAACCATGATGGAACGACGGGGTCAGGTCTTTAATTTCGAGCAGACCGAGCAACTGCTCGGTCTGCTCGAAATTAAAGACCTGACCCCGTCCTCCCGAGAGTGATGATGAACGAAAAAATCGGATCGCTGATAAGCGAGCTTGCGCGCACCAACGTGGAGCTCTGGCACGAGGAGGACAAGGCGCGCGTGGAGGACGACCACCAGGTGGCCGCCGCGAAGCGCCAGATCGACAAACTGAATCAGCGTCGCAACGATCTCATAGAGCGTATCGACGCCGAGGTGCTCGCTACCATCAGGGAGCAGCGCGACGCGGTCGGCGCGGCCGGTGCCGATTCGGTACGTGACTCGCGCTCGGAGGGGAGCCGTGGCTGAGACGGTCGGGTGGCTGGCCGACAAGATCAGCATCATGGAGCTCAAGATCTACCACATGCGGGAGCAGTCGGAGCGCGTGGATGCCACGCCGGAGTTCCGCGCGCGCTGTGCGGAGCGCGTTGCGGTGCTCGAGCTGCAGCGCGACGATCTGGCCGAAGAGCTCACCACCCTGCTCGCCGATCTCGCCTCGGGGAAGGTCGTGCCGAAGGTGTATCGTCAGTTCAAGATGTACAACGACCCCGCGTACCGGAGCGGCAATTCGAGCGGAGCGGAGGCCGGCTGAGCGCGCAATCCGATCAGCTCACCGTCGTCTACATGGACCTCGGCACCGGCTGGCGCGGCGGGCAGCGACAGATCCTCTGGATGGGCGAGGGGCTGAAGCGACGCGGAGGCCGGCCGATCTTCGCGCTGCGTCCCGGCGCCGAGCTGGCGGCACGCGCCCGCTCGAGTGGCATCGAGGTCGTGCACGTCGACCCGACGATCTCGGAGCTCGGCCCCTGGACCGTGCTCCGGCTGCGCCGTCTCATCGCCCGTGAGAAGGTGGACATCCTGCACCCGCAGTCGGGCCACACGATAGCGCTCGCGGCGCTGGCCGCGGCCGGGACCCGCGCGCGCATCGTGTTCGCGAGGCGCACCACCTTCCCCGTGCGCGACAACATCGGGTCGCGCCTCAAGTACTCGCGCGCAGACCGGATAATCTCCGTCTCGCGCGCGGGCGTCGAAGCGCTCGTTGCAGCGGGCGTCGATGTAACGAGAGTCGACGTCGTGCCGAGTGGGATTCCGCTCGACGATCTCGCTCCCCCGGCATCGCCCGAGCTGCTGGCATCGTTCGGTGTGCCGCACGGCGCGCCCCTGGTGGTCATGGTCGGCGCGCTCACGGACGTCAAGGATCCCATTACCTTCGTGCGGGCTGTCGCGGTCGCGAAACGGCGCGTGCGTAACCTCCACGCGCTGCTCGTCGGAGAAGGGCACCTTCGCGCCGCGGTAGAAGCTGAGGCGCACGCGCTCGAACTGGATGATTCGTTCCGCCTCACCGGCTTCCGCGATGATCACGACTCCTTCATCGCGGCCGGCGACGTGGCGGCTCTGTCATCGAAGCTCGAGGGAACGCCGGGCGTCCTGCTCGATGCGCTGGCGCTCGGCCGGCCGATCGCCGCGACTGCGGCGGGAGGGGTCCCGGAGGTCGTCGAGGACGGCGTGTCTGGGCTCCTGACCCCCGTGGGAGATCCGGACCTGCTCGGCGGTGCGATCGCGCGGCTCCTCATGGACGAGCCGCTCGCAGCTCGCATCTCTGCGGCCGCAAGGGAGCGGGCACGCGAATTCTCCATAGACGCCACGGTGGAGCGCACCATAGCGGCGTACGAGCGCGCGCTCGGCGCTGGTGGAGAGCAATGACGCGCCGGAGACTCACCGTGATGCACATCAACACGGAGCGCGGCTGGCGCGGTGGGGAGCGTCAGACGCTCTGGCTCGCGCAGGGGTTGGCAGGTGCGGGACATCGCTCGCTGCTCGTCGCGCGGCCTGGCCAGCCGCTCGCCGAGCGTGCCACGGCTGCGGGGCTCGAGGTAATCCCCTCCACGCCGGGCTCCGAGCTCGACATCGCCGCCGCGCGCTGGATGCGTCGCGCGATCCTCGCGAACGATGTGGAGATCGTGCACGCGCACACCGCGCACGCGGTGGCGCTCGCGGCAATGGCCGTGCGTCGTACGCCGGCGCGCATGGTGCTCACCCGGCGCACCGCGTTTCGTCTGCGCGCCAACCCGTTCACGCGCTGGAAGTATCGACGCGCATCGGCAATGATCGCTATCTCGGAGCGAGTGAAGGAGATGCTCGTCGTGGGCGGGATGAGCCAGGCCACGATCGAGGTGATTCCGAGCGGCGTGCCGATGGATCGCGAGGTGGTGCCGGGGTCGCGCGTGGAGCTCGGGGTGTCGATGGATGCTCCACTCACGGTGCTCGTGGGCGCTCTCGCCCGCGAGAAGGATCCGCTCACCTTCGTTCGGGCGGTGGCTGTCGCGCGCGAGCGGGTGGCGACACTCCGTGCGCTGATCGTGGGCGACGGCCCATTGCGCGCCGCGGTGGAGAGCGAAGTCGAAGAGCTGGGTCTATCCGATACCCTGCGACTCACCGGGCATCGCACCGACGCCGACTCGTTGATCGCCGCCGCCGACCTCCTCGTGCTCTGCTCCAGGGAGGAAGGACTCGGTTCGGTGCTCCTGGATGCCATGGCGCTAGGGAAGCCGGTGGTGGCGACCGACGCGGGCGGCATACCCGAGATCGTCGTGCCGGGTGAGACCGGGTTGCTCGTCCCGGTGGGTGACCATCGAGCGATGGGAAACGCGATCGCGCGCGTGCTGGCCGATCGCGAGCTCGCCGCGCGGCTCGCGGAGGGCGCCCGCGCTCGCGCGCCGCGTTACTCGATGGCTGAAGTAGTCGCGCGCACCGCCGCGCTCTACGAGCGGGTCCTCTCCGAGTCGCGGGCGGGGTCGCGGGCCGGCTCGTGTGCTGCATCGCTCTCCGATCCGCGCGCGGGATCCACGGAATCCGTCTCGGGCTCGCGCGGCGCGCGGTAGCGCTCCCGCCAGAGCTCCACCTTCTCGAGTACGTCCGCCACCTGGATTCGCCGCATCCGCCCCGTGCGGTGCGCGATGCTGATCGGGTAATCCTCCCCCGGATCGCCGTACGCGTCCACGATGAGGTCGCGGTACCTCCTGTACGGCCCCACCCGCTTCGGGTTGTTGTAACCCATCAGCGATATCACCGGCCGGTCGAGCGCCACCGACATGTGCAGTGGCGCCGTGTCCAGCGATATCACGAGCTCCGACGCATCGATGAGACCCACGAGGTCCCGCAGTGGAACGCCGAGCGTGGAGTGAAGCGCGCGCTTCGCCAGCCGCGCGATCTCGCGTTCCGTCTCCAGCTCGCGCGCCGAGCGTCCGCCGGCGAGCACCGGAGTGAGCCCGTAGCGCTCGCGCAGCGAATCCGCGAGCTCCGCCCAGCGCTCCGCGAGCCACTCCTTCTCCGGATGCGTGCTCCCGATCACCAGCGTTGCGATCGGGCCGGGAATGTCGCGCAGCAGCTCGCGTTGCCGCGCGCGCTCGGCCGCCCAGGGGCCCAGATTCCAGACTACCGGCTCCGGCGAGACGCCCAGCTCCGCGAGGAACTCGAAGTACTGGTCCTGCACGTGCCCCGGCGCGCGCGGCGGGATCCGGCGGTTGGTGAAGAGCCAGTTCATGTCGCGCGCCCGGGCGCGGTCGAAGCCGAGCTTCACGGGCGCATCGGTCAGCGCGGTGACCAGCCCCGCCTTTATGTAAACCTGGAGATCCAGTACGACGTCGAACGATCTCCCCAGGAGCGCCCGCCGGACATCGAGCAGTCCACGCATCCCGCGCTTCTTCTCGAAGATCACGATCTCGTCCACCGACGGGTGGCCACGCACCAGCGACGCCGGGCCGGGCTGGAGCACCCACGTCATCCGCGCGCCCGGGTCGTGCCGCTCCAGCGCCGTCACGACCGGGAGGACGTGCACCGCGTCGCCGATGGCGCTCATCATCACGATCGCGATCCGCGGCGACGGGGGGAGGGAGATCGACATCCGCCGGAGCGCGCCCTCAGCCGCGCGTGCCCTCGTTCACGAAGATCACCTCGCACATCTCCCTGGGCGCGGCGTAGAGGTCGAAGAGCGCATCGAGCTTCGCGATCGGCAACTTGTCGGCGGCGCCGCCGTGGACGTGGTAGAAGTGCGTGAAGAGCCGGCGCACGGTATCGACGTACTCCGCGCGGGTCATCCCCGAGCGGAGAATGCCGTACGGCCAGAACTCGCTCACGACGGGCGCTCCCGCAGCCAACGTGACGCGTGCGCCGCGCAGGAAGAACCCCTCGTGCCCCTGGATGTCCACCCATGCGAGCCGCACATCGCGCGGCTTCACACCGTGTTCGGTGAGCACTTCGTCCAGCGTGCGCACCGGCACGCGCACCACCTCGCGCCGGTCTTCTCGCCACGCGCCGCTCGACGCGTCGTGTCTGATCCGGTTGTCGCCCGAGTTGTATTCGGATAGCTCGAGCTCCATCTCTCCGCTCTCGGAGGAGAGCGCGCACGGGACGATCGTCACCCGATCGACCAGTCCGTTCTGCGCCACGTTGTGCTCCAGGAGGCGCAGATTCCTCGGCGAGGGCTCCACGGCCACTGCACGCGCGAAGCGGTGCTGCCGCAGGAGCGCGATGCAGATCATCCCTATGTTGGCGCCCACGTCCAGCAGGAAACCGTCGTCCGCGCCCACGGGGAGATACCCATCCCGCTCCAGCACGCCGAGCGCGCTCTCGATATAGCGGCGCTCGTACGCGCGGTCCACGTACAGGTACTTCCCGATCAGTTTGTCCCGGCTGTGGAAGGTCAGCGTCCCGTTGTAGCTGTCCACCGTGACGTCGCGTGGCTCTCCCTCGTAGAGGCGGCGCCAGCGCAGCTTCCGCCCGATCCGCCCCGGGTCACGCAGATATTTGCCGAGCTTCATGCGCTCGCCGCGGGAGCGCCGCTCTCGTCGCTCAGGATCGCTTCCACGGCATCGGCGATCGACTGGATGTCGAAGTCGTCTACCTGCAGTGCGTGCAGGCGACGCCACTTGTGCAGCGAGCGGGTCAGGCGATGGAGGTTGCGCTCGGTCACGAGAGCTCGGCCCGGCTGGTCGAACCAGACGCGATCCACGTCGATCACCTGGGCGTGCACCGCACCGCCATCGTAGCGCGCTATCAGAATGTTCTTGATGTTGAGGTCCGGGTGTCGCGCACCGGCGATAGTCATCGACGCCACCAGCGCCGCGACGGCCGTTACGAGGTCCTCGCCCAGCGCGCGCCCCCCGGCCGCCATGATCTCCGCGGCCAGGTCGCGCGCACCTTCGACCTCCGCCGTCAGGACGTCCGCGCGCCGCGTCAGGGCCGTGTCGGGGTAGGTGGCGTACGCGATGACGCGCGGAGTAGCGACCCCGTTCCTCTCGAGTCGCAGTGCCGTCTCCAACTCGTGCGGCGCGCGCGTGCGTCCGAGGAATCGCTCGCCGGTAAGCGGCGCGAGGAGCCCGCCGTGCCTCGAGCGCCGCACCACCACCTGCACCGTGCTCTCCGGAAGCGGGACCGCGTACGCTATACCGCGACCCTCGAGAATCCGCGCATCCGGATGGTGCTCCGCGTACTCGTAGAACGATCCCGCGTCGAGGGCGCGCCGCAGCGGCTCGGCGAGGTCCGCGAGGCCCACCGCTTCGACATCGCCACCCACCAGCCGCTCGTATCCCGCCGGTGGCGCCACACGCTCTCCGTTACTCATGGAAGCACGCAGTAGACGGCGGTGGGCTGGCTCTTTCCGCGCAGCTCCATCGTGCCGCGCTCCATCATCGGTGGCGGGTCGAGGAGCGCCGCGCGCATCTCGCCCGTGATGAGGATCTCGCCCGCGTTCGCCTCCGCGCACAACCTGTTCGCCGTATTCACCGTGTCGCCGATCACCGTGTACTCCAGTCGCCGTTCAGCACCGACGTAGCCCGCGAAAGCCTCGCCGTAATTCAGCCCGAAGCCCATCTCGAGGACGGGGCAGGGCGCTTCGCCATGTTCCGCCAGCAGGTGTACGTTGAGATCCGCGAGCCCGCGCACCATCTCGCGCGCCGCCTCGAGCGCACTGTCGGCATCGGTGGGCGTGGCGATCGGCGCGCCCCACTGCGCCATTATCGCATCGCCGATGAACTTGTCCAGAGTCCCCCCGTGCCGGAAGACGATCTCCACCATCACCTGGTAGTACGAGCTGAGCAGCCGCGCGAGGTCGTCGGGACGCATCGCCTCGGCGAGTGCCGTGAAGCCGCGGATGTCGCCGAAGAGGACGGCCACCGTCCGTTTCTCCCCTCCCGGCCGCACTTCCTCCGGGGTGCTCGCGATACGCGCCGCGAGACTCGGCGTGAAGAAGCGCTCGAAGTTACTGCGCACGAGCAGATCGCGCCTGATCCGCTCGGCCAGCTCGCTGTTCTCGATGGCCGCTGCCGCGATGTTGGAGAAGGCGACGAGAAAGTCCAGGTCGTCCTCGTCGAAGCGGCGCGGTGCGCTCAGGTTGTCGACGTAGATGATCCCGCGCACTCTGTCGTCACTGCCGATGAGCGGCGTACACATCGCCGAGCGCACACGCTGCGCGATGATGGATGATCCGCCGAAGCGCTCGTCACGCGGCGCGTCTCCGGAGAGAATCGCGACCTTTTCCGCCACCACCGGTCGCGCGATGGAGCGCGGTATGATCTTCCCCGCTGGAGTATCGCCACTCCGCTCGCGCGCGATCTTGGGGACGCGCTCGCCCTGCTCGTCGATCAGCTCGATGGCCACCCGGTCGACGTCCAGGATCTGGAAGAGCATACGCGACATGCTCTCGAGCAGCGCATCCACGTTTATCGCGCGCGAGAGGCCCTTCGACACCTCGAGCAGGAGCGCGAGCTTCTTGGCGGTATCCGCGTGCGTCGCCTCCGCGCCGCCCTCCTCGGCCTCTTCCGGAGTGGCCACGGCGCCGCGTTCCGCGCCTCCCGGCGGCGCAAGGCGCTCGCCGCGCACGTAGCGCGCGAGCCGCCCGAGATTTCCCATGAGCGAGCGCCGCTCGATGATCGCCGACCCCGACACCGGCGTCTCCGTCACCGCCGCGGGCCCGCCGTGGTCGCTCTTCCGCTCGCTCCCCTCGGCGCGTTCCCCGCTCCCACTCGGCGCCTCCGCGCCACCAGCCGCCGCTCCGCGGCGCGCCCGCTCTTCACTCCCTTCCGTTGCCAGCCGGAACGTCACCGCCCCGAACGCAACCTCATCCCCCGCGCGCACCACCGCCTCTTCCACCTTCTCTCCATTCACGAACACCCCATTCGCCGAGCCGAGGTCTCGCACGGCGACTTCGTCCTTCCCGCACCCCAGCTCGGCATGCCTCCTCGACACCGTGGGATCGAGCAGCACGATATCACACCCCGCCGCCCTTCCAACCACGAACACCTCCCCCTCCCGCAGCGCGAACTCCTTCCCCCCCGCAGCACCGATGAGTCTGAATGACATGATGAGAATGTAGGGGACGGCGAGAGGCGGGGGAAAGGGAGAGAGGCCGACGGGGTCAGGTCTTTAATTTCGAGCCGTCAGGGCAGTAGCCCTGACGGCTCGAAATTAAAGACCTGACCCCGTCGGCATCCCCTTCA
>JBIQMO010000115.1:0-11403 GCA_044463245.1 Gemmatimonas aurantiaca
TGGTTGTGCGAGAGGTCGCGCCAGTCGGCCGTCCACGCGCTGATCGGAACGTCGAGGTTCTTCGCCTCGCCGCTCTGCCCCGGCTTCAGATCCCAGACGCGGAGCGGCGTGAACTGGTATTCGGTCTCGGTGACCGCGTAACGGCCGTCCGGCGACGGCGTGAAGGTGTGCGCGATGTCGAGGCCGAGCCCCGTGATGGTGAAGAGCTGCCTGGGCGACTCCGGGTGCGTGACGTCCCACGTGGAGTAACCGCCGAGCCCAGCGCCGTAGAACTTGTCCTGGTGCGTGGCTGCGTCGTAGCCCACGTAGAAGTCGTGGTAGCTCCCCGTGCCCATCTGACGGAAGGGAGTGGGATTCGGGACCTTACCGATCAGCCATTCACTCTCCGGCGCGCCACTCACGATCTTCCCCAGGTCGTAGATCAGCGCCCAGTCCTGGTTGACCGTGGCGAAGTACAGCGCGCGGCCGTCGGAGTGCCTGTAGGCGAAAGTGTTGTGGAAGCCGCCGGGTGCTTCGGGATACTTGATGCGCGCCACGACTTTCACCTTCGACGCATCGGGGAGCCCCGTGACATCGAAGATCACTGCACCGAGATCGGCGTCGGGGCTCCCCTGCATGAACTGGTACGACTGCGCGTAGTAGTAGCGGTCGCCGATCTTGAAGTACTTCCCATCCATGGCGCCGATGCCCCGGTGCAGCTCGGGGTTCTCGATGGTCCAGCTATAGATCTGCTTCGGGTGCGCAGGGTCGCGCACGTCGTAGATCTGTACGTCGAAGTTGGTGAAGCCGCAGGCGTAGACATACGGGCGACTCGGCTCCTGCTCCATCTCCACGTCGGCGAGCTTCCACGCGCCGTCGTGCGTCGCGACATGGGCGAGCATGTGCATGTTCTTGCTCCCGCCCTTCTTGCCGTCGAACGCCTTGACGGAAGTGCCGGGATCCTGCGCCCGGGCGGCGGTGGCGAATGCGATGAGAGCCAGGGCGACGAGGGACCCGCGCATCGGACCTCCTGTGGAGTTCGTGTCGTGTTCGAGTAGTCATTGGCGGCCGCGGCGCGCAGTAGTGCCGGTCGGAGCCGGAGAACGGGTTCCGAGTATGTGCAGGAGTGCCGGGCCGTGCAAGTGGAGCGCGCGGAGCTGCGGGTTGGGGCGCGCGCTCGGATGTCGAACGGAGTCCCGCGCGATTCGCCGCAGGGAGATCGACGCTCCGAGGCTCGCTACATGTAGCTCGCCACATGTAGCTGGCCATGCGGCTCTCGCGCCGATGAATCCCCGTAACGGTATTGCCGACAACTTTGCTCGGCTTTATCATGCGCGTGGCATTTGAGAATCGTTTTCATTCACCTCGAGCTCGTCACCCCATGCATTTCAGGCTCGCCGGCCGCTTCCCCGAAAGGGCCGGCTCACTCACCTCCCCCAACACGACCTCTTCGCGCGGGGCGCTCCTCGCCCTCGGCGCTTGCATTCTACTCGCTGCACCGGCCGGTGCGGCCGCTCAGACTGGCACGCTGCGGGGCCGGGTGATCGCGGCCGCGAGCCAGACCCCGATAGCCGAAGCGCAGGTACTCGTCACCGGCACTCGCCAGGGCGCGCTGACCGACTCCTCCGGCCACTTCGTGATCAGCGATGTGCCGTCGGGCGCTCTCTCGCTCGCGGCCATGCGGATCGGCTACGTGACCGACACGCTGCGCGTCCGCGTCGGCACGGGTCAGGTGGTCGACGTGCAGATCCGCCTCGCCGAGCGCGCCGTCACGCTCGGCGGGATCGAGGTCGTGGGACGCCGCGGCGGCGTAGTCGCCAGCAACGCAGCCGTGTCGACCAAGATGGACGAGCCGCTCCTCGAGACGCCGCAGTCGGTGTCGGTGATAACCGGCGCGCAGCTCGAGCTCCAGCAGATCGGTACCATCGCCGAAGCCGCTCGCTACACGCCCGGCATCCAGGCGGAGCCGTGGGGCTTCGAGCCGCGATTCACCTTCCTCCAGATCCGCGGCTTCGACGCGACCACCACCGGGCTCTATCGCGATGGGCTGCAACTTCGCAACCCGAGCTGGACGGTCGGCGACAATCTCGAGCCGTACGGCGCCGAGCGCATCGAGGTGGTGCGCGGCCCTGCTTCGGTGCTCTACGGCGCGGGGAGCCCCGGCGGACTGGTGAACTACATCGCGAAGCGACCGACGAGCGTGCCGCTGCGCCAGGTGGAGTTCGACGCCGGCACGTACGATCGCTTCCAGGGGAAGCTCGACCTGAGCGGCCCGATCGACGACGCGGGGAAGCTCGGCTACCGCCTCACCGGCCTCGTGCGCGAGAGCGACACCCAGGTGGATTTCGTCGGCAACGACCGCGTGTTCGTCGCACCCGCTTTCACATGGAGCCCCACCGCGCACACCACGCTCACGCTGCTCGGGCACTTCAAGCACGACAAGACGCGCTCCTCGCAGGCGCTACCCGCCGACGGCGTGCTCACGCCCAACCCCAACGGTGCGATACCGCTCGACCGCTTCACCGGAGAGCCGGGTGTAGACCGCTACGACCGCACCGACTACAACGGTGGCTACATCCTCGACCACACCGCCGGCTCCTGGCGCCTCCAGCAGAATCTCCGCTACTACGAAGTGGATCTCGATGACATCACCGTCTACACGACCGGTCTTCGGCCGGACGAGCGGACCATCGACCGCGCCTACTACAGCAGCCTCGGAGATGCGAGCGGACTCGCGGTGGACAACCACGCGCAGCTGGACATCGGCACCGGTGGCATCTCGCAGCGGCTGATGGCGGGGCTCGACTTCCAGCGGATCAGCGCCGCGTCCGTGCAGGCATTCACGGCTGCGCCGCCGCTCGACATCTTCGACCCGCAGTACGGCCAGACCATCCCCGCCGTGGCGCCTTTCGTCGACAACGTCACGCGGCAGCGGCAGGTAGGGCTCTACCTGCAGGACCGCATCGAGATCGGGCCGCACTGGGTGGTCTCGCTTGCGGGGAGGCACGACTGGGCGCGCAACGAGGTTCGCGACCACCTCACGGACTCGCGCACCTCGCAGGATGATGCCGCCTTCACCTTCCGCGGCGGCATCCTCTTCAACTCGGCGACCGGGCTCGCGCCCTACTTCAGCTACGCCGAGTCGTTTCTTCCGACCGTCGGCGTCGATGCGGCGGGGAAGGCATTCGACCCCGAGCGCGGCCGGCAGTACGAGGTGGGGGTGAAGTACGGGCCGAGCACGTGGAACGGCTTCATCACCGTCTCACTCTTCGACCTCACTCGCAGAAACTACCTGCAGTACGATCCCGAGAGCTTCCTCCCGGAGCAGAGCGGCGAGGCGCGCTCGCGTGGAGTGGAGGCGGAGGCGGTTGCCGGGTTGCTCGCGGGGCTCAACCTGCGCGGCGCGCTCACCGTGATGGACGTGGAGGTCACGAGGAGCGACGACCCCACGGAGCTCGGTCGCCGTCCGGCACAGACGCCGGACCGACTCGCCTCGCTCTGGCTGGACTACACCGTGATGAGCGGGCAGCTGAGCGGACTCGGGGCTGGCGCGGGCGTGCGCTATCTGGGCGCGACCTTCGGCGACGCGCAGAACACCATCGACATCCCCTCGGTCACGCTCGCCGACGCGGAGGCGTTCTACGACTGGCGGGACCTCCGCTTCGCCGTGAACGTGCAGAACCTCTTCGACAAGCGCTACGTGGCTTCGGCGTTCGCGCGGAGCTCGCTCCTCGCTACTTTCGGTCCGGCGAGAAGCATCACGACCAGCATCCGTTACCGCTGGTGAGCGGCGGCAGGGTGGGTATGCGGGTGGGCACTATCAGGGTCTGGTACCGCGTCCACAAGTGGACGAGCCTCGTGTCGACGCTGTTCCTCTTGATGCTCTGCGTCACCGGTCTGCCGCTCATCTTCCACGAGGAGATAGATCACGCGCTCGGCTACCGCGCCTCGGCTCCTGAGCTCGGCGCGACGGCGGCGACTCCGGTGCGCGCCAGCGTGGACGACATGATCGCGGATGCGCGGCTACGGCATCCGGGCGACGTTATGCAGTTCGTCGTGCGCGAGCCGGAGGAGCCGGACATCTGGTACATCAGGATGGGCACATCGCCCAACGGCGCCATCACCGCGTATGACGCTTACGATGCCCGCACCGGGGAGCTGATCAACCAGTACCCGCTCGAGGAGGGCGTGGTGAACGTCCTGCTGCGGCTGCACGTCGACCTGTTCGCCGGCTTGAAGGGGACGCTCTTCCTCGGCTTCATGGGCGTGCTGCTCGTGGCGGCGCTGGTGTCGGGCGTGGTTCTCTACGGACCTTTCACCGGCCGTGTGTCGTTCGGCACCGTGCGCAGCGGTCGCTCGCGGCGGCTGCGGTGGCTCGACCTGCACAACGTGCTGGGCATCGTGACGGCGATGTGGCTCCTGGTGGTGGGCGCGACGGGAGTGGTCAACGCGCTGGCCACTCCGATCTTCGCACGCTGGCAGGCGACGCAGCTCGCCGCCATGACCGCGCCGTATCGCGAGCTGCCGATAGCTACGCGCAGCGCGCCGGTGGATTCAGTGCTGCGCGCGGCGAGCGTCGCGCGCCCGGATGCCGCGCTCAGCTTCCTCGCCTTTCCCGGCACCGACTTCGCGAGCCCGCATCACTACGTCGCCTTCATGCACGGGACGACGGCGGCCACGGCGCGGCTGCTCACGCCCGTGCTCATCGATGCGGGCAACGCGAGCTTCGTAGCCAAGGCCGATCTTCCCTGGTACGTGAGCACGCTTCTCCTCTCGCAGCCGCTGCACTTCGGCGACTTCGGCGCGATGCCGCTCAAGGCGCTCTGGGCGCTGCTCGACGTGCTGGCCATCGTCGTGCTGGTGAGCGGTCTGGTGCTCTGGGTGAAGCGACGCGACCGGCCATTCGAGGAGTGGCTGCGCATCCTCACCACGCGGAGCGCGGAGGCTGCGGCGTGATGGAGCGCGGTGTGGAAGTGAGAGCGCGCCGGGTGGGTATGAAGGAGCACCGCGCGAGAGCGCCGGAGCGCCGCGGGCGGAGCAGCGAGCGGAGGGAGGTGCGCGGGCGGCTCCCTGCGTGGGAGATCTGGCGATGGCCGATCGTGCTCGCGCTCCTCACGTCCATCGGCCTGGTGGCCGCGCTCCTCGCCGACGGTACGGGTGACATCTTGGGGTGGGCGGCACTCCTCGTCCCCACAGCGATCGGCACGCGAGTGCTCGCGCGCGCGTGGAGAAAGGTCTAGATACGCCGCCACAGAAATCGCAAGTCTCACGAACCCGCGCTACTCACCTCTACAGTTTCTCCGAGCCGCGCCTCCACCATTCTCCTGAACGTCCCGTCCTCGAGATACTTCCGGAGATTCTTCCCCGGACATCCCGTCTCGGCATACTGGTAGTGCCCCTTGATGCTGTCCACCGGCACGTCGAACTCCTTCACCGCCCATGCCATGAGATCGGCGATCGCGTCCAGCTGCTTCTGCGTGGGCTCCTGCAGGTCGTAATTGCCGATGATGCTGATGAGGAAGTGGCCGGAGGGGTCGTAGGTGGTGTTCGTCTCGCCCATGTAGTGCCAGTCGCGTCCCTCGTAGATGTTGCCATCGAGATCCATGAGATAGTGGTAGGGCACATCCCACCAGTTGCGGTCGCGCTCTCCCCACGCCTGCAGGGCGCGCAGCTGCTTCACCGGATCGTCGCCCGGGAGGAGCGGCTTGGCGCTCCCTTCGTGGTGCAGAGTGATGCTGGTGATCTTGTGCGGCACTCTGAGGCGCATGTCCGCGCCGCCCGCGACGAGCGACGACGCGACGTTCGGCGGTACCGATGCCAGCGTCCCCACCTCGAGCGCGACTAGACCATTCCCCAGCTCTCCCTTCGCGTAGATCGCCACGATCGCGATGTGGTAGCCCTTCCAGTTGAACGCTTCGCCCTCGCGCGCGAGTCGCTCTTCGTGCGCATCCCCGGCGCGAAGCTGGAGACGCACCTGATCCACGGGCGCGACGCTGCTCGAGTTCACCGAAGAACCGACTGAGCCGTCGGAACCGCTCCCCGTCATCGCCGCTGCCGCGACGGAGTCCGTCTGCGTCGCGACGACCGTGATGGAGAGATCGTGGAAGGTGAGCGTGCCGCCCGGCGGCGCGTTGCGCCGAATGGCGTCCGCGGGATACCCGACTGGCGACTGCGCTTCCCACTGCGCGTGCGAGATGATGGCGGGTTGTGGAACCGGGTGAGGAGTGCGCATCGTCGCGCAGCCGATGGCGACAGCGACGCCTGCGGCGGGGAGGTAACGGAAGAATTTCATCTGGAATCGGTATAGCGTAGAGCGGGGAGCCGGGAGCAGCGAGTGTCCGGCTGGAGGGCGGCCGCCGACGAAATTGGGAGCGACATCGCGCGGGGCTGTCTAACTATGCGAAGCGGGAGAGCAGCGCGCCAGCGGTGGCGCGCCGTCTACGCATCGCGAGCGTTGCGCGGTGCCCGTGTCAGAAGCTACCGTATAGGGAGAACACATCACGGATCTCGCATGTCCAATCACTTTCGCAATATCCTGATGGTCGCTGCGGTCGCACTCTCACTTGGCTGCGATAGCCTGACGGGTACCGTGTGCACCGACGAAGCCCGCGCCGCGATTTCCGTGGAAGCGCTGGATTCGATCACCAATGCTCCGGTTGGAGCGGGCGCCCGGATAATAGCGAGCGACGGCGCCTTCGCCGATACCGTCATCACGGTAGCAGATTTCGGCGGCCCATATGGTCTCGCACACGAGCGCGCGGGCAGCTACGCGATCACGGTGGAGCAGGAAGGATATGCTTCCTGGTCGAGGAGCGACGTCGGCGTGACGCGAGACGAATGCCACGTACGTACCGTGCGTCTCACGGCGCTTCTGCAGCCGTAGGCGACCCGGGGCTCCGTTAGGCGCGGATGTCTATCTCTCGCCGCCACTTCTTCCGTCGATCATTAACGGTCGCCGCCGCTCTCCCGTTCGCTCGCGACTGCCGCGCGTCCACACCCGCCTCGATCGCCGGAGCGCTGCGCTCCGGCAATCCCATCTTCCCAGGTTGGTACGCGGACCCCGAGGCGCGCATCTTCGAGGGAGAGTACTGGATCTTTCCAACCTACTCGGCCCCGTACGACGAGCAGCTCTTCTTCGACGCGTTCTCGTCGCGCGATCTCGTGACGTGGACGAAGCATTCGGGCGTGCTGCGCTCCGAGAGCTTCTCGTGGGTGAAGCGCGCTGTGTGGGCGCCGTCCATCGTGAAGAAGGAGGGCTGGTACTACCTCTTCTTCGGCGCGAACGACATCCAGAACGATGAGCAGCTCGGTGGGATCGGCGTGGCACGCGCGCGGCATCCCGCCGGTCCGTTTCATGCTCACCTCGGGCATCCGCTGATCGGCAAGTTCCACAACGGTGCCCAGCCCATCGATCCGTTCGTGTTCACCGACGGCGACGGGGCGCACTACCTCATCTACGGCGGCTGGCGCCACTGCAACATCGCGAAGCTGAACGCGGACTTCACAGGCTTCGCGCCCCTCGACGACGGCTCGACCTTCAGGGAGATCACCCCGAAGGGCTATGTCGAAGGATCGTGGATGTTCGTGAAGGACGGGAAGTACTACTTCATGTGGTCCGAGGGCGGCTGGACAGGTCCGGACTACGCCGTCGCATATGCAATAGGCACATCACCCCTCGGACCTTTCGAGAGGATCGGCAAGATCCTGCAGCAGGATCCGAAGGTGGCGACGGGTGCCGGCCACCACTCCGTGCTGCACGCGCCGGGCTCGGATAGATGGTACATCGTCTACCACCGCCGCCCGCTCGGCGATCGCGATCGCAACCATCGCGTAGTCTGCATCGACGAGATGCACTTCGACTCGCGCGGCCGGATCGAGCCGGTAGTGCTCACGAAGACCGGCGTAGAGAGCGACTTTGTCGCGGCATGAGACCCCGCCGCCGCGCTTGATCGCGCCACAAGCCTCCGAGCCAAAGGGCGTGAGGAGGCTCGTGACACGACTCTGGCCGGGGAATACTACCCCCCTCCCCTTGTGTTTCTATGGGTGTCTTCCCATATTGGACCTCACATAGAAACCCTATGGGAACATGCCAGCTCCCGAGATCGAAGTCCTCCGCGGCACCCTCGACCTCCTCATCCTCAAGGCCATCAGCTGGGGACCGGCGCATGGGTACGCCGTCGCGCGCTGGATCGAGCAGGCCGCCGATGATGTCCTCCGCATAGAAGAGGGCTCGCTCTACCCCGCCCTCCACCGCCTCGAGACGCGCGGGTGGATCGCCGCCGAGTGGGGGACGTCGGAGAACAACCGCCGCGCAAAGTTCTACACGCTCACGTCGAAGGGACGCGCGCAGCTGCGCGTCGAAGCCGCCAACTGGACGCGCTTCGCGCACGCCGTCTTCGCGGTGCTCGAGGCGCCACCGGAGCCCGCGTCATGACCAATCCCCCTGCCTGGCGCCGCTACCTCCGCTTCTGGGGTTCCAACGTCGACGAAGATGTGGACGAGGAGCTCCACTTCCACATCGACATGCGCGTGCAGGAGTACATGGCGCGCGGGATGCCCGAGGATGAGGCGCGACGCGCGGTGATGGCGCGGCTCGGCGATCTCGATGCCGCGCGCGCCGAGTGCATCGAACTCGGCAAGGTGCGCGAGAAGCACGCCAGCCAGGCGGACTTCCTCGATGGTCTGCGCGCCGATCTTCGTTTTGCGTTTCGCTCGCTCGCTCGGACGCCTGGCTGGACGGTAGTTGCGCTGCTCACGATCGCGCTCGGGATCGGTGCCACGACGACGGTCTTCCGCGTTGCGGATACGCTCCTGATCCGGCCGCTCCCCTATCCCGATGCTTCGCGGATCTACATCGCCTGGCAAACGTTCAAGATCGATGGCCAGACTGCTTTCTCCGGCGTCCCCTTCAGGGCGGTGAGCGAATGGCGTACCGACTCGCGGTCGATCGAGGCCGCGGTGCCGTTCAGCAGAGATCACGGTCTCCTGGGAACCGGCCCGGACGCCGTGCCGATCAACGCCGCGATCATCGACACGGGATTTCTCGCCTTCGCCGGTCTGCGGCCACTTATCGGACGCAACTTCACGGCGGAGGAGATGACGCCGGGCGGCCCTGCCGCACTTCTTCTCACGAAAGACTTCTGGCGCTCGCACTACGGAGGATCGCCGGATGTCGTCGGCACGGTGGTGCAGTTCGAGGGCGAACCTCGTACCGTCGTGGGCGTGGTGCCGGCATCGCTAACGATCCCCGATTTCAGAGCCGAGCGGGCCGACGTCCTTCTTCCGCTCGTGCTGATGCCGCGTCGCACGTACGCCGGCGGGGTGATGGTGCGCCTCAAGCCAGGCATCTCGCGCGATGTGGCGACGGCGGAGCTGGCTGAGATCACGAAGCGATCGCGCATCGTCACGGAGAGGCCCATCCCGTTGCCGATGGAGCTGCGCCTCACACGTCCTCAGGACCGTCTTCAGATCCGTGAGGCGCTCATCATGCTCACTGGCGCTGTAGCGCTCCTGCTCCTCGTTGCCTGCACGAACGTCGCGCACCTCCTTCTGGCTCGGGGCGCGGCACGGCAGCGAGAGCTCGCCGTCCGTCACGCTCTCGGCGCGGCACGACCGCGCCTCCTCCGCCAGCTCGTGACCGAGAGTGTCGTTCTCGCGGCGATCGGTGGGACGCTCGCTGCGGTAGTGGGGTGGGGCGGACTGGAGCTGCTGGGTGCTGTGCGGCCGGAGAAGCTCGTTGCGCTGTCGCACGTTTCGACGCGCCATGGTGTCCTCCCGATCGCTGCGGTGCTGGCTATAGCGTGCGGATTCCTGATCGGCCTCCTCGCTGCGCTTCGCACCGCTCACCACGATCTTGGTACCTCGCTCCGCGGCAGTACGTCGAGTGCATCGACCGGTGGTCGCCGTCTGCGCTCCTCGCTCGTCGTCGCGGAAGTTGCGCTCTCGACGACGCTGCTGGTGGGAGCGCTGCTTCTCATCCATGCCGTCTTCTATCTACAACACACCCGACTCGGCTTCGACGCCAGCGATCTGTACGCGGTCACATTCCGGCTGGGCGAGGATGGCACGTCAGAGAGAATCGAGTCGTTCGGAGCGCTGCTCCGCGAACGCGCCGCACGCATCCCTGGATCGGGGCGCAGTACACTGGCAGTGAGCGCGCCCGGGATCGGCAACTTCGTCGCCCTCACCGCGTTAGAGACACCGGAGCGACCCGCAGCCGGCACAGACCCGCAAGGGACCGAGCAGAACATCGTCGCGCCCGACTACTTCTCAGTGATGGGGATACCACTGCTCGCCGGCCGGACATTCGACGATGGCTCTGCGGCGCGCAACGAGGTGATCGTAAACCGTTCGCTTGCCCACAGGCTCTGGCCGGAGGGTGAAGCGATAGGTCGTCGCTTCCGGAACACCGTACGCCGACCCGGCCAGCCGGCCGAGGAGTGGCAGACTGTGATCGGAATCGTTCCCGATGTCGTGCGGAGTCTCATGGAACCGGCGGCGCAGCCCGCTATCTACCGACCGCTGGCAGAATCGAAGCAAGGACGGATCTCGCTCCTGGTCAGAGTGCACGGCGAGGACGCCGCGGCGCTGCTCGGCAGCTTCGCCACTTCCGTCAGCCGCGGCGCGTCGAAGCCCGTCATCGAGAACGTCCGCCAGAAGCTCGACAAGTCGATCGAGGAGCAACGCTTCACGATGCACATTCTCGTGGCGTTCGCCGCGCTCGGCGTGCTGCTGGCCGCGGTCGGTCTCTTCGGGGTCATCTCGTACAATGTCAGCCAGCGTACGCGGGAGATCGGAGTGCGGATGACGCTCGGCGCGACGCGCCCCTCCATCGCGCGACTGGTCGTGGGAGACGGCATCCGGCTGGCGCTGCTCGGTACCGCCGTCGGATTGTTGGGCGCCGTCGCCGCGACACGGCTCATCCGGGGACTTCTGCACGGAGTGTCGCCGCTCGACCCCCTGTCGTTCGGGCTCGGTGCCGTGCTCCTGCTCGTAATCTCCATCATCGCCTGCGCCGCACCGATGCTGCGCGCGACGGCCGTCGATCCGGTCATCGCGGTGCGAGCGGAGTAGAGTGAGGCCTGTATACTCGCCGTAAGTGTTCCAATCGAGTCCGGAAAAATGACCGCGATCACTAGTGGCTCATTGCACCGTGAACTCGCGAACCATGCCGACCTCGTAGTGCAGCTTAGGCGCGGTCCCGTCGTCATCCACGCACGCGATGAAATAGCGGAGACGGCGCGGAATGGGGCGCCGGACCTCAGGCAGCGAAGCCAGCGATCGCGAGGCGGAATCGCGCGCATCGATGGGCATGCGCGATCACGCGGCTCACGAAGCAGCACCCGCCGCGTTACTCGCCGCGCCGGCCACCACGTGGAAGCGCTTCAGCATTCCGTGCCCCGCATAGTGCGGCACGCCCTTCTC
>JBIQMO010000116.1:0-11246 GCA_044463245.1 Gemmatimonas aurantiaca
CCTTCGTCGCCACCGCGAGCGCGCCGACCATCGCGTCGCACCCCACGTGCACGCCGGCAAGAACCGTCGCGTGATACGTGATGCGGACGTCGTCGTCGAGGCGCGTGACCGCGTTGGTCACATCGACCTGGTCGACGATGCTGTGGGTGTGGCTGTAGATGTTGGCGTAGTCCGCGATCGACACGCGATTGCCGAGCACGATCCCGCCGCGGTCGTCGAGGAGCACGTGACGGTGAACCACCACGTTGTCGCCCACTTCCATGTTGTAGCCGAAGGAGAACTCCACGTGCTGGAACGCCTTGAAGTTCTCACCGCAGCGCTTGAAGATGAGCGGCGCGAGGAGGCGGCGCAGCTTGACTCCAGTCATCACGTTCTGCCCGCCCATCGGCGTGCGATCGAAAGAGTACCAGAGCCAGAGGAGCGGCTTCACCCTCTGGAACTTCTCCTGGTCGCAGTCGGCGTAGTGCTCGGGCTCGAGCGTGATGTTGCGCGGGTCGAGTGAGAGGAGCGCCGCGCGCGTGAGGAGTGGGAGCTTCTCGTCGCGCACCGCCGTCTCCCAGTTCGCGGCGTAGTCGGGATATGAAATCTCGCAGAGCGCCCGCCGGCAGATCGCAGCGCGGTCTGCCGATGGTTCGGCGAGCTCGCTTCCCAGTTGCTCCAGCCACGCGTCCATCAGTGGCGTTACTTCCGACGGGGGGAGAGTTCGCAGCGGGAGCCGTGTCATGGTGCCTTCCTGTTGGCTGTCGGTAGGGCGAGCCGGAAGACGACGGGGAGGGGACGATGGGAATCCACCGCGATTCGCTATCCGCGAGAGCTCTACATCGTCCCCTGCCGCCGCCGCCGTACCGACTCTCGAGCTTGACGCTTACAGGAATCTAACGCCTCAGCGGCTCGCCGAGTTCACGGTGGCGGAGCGTGCCGTCTCCTGGACGCGCGACTCGATCCACTTCGCCAACTCCGGGCTCGGCAGGAGCGGCTCGCCGGTGTACACCACGTCGAGCCCCGCGAGATCGGCCATGAACTTCTCCCGACTCACGCGTCCCTTCGAGATGAGCACGGGCACCACCACTACCGGCTCTCCGGTGAGCTGATTCTGCAGACCGATGAGCTCGCGAACGCCGCGCACCGCCTCCGCACGTACCTCGGCCGGGGCATCGTCGCGCACGAGCCCTACCCGCACGTCGCGGAATCGGGTCGTCGCGCGCACGCTGTCGGCCACCGCGCGCAGGTTGCGCATCCAGAGCGCGTTGTCCTCCGCGGAGTTGGGACCGTGCCCCACGAGGAAGAGCGCCTGCTTTGCCGGATCCCTGGCGAGCGCCAGGGCGCGGCGGGACAGCACGCGAGCCATCTCCGGCGCGTCGTCCAGCGCGCGTGCCACGTGGATCGGGAGCTGGGTCCTGGGTCGCTCGATCCCCGACATGTGCAGGTGGTGCAGCATCATCTCGCTCAGCGAGTCCGTCTCACCGGCGAGGTAGCGGATCTGCTCGTAGTGGCCGCTGTGGCTCGAGACGAGGAGCGGTACGACCACGATCTGGCTCACGCCGGAGTCGGCGAGCGCCTCGACCTTGTCCTGGAATCGGTGCGATTTGGCCGCGTCGCCCATGAGGTAAGCCACCTCGAGCGGGCCACCCGTCTTCGCCGTGTGCGCGATGCTTTCCACCTGCGCGTTCCACTCGGCGCCGGCCCCGTGGGCGATGAGGATCGTGCCGATCCTTGCTTCCGGTGCCGCTGACGACGCAGCCGCGCGCGTCGCCGTCCCTTCAATCGACTGCGCGGCGAGGGGGGCGCCAGCAAGCGTGATCAGCAGCGCCGCGGCCCGGTACACGCGTGTCTCGAGCGGAATTCTCATGGTCATCTGAAGCTGTCGAAGGGTTGCCAGGTGAGGCCTACGGACACCATGCGCCCGGTGAAGCCGGGCCATGCGTCGCCCATCTCCTCGTCGAAGACGTTGTCCACGTTCAGGGCTACCGACACGCCGTCCATCACCGCCTGACGCGCGTGGAAGTCGATGCGCGGGAAGCTGCGACGCGACTCGCTGATGTTGCCCTGCTGATCGCGCCTGGTGGGGACGCGACCGGTGATCGTGCCGGCCACGCTCGCGTCGAAGCCGGCCCAAGCGGCGTAGCCAAGGGAGAGGCGGCCCGAGTGCCGCGGTCTGCCGAGCAGCTCCTGGCGCGTGGCGTCGTCGCGCGTGGAGAGGAAGGAGTAGCCCGCCTCGATGCGCGCGCGTCCGGCGGTGGCGCCAGTCTCGAGCTCCACGCCGTCCGTACGTCCCGATGCGATGTTCCCATAGCTGAACACACCCGGCTGGCCGTCGAGCATGAACGTCTCGATGAAGTTCCTGAAGTCGTTGTGGAAACCGGTGGCGCGCGCGTAGAGGTTGTGTCCCGCCCATTCCACGCCGAGCATCGTGTTGATCGACGACTCGGGACGAAGATCCGGATTCCCGTGCACCGCGTACCCCGCCTGCGGGTTGGCGTAGTCCAGGTAGAGCTCCTTGAAGCCAGGGGCGCGGAAGCCACGCGCTACCGATGCGCGGATACCCAGAGAGGGGATCGGGCGATAGAGCGCGGCGAGGCGCGGCGTCGTCGTGCGCCCCCACTCCTCGTTCCACGACATGCGGACGCCGGGGACCACCGAGAACGGACCGCGTCCGATCGTGAGCTGGAGGTACGGCTCGACCGCGTCGAGCGAGCGCGATTTCGCATCTCGCAGGCGGTCGGCCGTGAGACGTTCGCGCTTGAGCTCGAGCCCCGCGTCTATCGTAGTCCAGTCCAGCGCGCCGCTATAGATCAGGTCGAGCTTGGTGAGCTCCTGGAGATCGCGTGAGCCGCTGTCCGACAGCGGCTTCGGCGTGTCGCTCGAGCGCGAGAGGTGCTCGAAGCGCGAGTAGTAGAGGAGTGGCGTGAGCGAGTGCGAGCCGCGCTTCCAGGTCGCACCGACTCGTGCACCGCGCTGCTCGTTGTCGGAGAACTGGAAGTTCGTAGCACCCGTGCGGTAGCGCTGGTCGTCATCAATGCCGAGGATGCTCGACTCCAGCGTGAGCTCGGGCGAGATGGCGTAGCTCGCGCGCACTCGGCCGTTCCACCGCTTCGATCTCGTGTAGTCGTCGTCGGCAAAGCCCGGTGTGAGATCCTGGTACCGATAGCCGCCGTCGAGCGAATAGCCGAAGCGACCTTCGGCACCTGCGATCGACGCGCTGGCATCGCGCCGTCCGAAGGAGCCGGCGGTGATGGAGAGAGTTCCCAGCGCCGGAGCGCCGACCGGCGAGCGCGTGATGATGTTCACGACGCCGCCCATCGCGTCCGAGCCGAAGAGAGTGGACTGCGGTCCCTTCACGACTTCCACGCGTTCCACCATCGAGGCGGGGAGGCGGGAGATGTCGAAGTTCCCGTTCACGCGCCCCTCGAGCGGCTGCCCGTCGAGGAGGACGAGCACCCGCTCCTGCCCGAAGCCCTGGAGCTGTACTCCCGTGCCCGTGGGGACGCCGCCATCGATCTGAATCCCCGTATGCTCGAGGAGGGCGGAGGCGACGTCGCTGACGCCAGATCGTTCGATGTCGGAATGAGTGATGATCTCGGTGGTGACTACCGCGTCGGCGAGTCGCTGCTCGCGGCGAGCGGCCGAGACGACCACCGCATCGAGGGAGACCGGGACCGGGGTGAGGCGGAAGTCGAGAGACCTTCCATCCGTGGGCGACTGGGAGGCCGCTGCGGCGTCGCCGATACCCGGCACCGTGAGCTCGCGTGGCGCATAGCCGATCATGCGGGCGCGGAGAGTGACCGGTCCGGCGGAGGCGATGGCGATCTGCCACGCACCCTTGGGGTCCGTACGCGCGTGGAGCGTGTCGGCGTTGGTGATTGCTGTAAGCTCCGCTCCAGCGAGGGCGCGGCCCGTGGCGGCGTCTACTACGCGCCCGTGGAGGGCCGCAGTGGATGCACGCTGGCTGCTCGGAGCCGTTTGTGGATTCTGGGCGTGGAGTGGCGCGGTGGGGGAGGGGATTGATACGAGGGCGACGAGTGTCGCCGAGAGTAGAGTCGTGGATGCGGGAAGGCCTCTCATGCCCGGCCTTCCTGTCTAACTAGGAGTGCTGCGTCGGTCCGGCGCTCATGGGCTGCCGAGTTGGTGCTGACGCGCATGGTGGTCATGGGTGTGGTTAAAGGGGAGAGATTTACTCGGGATTCCACATGAAAAAGATTCTCAACCGCATATACAGGCGCGAAGGTATAACCGTGGTGCGGGGTTTGTCAATTCTTGTTGAGAATTGTTCTCATCCAGTGGGTGAGCGACGTCTAGCTCGAGAAAACCGTGGCTGAGGAGACGGTGGCTCATCGCTTCGCCGTTCGTCCTAACTACTGAACGTTGAAACGAGAAGAACGGGTCGAAACTACTCCCTGCCCAGCTCTCTCGATCACCACTGTATCGCTACATTCAGCTGACCACCGGAGTTGCTGTGCGACCGCAAGAGCCCAGGCAAATGAAACTCCTTCACATTCGCGCAGCGCTTATCGCCTTGCTGATCTTCGTTACAGGCGTGTGGGTCGGCGGGTTGCTCCCGGCGAGATGGAATTCACAGGCCTCTTCACCGGGGCACCACGCGGATAGTGAAATGGCCGCTTGGACTCACCCTTCCGAAGATCAGCTGGCGCTCGCAGAACTGTTCATCCTGGCCCGCAATCATGGAGTCGGTGCGGCAATGGACAGCCTACGAGCGAGGGGAAGTCGGGTCGCCATGTTTCAGCAGATGAGCCCGACCATGCTCCACCACGTTGCGCACTCGCTGGGCCGCTTTGCCGAGGAACAGAGCGGCTTTGATCCGAAAGTGATGCTCGAGTGCCGAGTCGGTTACGCCGCTGGCTGCTACCACGGCGTCATGGAAGGGTACTTCTCGTCACAGCCGCTCCTGGACTCGGCATCGCTGGCCAATCTCTGCGAGAAAGTAGCCCCGAGGGTTCCGGATCTCGCAGAACGAGAGTGCGCGCACGGCATGGGACACGGCTTGATGGAGCTGTCGGAAGCTACACTTGGCAGCGCGTTGGCTTCCTGCGACCAGCTCACCGCGCAAGCGCTGCAGCGTGAATGTTATGATGGCGTCTTCATGACGACCGTGACCTCGCCAGGCGCCGGAGAGATGCATGGTATGCCTGGCATGACCATGGCGGGTAGCCACATGCACGCAGCAACCGGTGCAGGTGGCGACAACGGGTGCCAGCGACTGCCGGAGCGCTATCTCGCCTCGTGCTGGGCCTACCGGCCGCTGAAGTTGATCGTGGATGCAGATGGCGACCTGAATGCCGCCATCCGTGTCTGTGACACGGTGGTGGTTCCGGCCAGGGGAGACTGTTATTACGGAGTCGGGAAGCAGGGGGCGGGTCTCTACCCGGATGAGAGCGCGCGCGTGGCCGAGTCGTGCAGGTCAGGTGATCCACGATACGCGGCGAACTGTCGCACTGGTATGGTTGCGTACTATACCGATGTCGACTGGACGGCCGATCGGGCCGCGCGCGTCTGCTCCTCCCTTCCCGGCAGCGAGAAGCCGGATTGCTACCGCTCTCTCGGCAGAGATATGAAGCTGATGCAATCCGACCGAGCGGCCGTAGTCAGCGAATGTCAGAAGTCCGAGAAAGACTTCGTCAGTGGATGTATCGCCGGAGCGGGAGCAGGCGCCTAGCTATCAGGAGGCGGCATTACCGGGCGGCCTCCTGGAGAGGCCACTCGGATATTGTATGGCAAGCTGATTCGCGGCTATAGCTTGATCCTTTACCTACTCCTCACCCTCGACCTCACCAGCGCCCTCTCCCTCTCGATCACCGGGATGACCTGCGTCCAGCTCGTCGTCGGTACCGACTGCACCGTCACCGTGAGCGCGTGATCGGTATCGATCCCGTGATCGAAGATGTAGATCGCGCTTTGCACCTCGCGCTGGTTCACGCGCTGCGATCCGAAGCCCGCCGTCAGTGGTATCACTTCCAGCGGCCTGTAGTCCCGCCCGCCACTGACGATGTCCATGTCGCCCGATACGTACTGGGCATCGGGCTGCAGCCCGAAGTACGACACGTACCAGAGACTGGGGTCCTGCACTCCAACTCGCTGTGCCGCGCGCTGGATCTGCTCGCGCCGGCCACCGGCATCGCGCAGATCGCGCAGCGCCCTGTACGAATCGGGTGAGAGAAGGCGGATCACCGACTCCTCGAGCGGGATCGCCCTCACGAGCACTCCCTGCAGCCGTACTTTCACCGAGATGTCGTCCTGCCTGAGCGATCCGTATCCGGCCGGCACGAGATCATCCGCTCCGCTGTCCGCGCCGCTCCCCCTCACCGGCGCGGGCGCCTGTTCGCCCGCACTGCTCGATGCCGCCGGCGCGGCGCCGCAGGCGCAGAGCGCGAACACGCTCGCGATCATCGCTGCGTGCGCTACCATCCGCATCCGTCCCCGTCTCACTCGCCCGATCTCCAGGCAGGGCCACGTGCCAGCTCGACGATCGCCTCGGCCAGCTCGTCTCGCCCCTGACCGGTCACGGAGCTGAACGGCACCAGTTGCTCACGGACGACGCCCAGCTCCTCCACGAATTCATCCACGCGCCTGGCAATCGCGCTCTTCGTGAGCTTGTCGACCTTGGTGAGCACGATGATGGTGGGTACCTCGAGTCCCGCGAGGAATTCCACCATCTGCAGATCGTCCGCGGTGGGCGCGTGTCTCACGTCCAGGAGCTGAACTACTCCACGCAGTTGCTCGCTCCGGTTCAGGTATCCCTCTATGAGCGGCCGCCACTCGGCGCGCTGCTCCTTCGACACTCGCGCGAATCCGTAGCCGGGAAGATCCACCAGTACCAGCTCGCGGTTCACCTCGAAGAAGTTTATTTCGCGCGTCTTCCCCGGTGTCTTGCTGACCCGCGCGAGCGCCTTGCGCCGCACGATCCGATTCAGGAGCGATGACTTTCCGACGTTGGACCGCCCGCTGAAGGCGATCTCGGGCAGGTTGCCCTCCGGCCGCCATCCGCCCGGTTTCGCGAGCCCGCCGAGGAACTCGAGGTGACGGATGGGGAGGGGGTCGGTCATGTGGGGAGGGAGCAGACAGCAGAAAGCAGATAGCAGCGAGCTCCCCAGGGGGTGGGGAGCTGATCGCCACGGGTCCGTGCCTGCAGCCGGTTCACAGCGAGCGGCTTCGCGGTCACTAGTGGGTCACCTGCTCCTGCGCGAGCTCCGCAGCCACGTCGGTGAGTGCGCCGCGCAGGGCCACGGAGAGCACCTCGTCCATCCTGGACACCGGATGGAACTCGAGCCCCGCACGGATGTCCTCGCTCACCTCGCTCAACTCACGCGCATTCGCGTGTGGGATGATGATGCGCGTGATCCCCATGCGCCGCGCCGCAACGAGCTTTTCCTTGAGGCCACCGATGGGAAGCACGCGCCCGCGCAGTGTCACCTCGCCCGTCATGGCGGTGTCGCCGCGCACGGGCACACCAGTGAGCGCACTCACGAGGGCGGTGGCGATGGCGATCCCGGCGGAAGGGCCGTCCTTGGGCGTAGCACCGGCCGGGATGTGCACGTGGATGTCGCGACCACGCGCGAACTCGGGGTCGATGCCGAGCAGGTGCGCGCGCGAGCGAGCATACGTGAGTGCGGCGCCCGCGGACTCCTTGAGCACGTCGCCGAGTGTGCCGGTGAGCTGCAGCCGACCGCGCCCGCGAACCACGGCGATCTCGATCTCGAGGAGGTCCCCTCCGGTGTTGGTGTAGGCGAGGCCGGTGGCCACGCCCACGCGATCCTCGAGCGCGGCCGCTTCGTCTTCGAAGGGCGCGACGCCAAGGAGCTCGGGGATGTCGGCGGCGTCTACCTTGGTGATGACTTCATGTGCATCCTCGCGAGAGCGGGGATCCACTTGCGAGCCAGGCGACATGGATCCCCGCTTTCGCGGGGATGACGGGGATGAAGGGGATGAAGGGGCTGAAGGGGCTGAAGGGGCTGAAGGGGCTGATGGGGTTGATGGGGCTGAAAGGGATGACGGAGATGACGTGGACGGCGAAGACGGAGTGGAGCTCGCCCGTCTCGCGAGCTTGCGGGCGATCTTCGCCAGCTTCCGCTCCAGGTCACGCACACCCGCTTCGCGCGTGTAACCGCGCGCGATCGCTGCCACCGCTTCGGGCGTGATGCTCACCTTCTCGGGATCCAGACCGTGCAGCTTCAGTTGTCGCGGGATCAGGTAGCGCCGCGCGATCGCGTACTTCTCGTGGTCCACGTATCCCGGCAGACGAATGATCTCCATCCGATCGCGCAGCGGCTCGGGAATCTGCGCCAGCGAATTCGCGGTCGTGATGAAGAGCGTCTGCGACAGGTCGTAGTCGACCTCGATGTAGTGGTCGTTGAACGCATTGTTCTGCTCGGGGTCGAGCACCTCCAGGAGGGCGGCGGCCGGATCCCCGCGCCAGTCCTGGCCCATCTTGTCGACTTCATCGAGCAGGATGACGGGGTTTACCACCTTCGCCTTCCGCATCGCCTGCAGGACGCGGCCGGGGAGCGCACCGATGTAAGTCCGCCGGTGTCCCCTGATCTCCGCTTCGTCCCTCACGCCGCCCAGCGACATGCGCGCGAACTCGCGCCCCAGAGCACGCGCGATCGAGCGGCCGAGCGATGTCTTCCCCACTCCCGGAGGACCAACGAGGCAGAGGATCGGGCCCTCGAGCTTTCCGACCAGGGCGAGCACGGCGATGTGGTCCAGGATCCGGTCCTTCACGTCGTCCAGCCCGAAGTGGTCTTCATCGAGCACGCGCTGGGCGTGCGCCACGTCGAGCACGTCGTCGGTGCGCTCGCTCCACGGGAGACCCACGAGCCAATCCAGATAGTTCCGCACCACGGTGTACTCGGGGCTCAGCGTTGGCGTGCGCCGCAGCTTGCGCAGCTCGCGGTCGGCGCGCTCGCGCGCGTGCTCGGGGAGGGATTTCTTCGCGAGCAGCGCCTCGAGCTCCTCGAGGTCGTCGCCCTCGCCCTGACCAAGCTCACGGTGGATCGCCTTGAGCTGCTCCTGCAGGTAGAACTCGCGCTGATTCTGGAAGAGCGAGCCGCGCACATCGCTCTCGATCTTCCGCTCGAGCCGCAGGATCTCGATCTCGGCGGAGAGCATGGCGGACAACTGCTCGAGGAGCGATCGCATCGAGCTCGACTCGAGGAGCTGCTGTCTCTGTTCCGTGCGGATGAGCAGGTGTGCGGCAACCGCGAACGCCTGTCGCTCGCGCGCTTCGCTCCCCTGCACGAGCGCCAGCACCTCGCCGGGGAGCCGACGGTGCAGCGTGACGTATTCCTCGAAGAGTGCGCCCACCCGGCGCGAGAGCGCGTCCTCACCCGCCTCACCCGCCTCACCCGCCTTACCCGCCTCCGTGACCACGCCTCCGTCGCCAACCACGGCCGGCGCTGCCTCGCCCGTGCTCTCCTCGCCGGCAGACGCGAAGGGGAGGGGAGCGATGGTGGCGCGCAGGAAGAGGTCGTTCGGCGAGTAGCGGGTCACCCGCGCTCGCGCCACGCCCTCCAGGAGCACCTTTGTGGTGCCGTTGGCCATGCGCGAGATCTGCAGCACGCGTCCCACCACACCCACGCGGTAGAGATCGGCCGCAGAGGGCTCCTGCACTTCGCCATCGCGCTGCGCTACGAGGAAGACCCACCGGTCGTCGGTCAGTGCCGATTCGATGGCGCCGAGCGATCCCGGGCGTCCCACCAGGAGCGGGACCACCATGTAGGGAAAGACGACGACTTCCCGGAGCGGGAGCACGGGGAGCCGGTCGGGCACCGCGTAACTTTCCTCGCCCCGGGTGAGCGATATGGTTGTCATGTGGGGAGCGTCTGCCGCTATGCTTCCTTCTTGTGCCGCTTGGGAGAGATCTCGAGGAGCGGGGTGGTGCCGTTGACGACGCAGCTCTCGGTGATCTTGACCTCGGTGATGTCGTCGCGGCTCGGGAGATCGAACATGACGTCCGTCATGATCTCCTCGAGGATGGCGCGCAGCCCGCGCGCACCAGTTCCACGCTTGATCGCCTTCTGCGCGATCGCGCGGAGCGCCGACTCCTCGAAGGTGATCTTCACCTCCTCGAGGTCGAAGAGCTTGGTGTACTGCTTGGTGAGCGCGTTGCGCGGCTCCTTGAGGATGCGCACGAGCGCCTCTTCGTCGAGCGACTCGAGCGCCACGGTCACGGGGAGGCGGCCCACCAGCTCGGGAATGAGCCCGTAGCGGAGGAGATCGTCCGGCTCCACCTCGGCGAACGGGTTCTTCGCGAGGTCCTCCGGCTTTCCGCTCTGCACTTCTTCCTTCGTGAAGCCGATCTGCCTGCGTCCCGTACGCGACTCTATGATCTTTTCGAGCCCGTCGAACGCACCGCCGCAGATGAAGAGCACGTCCTTGGTGTTGATCTGGATGTACTCCTGCTGCGGGTGCTTGCGCCCGCCCTGCGGCGGAACGGAAGCGACCGTGCCCTCGAGGATCTTGAGGAGCGCCTGCTGCACGCCCTCGCCCGAGACGTCGCGCGTGATGCTCGGGTTCTCACTCTTGCGTGCGACCTTGTCGATCTCGTCTATGTAGACGATCCCGCGCTCGCACTCGGCCACGTTGAACTCGCCGGCCTGCAGGAGTCGAACGAGGATGTTCTCGACATCCTCGCCCACGTACCCCGCCTCGGTGAGCGTGGTGGCGTCGGCGATGGTGAAGGGCACATCGAGGATGCGCGCGAGCGTCTGCGCCAGCAGCGTCTTGCCGACGCCCGTGGGACCGATGAGGAGGATGTTCGACTTGTCGAGCTCCACATCGTCCTCGCGCCCGGACGAGCAGTTGATGCGCTTGTAGTGGTTGTACACCGCGACGGCGAGCGCCTTCTTCGCCTTCTCCTGCCCGATCACGTACTGGTCGAGGACGTCCTTGATCTCCTGCGGAGTGGGGACCTGGGTGATCGCCTCGGCTACCTCGCGCTCCTCGTCCTCAGCGAGAATCTCGTTGCAGAGCGAGATGCATTCGTTGCAGATGTAGACTGATGGGCCGGAGATGAATTTCCGGACTGAATCCTTGGACTTTCCGCAGAACGAGCAGCGCAGGTGTTTATCGTGCGACATTGATTTCCGCGTTGCGGGGTGGAGCGGGCTCTGAAGCACCGCCATTGAAGGGCGGCGAGGGGGGTGCCGGTATACTTAACATACCCTTCCAAGGACGGTCAAGCATACCGGCGGGTATCCCCCAAGTGAACGAATTCACAAGGTCACTTTCTTTTC
>JBIQMO010000117.1:0-11211 GCA_044463245.1 Gemmatimonas aurantiaca
GGAGCGGCGCCTCCACCGCCGACGAAGCGCCCGCGCACCCGTGCGAGCGCACCGGGCGCCGCGCTTTGATGTAGTAATCCTTGAGCCACCCCGCGCTCTCGCGCGTGGTCTGGAAGTCGGCGAGCACGCCGTCCTTCACCAGGTGGAATGTGTCCGGTTCCACGCCTTCGTCGTCCCATTTCACTGTGGCCGCCGCCCCGGGCTCCGAGCGCTCGGCGGTGAGTGTGACCATGGGCGCCCCAGCCTGATAGGTGCCGAGCATGCCGAGGGGATCGCCCAGGTAGCTCGTCCCGCCGGCGTTCGCCTCGAAGCCGAGCGCCCGATCGAGCTCGGTGGCCCGGCCGAGCGTCCCGTCGACGAGGCTCGCCATCGAGATTGCGTCCAGCACCGTGTCGTAGCGTCCCACTTCCACCGGCTTCACGGGGAGCATCATGTCCTCCTTCAGCTCCTCGACGCGGCGGCGCATCTCCTGGTACAACGGCTGCTCGCGCACCCGCGGGATCCGCTCAGCGGCGTACAGCTCCCACCCCATCCCCGCGGCCGACAGGCACTCCACCTCGACACTACCACGCCGCTCTGGATTCTCCAGCGCCAGTCCGATGGTGAGAACCCCTTCCATGAGATAGCAGCGCTGCGTGCAGTAGCTCCCCATGGTGGACGCGAACGCTCTCTCCTGCATCGTGGCTGCTGCCATGTTGCGAGTCGTGCCCGCGTGCGGAATCCGGCGGGAGTAGATGTCGAGGCTGGTCAGGAAGTCCTGGACCTCGAAGGGCGAGATCGCGAACGGGTCTATGGCGACGGGCATCTCCCAGTGCCCATTCGCCACCGCCGGCACCGGCGCCAGCTCCACCACGCGTGGCTTCCCCAGCGCGTTCACCTTCGCCTGGTGCACCGCCTCGCGCCCCAGCCGTGCCAGCTCGTTCGGCGCCCACACCGGCCCCGAGGCGAACCCCCAGTAGCCATCGACCAGAGCGCGCACCCCCACCTCCATGCTCTCGTCATCGTGGGTGGCTGCCGCGAAGAATCGCCGATCGTGCGTGTGCGTGAGGCGCACGTCGGCGTAGCTCGCACCCGCCGCCCGCGCCGCCTCGAGCGCTCGTGCGGCTAGCACTTGCAGCCGCGGGTCCTCGATCGGGGGGAGTGGCTCGGGATGGCGGCCGAGCTGCGCCAGGAGAGGGCGCGGCAGGGCCGTGGCCGCCGCCGCGAGCGCGCCGGCCTTGAGAAGACTTCGTCTTGTGAGTGGCATGAGATCAGGGTGTCGGCGAGATCTCGTCGGTCACCACGATGGTGCCGGAGGTGCCGAAGATCGTGCTGTGGTAGTGATAGGTGCCCGGCACCGGGAAGCGGCGCACGCGTAGCGCCGTGAGGCCGTACGGGTCGTTCGCATCCTTGGCGAACGCGTCGACGTTCCCGCCAGCGCAGAGCGCCGGAGCCAGGGCTGTGTAGGGCGGCACGCAGTAGGCGCTGTCCGGCACGATATTCGTGGGATCATCGAACGTCAGGTCGGTCGCGACGCCCGTCTGGTTGGCGATTGTTACCGTGCCCCCCGGGCCGATCAGTAGGGAATTCGGCTTGAAGCCGTTGATGGCCCGGCCACTCGCGTCCCTCATCGCCGCGACGCTGACAAACGCGGTGACTGGATTCCCGATCCTGTACCTCACCGTGTCCGCCTTCGTCACGCCGTACGCGGTGGCCGACGCTATCACGGTCACCTCTCCCGCGCGCACCGGCGAGAGCCGCCCGAGCACGCGGTCGATGCTGGCCGTCGTGAAGTCGGAAACCGTGAAATAGACGGAGAGCCCCGTGATCGGCGTCCCGTCGGCGGTCGTTGCCCGTGACTGGATCAGCTTCGCGACACCGGTCTTAGCGCTGTCTGGAGGAACCGGATGAATGGAGAAGGTGTCGAGCACCGGCGGACTGGTCGCGTCGGTCACGTTGATGAACGCCGTGTCCGCGTGCCGGAGATTCCCGACCAAGAGCGTGGCCACCACCGGGATCCTGTTCCCGATCTCGATGACGTGCACGAGGCCGTCGGCGCTCACCTCTGCCCGCTCCAGGTCGAGTGACGTGAACGTCGGCGCCGGCAGGGTGTCGATCGGTGTGCCGTCAGAGGTGCGCGGCGTCGCCGTCAAATGAATGGTGTCGTACGGTGCCACGGTGGACATCGTGACCGCGTGATGGTCGAGCGTGAGCGCCCAGTACATGTTCGGATCGTTGATCAGCGGCGGCGGCGCAACCGCGGCATCGGGGGCACAGCCGGCCGCGAGGAGCGCGAGCGCGGTGGCACCAGCAAGCAGGGGACGAATCGCAAGCCGGCGCCGCGCGCCGATCAATCTTTTGAGAGTCATGGGCTCACGCTCCTCGACTACGGCAGCCGGTGAATAACGGATTGCTCACACGCTCCGTACCGGGGATCGGCGCGGTCACGTCGCCGCCGTACGTATCGAACGCCCCCGGGTAGGCACCGGTGGGGTAGACGATCTCCGGGTCGCGCCCGTACTCGCGCACGAGCCGGCGCAGGTCGCCCTGGCGGTGGCCGGTGAGGAAGAGCCAGTACGCGCGCTCCTGGAAGAGCAGCGACACGCGCCCGTCCGGCGTGCCGGGATCGGTGAGCGGCGCGAGTCCGGTGATGCCGCCAGTGCCAGCGTGCCAGAGAGTGTCGGTCTTCGCCTGATCGTCGGCGTTCGGCCGCGTGTCGAAGGTGCCGTCGGTGCGGAGTGCATTGAGCATCGCGAGCCACGCCGTGCCCTCCACCTGGAGCGCCGCCTCGGCCTGGATCAGACGCGCCTCCACGCCGCTCGCCAGAACGAGTGAGCCGCTGCCATCGGAGGGGTATGCCGCCGGACGCACGAGCGTGTGCCCGTAAATGTCCGTGTTCGACACCCACGCCGAACGGGGGTCGCCGCTCGTGATGTACGGGAGCCCGTTCCCGCCTTCCGCATCCACCATCGTCGACGCCATGTTGGTAGAGGAGCTAAACCCAAAGTCGTCGTAAGCGTACATCTTGTTCGCGTTACCACTGGTGGAGTTCGGGGCCGCGGTGGCGCTGAAGTCGAACGCGTAGCGGAAGTCGTCAGGTACGTCGGCCACCGCCTGCCCCGCCTCCGCGTACCGGCCAAGCGCGAGCAGCGCGCGCCCCTTCCCCAAGCGCGCGAGGTTCATCACGGTCTCGCTGTCCGCCGACACGGCGAGCGCCGAGTCGAAGAGCGCCACCGCGTGCTGGTAGACATCCTCCGTGCTCGACCCGGGCTGGTAGGTGAAGTCGCCGCCGAAGTCGAGCGTGCTGAGCGGCACACCAGAACAGAAGAGATCCGCGAGGAAGACGTCCGCGTACCCCTCGATGGCATCGAGCTGGCCCACGAGCGCGCGTGAGCTGTCCGGGGCGTAGGCGAGCAGCGCCCCGCGCGCCTGGCGCGCCTGCCCACGCGACTTGTGCAGGAGCCCGTACACCCACCAGATGGGGACGGGCGTGGTGGAATCGTCGCCGATCCCTGGATCCTCCGACATGAACCGGCTGTCGATGAGCATGGGGTCGGTCATCGCACTCAACTTCCCCAGGTCTCCCGAGCGCAGCTCGTCGGTGAGGATCCCCGTGACCGGGACGAACGACCAATCATCGCCGCCGAAGGCAGTCCTGAGCTGCACGATCGCCGAGTGATAGGCGGCGACGGCGCCCGCCGGCGTGTGGGCCTGCGCGGGATCGGGCACGTCGGGCGGGAGCTGGTCGTTCCCCGCCAGCTTCTCCGGCGAGCACCCGGCGAGAGCCGCTGCGAGGAGCAACGCGAGCCCCGAGCGCGCGCCGGCGTGGACGCGACGGCGAGACCGGAGTGCAATGGACGAGAGAAAGATCATTGGCATGGGAGCACTCCGCTCAGTAGGTGGTACGGACCGTGAGCCGCCACGACCGCGGCATCGGCAGCACACCGGTGTCCATCACCGAGTTCCCCGTCGCGAACGCGTTCACGTTCGGATCTTTTCCGGTGTAGTTGGTCCAGAGCCCCACGTTCGTCCCTTGCAGCGCGATCGAGAGCGCTTGGGTCCCGAAGCGCCGGGCGAGCGAGGGCGGCGCGTTGAACGCCACGGAGATGCTGTTGAGCCGGAGCGTGTTCACCGTCTGGAGCATCCCGTAATAGGTCTCGCTCATCACGACCACGGCTGCCTGCTCGCCGAACGGGGAGGACGGATCACTTTGCCCCGGCGAGAAGACCGCCCTCCCCGGACCGCTGATGGTGCTGTTCATTTGGGTGAGCCCGTCCTGATACCCGAAGCCGACGCTCGCGGTGAGTACGCCGCGCAGGAATGAGAACGTGCTGAAGAGGTTCGCTTGGTAGCTCGGCTCGCTCGCCCCCATGAACATCAGACTGTCCCCGAGCTGGACTTCGTTGCGTGTGATCACGTTGTTGGAATCCACGTCGGCATAGCCGAGGATCGGCCGGGCCCACCGGCCGAAGAGCGGATAACCAGCCACCACGCGCGCGTCGTTCGTTCCGAATGGCGTCACACCCGCCCCGAGCTCGGTCACCATATTGTGGTTCCGGCTCAGGTTGAACGTGGTGCTCCAGGTGAAAGGGTCGGTACGCACGAGCTGTGTCGTCACGTTCAGCTCGAGCCCCATGTTCCGGATCACGCCGATGTTGCGGAGCATGCTCACGAAATTGCCGTACACCGACGGCGCCACCGGGACGGACATGATCGCGTCGTAGCGCATCTTCCGGTAACCGGTGAGCCCGACCGAGAGCCGGTCGCCGAACATGTCGGCGTCAAATCCACCTTCCAGCTCCGAAGAGCGCTCCGGTCGCAATTCGCTGTTACCTATCCGCGAGATATCGAGCCCATCCCGGAAGCCTCCACCCAGCCAGGGGCGCGAGGTCGTGTACAACCGGAGCTGGTCGGCCGGCCCGGGCCACACGCCGGCGCGCCCGTACGCCGCGCGGATGCGGAACACATCGAACATGTTCTTGAGCGGGAAGAACGGCTCCTCGGAGATGAGCCACGAGGCGCCGAGTTTCGGGAAGACAGGTAGATGCACGTGCGACCCGAAGCTCGAGCTGCCATCGAGCCGGAGCCCGGTGGTGATGGTGAACTTCCGGTGAGTGAACGACGGCTCGAGGTACCACCCGAAGCTGGTCACGTCGCTTCCGCTCTGAGTCGCCAGCACGATCTCGTCCGCACCGCTTATGGAGCTCGTGCCAGCCGCCAGTCCCCTGACCCCCGTGATGAGCGCCGATTGCGACGTCCTGGAGTAGTTGGCGCCCGTCGCGATCTGGAGGTGGAAACCCAATGGGAGCGGAGCGATGGCGGTGGCGCGCAGGTTTACCGTGCTTACCACGCTCCCCCCGTGTCCGATGTTCAGGAGTCCCGAGGTATCTGTGGTGAGCTTCATCCCGCGCGGCAGGAGGACTTCGTCATCGCGGCTGATCACGTTGATCCCCCCGTCGGCGCTCGTCGTGAGCCAGGTCAGGGGGCGCCAGGTGACGTTGGCCGCGTTCGTGAAGTTGGTCGCGTCGTCCGTTGCCCGCTGATAGAAATCCGGGAGTAGCTCATTGGTCTGCGAGAAGGAGTTGCTATTCGCCCGGTAGTACGTCCCCGTCGTCGGGTCGATGTACGTGGTCATCAGCGCCGTGATCTGCTGCTCGAGAGTCGAGCGTTGCTGCTTCTCCCGGGTGAGTGTCGTGGAGAGCGAGGCGTCGGCCTTGGCGCCCAGCTTCGCCGTGAGCCGGCTCGTCCCGCTCCAGCGCGTGAGCCGCTGCGGACGGCGCATCCACTTTGGGGGTGCGGCACCGCCGTGCAGAGTGGCGAAGCGTGCCGCTTCCACGTCGGGCAGCTCCGGGATCCCTGTCTCGTCGCCGTAGCTCCCGGTGAGGGCGTACGTGAGCGCGGTGCTCCCGCCCGACACACCCAGCGACAGGCTAGTGTTCTGTCCGCGCCCGAGCACGGAGTACCGGTCGTTGTTGAGCGCCTGGAAGCGCACCAGGCTGTCCGCGCGGCAGTGGAAGTCTGTGAGCGCGCAGAGCGCCAGATCCCCGTTGTTGTTCTGCCCCAGTCGATAGACTCCAAGGGGGTACTGTCCCGGCATGTACGACAGCCCGCGCGAGGCGCTCGCCGTCCAGCGCGCGGGCCCCGCGCTTCCGCGCTTGGTGGTGATCACGATCACTCCGTTCGCCGCGTCCGGCCCGTACAACGTCGCCGCACTCGGCCCCTTCATCACCTCGATCGTCGCGACGCTGTTGGGATCGATCTGGTCGAGCGGCGACGGCGCAGCGATGGGCCCGGCGCCATTCCACATACTGGAGGCGAGGTTGGCGCTCGTGGAGTCCGACTGCGCGGCATAGACGCGGATGCCATCGAGAATCACGATCGGGTCGTTCCCGCGCAGCACGCTGCTCGTCCCCCGCAGCCGCAACCGGCTCGGATCCCCCGGCGCCCCGCTCGTGTGCTGCACCGTGAGTCCCGGCACCCGCCCCTCGAGCAGGTCGGTCACGCTCGAGACGGGCTGCGTCGCCACGATCGAGTCGACGTTCAGGACCGTGATGTCGTTCCCCAGCTCGTAGCGCCGCCGCTGACCCGTGGCCGTCGTCACCACATCCTGCAGCCGCGTCATCCCCATGTGGAGCGCGATGTCCACGCGGACGTAGCTGCTGTCGGGTACCACGACTTGCCGCTCGGCGGGCGCGTAGCCGAGGTAGCGAACAGTGACCACGCGGAGTCCCGAGGGTACGTGTTGCAGCAACCCGTACCCCTGTTCGTTAGTGGTCGTCGTGAGCTGCATCCCCTGAATCCCGACCGTTACCCCCGCGATCGGCTTCGCCGTCGTCGTATCGAGCACCCGCACCACCACCGCAGCATGACCGGTGGTGTCGCCTTCACTCGCCTCGGACGTCTTCACCTCGTGTCGTCGTGCGAGGATGATGCGCCCATCCTCCTCCCGCACCTCTATCCCCGTTCCCGCGAGCACGGCTTCGAGCGCGGCCCGCACCGTCACGTTGGTGAGGTGCGCGGACACTCGCCGATTCACGGGCACCACGCGAGCGCTGTACGAGAGGTTGATCCTCGTCTGCGAGACTATCTCCTGCAGGGCGGCACGGATCGTGGCGCCGGTGAGCGCGAGCGACACTCGCCGCTCCAGCGGCGCCAGCAGGGTGTCGCCACTACTCCGGGAGCCACTAACACCACCCACCACCGCACTCCCGCTCTGCCGCCCACCGACCGCTACGGCCGACGTGTTCTGCGCCATGGCGCGGTGCGGTGGGATCACCCAGGTCAGAGAGATACAACAGGCCAGCAACAGAGCTGCCCCGCGAGCTGTCATGCGGCCACTCCAGGCGAAGGATCGAAGGACGATCGCGCGCGCCACGTCGCGCCACGCGGTCATGGGATCGTCATGTGAGAGGTTCCGGGGTGCGACGCGTCTCGCGCCACGAGCCGCGTGCGCACCAACTCATCGCGGCGTACCGAGCCACGCCGTGTCGCCCTGTCGGGTAAGCCGCACGTCGAGCGATATGGCCAGAGCGCGGAGTATCCCATCCACGGGCTCGTTTCCGAACGACGCCGTCACCGGTGCACTCGCCAGCGAGGTATCCTCGACGACGATGTGCACGTCGTACCACCGCTCTACCTCGCGCGCCACGGTCGACAGCGGAGCATCCACGAACACGAGGCGTCCCTGCATCCACGCGAGCTCGCGGTCCACGGCGACGCCGTGCTCCACGCGCAACTGTCCGCCGGGCTCCAGGCGCGCGCGATCTCCCGGAGTGAGCGTGACCGGAGTGAGTGTGACGGCGCCCCCCACTCCGGAAGTGGACGCGGCTTCAGGCCGGCCGCCCTTTCCTCCATCCACTCCGAACTCCACACGCCCCTCCGTCACCAGCACGGTGACGCCGGAGTCCTCGGGATACGCGCGCACGTCGAACTTCGTCCCGAGCACGCGGGTGAACGTACCGCGCGTGTGCACGCGGAAGGGCCGCGTGCTGTCGTGCGCGATCTCGAAGTACGCCTGGCCCACGAGGGTGACGTCGCGCTCGCGTCCGAACTCGCGCGGCACGTCGAGCACGCTCCCCGCGGCGAGGGTGACCCGACTGCCATCGGAGAGCCGGGCGCTGGTGACGCGGCCGTTCTGCGCTTCGAGCTGGTAGTGCGCCGGGGCTCCGCCACGCACTCCCTGCTGCACGTACCAGAGCGCGCTCACGCCGGCGGCAATCGTGATGGCCGCGGCCATTCGCGCGAGCATCGTCCAGCTCCGCCGCGGCGCTGGTGCGATCGCGCCGGTCACTCGCGCGGACGCGGCGCGGCGGCCGCCGCCCGGGGAGATCGTGTCCGATGGAGGCGCTGCCGATTCCGCCCGGGCCGCCGCCGCGCGGCGCTCCCGCATTCCGCTCCAGAGCCGCTCCACGTCCCATGCCTGCGGCAGCTCGCGGGTCATGCTCCGAAGCGTCCGGATCTCCTCGAGGCGCCGCGCCCACGCCGCATCCGCCGCCAGCATTTGCTCGACGTAGGCGCGCTCCGAAGGAGCACACTCGCCGGCGGCGTAGCGGTCGAGAAGGATGTCGTCAACGCGATGGGACATGGTGACGGAGTGCGGGAGAGTATGGATCGTTCACGCGGATGAGATGGAGGAGAGCACGTTGGCCCCCATCCACGCCGGCCAGTGAGTCAGTCATCATGCTCGAAGAGCTGCTCGCGCAGCACGCGCAGAGCCTGGGTGATCTGGTTCTCGACGGTCTTGACCGAGATCCCCATGATCTCCGCCACTTCATCGTTGTGCAGGCCGTCGCGCCACCGGAGCAGAAGCACCATGCGCCGTCGCTCGGGCAGCGAATCGATCGCCCGTTGGAGAGCAGCGGCCCGCTCGTCGCGCTCCAGCTGTTCGTGCGGCGTGGGCGCTAGCCGCGCGGAGTCGTCGTACTCCTGTTCGCGCGAAGTCCTGTCGGCCCACCGCCTGAAGAAGGTGTCGCGGCGAGCCACCTCGAGCGCGCGGTTGCGCGTGGCCTTGTAGAGGTAGGCACGCAGATTCGTCCGCACGTCGAGCCGCTCGCGCCGCTCCCACACGAGAAGAAAGACGTCGTGCACGACCTCAGTTGCGAGGTCTCTCGACCGGGTGAAGTGCACTGCGAACGTGCAGAGCTGCGACGCGTACTCCCGGAACACATCCTCGAACGCGTCATCCTCCCCGCGGCGGAATCGCGCAAGGAGCTCCGCGGAGCGCTCGTTCATCTCGGTTGTGGACGCGTGGTAGTCGAAGCTGGGCGTGAGGGCGAGGAGCCCGATCGCCGCGTCCGCGGGGAGCGCGGAAGCATCTACGTTGCGGTGGCGACGATCGCGGCGGAGGGCCGCTTCGTTCGGCTGGGCCACATTCCCGGATATCGCGAGCGAGCCTCCGACGATACGATGCATTCGTGGTCAGGATGGGGGAACGACGTTCGCCGGCACGGGGAAGCTCGCGGTTGGCGATGTCCATCGGAGTGCGGAGCTGCGGAGAGGCCCCCGGAGGGCACGAGCGCACCATACACCATCACGTGTGAGCCGCCTCATTTGTTCGGATGGACGAGGAGCCGGCAGCCCCTATTCGCGGTGGGCGCACACGCCGCAGCGGCTACGCAGGGCGACCTCTGCTCAGCGGCGTCGTCATGAGCCACGGTAACCGCTGAAATGGTATCGTAGTATATGCAGAAATAGTAGTCTATATTATGATATAATGGTCTTGTAGACTGCTCATGAACCGTAGTTTATAATATGCATAAATAGTGGCGTATCGCATGTTGACGTAGTATGATATCGATTGCAGAAACAGTAGGGTATGAGCGCACGGCGATGAGCCAACGCACGACGATGAGCCACGGGTGATCGCCCACGGATGATCGCCCACCGATGACACCCTACCTCCCGCGCATAGTCGATGCGGAGCTCGACGCCCTCCTCCACCAGGTGGCCGCGGTAGCCGTGGACGGCCCGAAGGGCGTCGGAAAAACCGCCACAGCCAGCCGGTACGCGACCACGACGATCGAGCTCGACGATCCGGCGCAACTGGCGGTGGCTGCGGCGGATCCGGCGCTTCTACTACAGCGGGAGCGCCCGATCCTGCTCGATGAGTGGCAACGCCTGCCGGTGGTCTGGGACACGGTCCGCCGGGCCGTCGACCGCGACCCCACCCCGAGCCAGTTTCTCCTCACTGGTTCCGCTTCGCCGGGCGAGCACGACACGCATTCCGGGGCCGGGCGGATCGTCCGCCTCCGCATGCGCCCGCTGGCTCTGGCCGAGCGTGGCGTGGAGCAGCCCACCGTGAGCTTGCGCTCGCTGCTGCTGGGAACGCGGGGGCCGATCGAGGGTGCAACGGAGCTGTCGCTCGCGGAGTACACCCACGAGATCCTTGCCTCCGGCTTTCCAGGGTTCCGCCATCTGCAGGGACGGGCGCTGCGGGCCCAGCTCGATGGCTACATCGCGCGAATCGTCGATCGCGACTTCGAGGAGCAGGGGCACAGGGTGCGGCGGCCAGAGACGCTGCGCAGGTGGCTGGCCGCCTACGCAGCGGCCTCGTCCACGGCGGCTTCGCTCGAGACGGTTCGTGATGCGGCCACCGGGGGCGAGCGAGGGAAGCCGGCCAGGACATCCACGATCGTGTATCGCGAAGTGCTCGAGCGTCTCTGGATCATCGACCCGGTCCCGCCCTGGCTCCCCTCGCGCAACAACTTGAATACGCTGGCGCAGGCGCCCAAGCATCAGATCGCCGATCCAGCGCTGGCAGCGCGACTGCTGGGCGTGGACGCAGATGCACTGCTGCGCGGCGGCCACGGGAGCGGACCAGCTTCATTCACACCACGTGACGGCAGTCTGCTGGGCCAGCTCTTCGAGTCACTGGTCACCCTGAGCGTGCGGGTCTACGCGCAGGCGGCCGAGGCGCTCGTTCAGCATCTGCGCACGCATGGCGGGCGACACGAGGTCAATCTGATCGTGGCCCGGAGCGACCGGCGGGTCCTCGCCGTGGAGGTCAAGCTTGGTGCAACCATAACGGACGATGACGTGAAGCATCTCCACTGGTTGCAGGAGCAGATCGGCGACGATCTGCTGGACGCCATCATCGTGACGACGGGACCGCAGGCGTACCGCCGCAAGGACGGGATCGGCGTCGTCCCTCTGGCGCTACTCGGCCCCTGAAGCGTAGTAACGACGGGGTCAGGTCTTTAATTTCGAGCGGGCTGAACCGTTTCACGGTTCAGC